>JAQUEZ010000183.1 GCA_028684915.1 Desulfobulbus sp.
ATAATCAATATGTTACATCAATACTCCGCTATCCTTATTGCCTGCGATCAAATTTTCTTCACCTACGGCCGTTATAATAACACTCTGATTTATCGATATTTTTTAATTTCCGTTCAGGCACTATTTATATTCAGGATCCGCATGAACGCCCCGGACCAATATTTGTTCGTTTGTGCCTCTCCGCGGTTCCTGAAACAGGGTGCGGTAATCGATGCGATCCTGAAACCGTTTGACCCGGGTTTTGCCGCTATCAAGGACTGTGGTGCAATATGTACCCGTTTGCGCCAGAACCTCTCCCCACCGCTGATGGCCCTCCGCGGTCATCCAGATCCCAGCTCCCTGGGGCGAGCTGACCGCCACCGCGGTCTGTTCGATGGTGCGGGCACCGGCAAGCAGACAGACCCGCTCATCAAAGAGCCGGGTGAACATGATTACCAGATCCGCGCCTTGCTTGGTGCAGGCCGTCGATATCGTTCTCTTCGTAGGTTCCACTGGGCAGGATATGAAGGGTCTCGGCAGTTCGACCGCTCGACTCGATCGCGGCCAGGGTCGGATACAGGCCGGTTTTCGGATCTGGGCAATGACAGCAGAGCTGCAACTGCCCACTTTTGGGGAGTTGCAAAAGCGAGGTCAGATCACTGATGCCGGAACGGTCGAGATAACAGGCCTGGATCTGTTCACAGTTGCGGTTGGCCAACCTTTTAAGCCGTTGTCCGCCTTTGAGACTCCCGTCCCGATTCAATAGCACATTGTCCCGCACCAACCTGGACGTCCGTGCAATTTTCTGCAGCTGAATGGCTCCCTGGGCACTGATCAGGACCGAGGGCGTGAGGAACGTGTTGTCGTCGCAGGGATTTCCGGGGCAGGCCCAACGAAATTCGGCGTTCATCTTGCGATAGCGGCACACGACATCTCCCCGAGGATCGATGACAAAGGCACTGTTGAAGAGAATCGCGCCGTTCGTATCTCGTTCCGCCATACCGATGCAGGCGTACATGCCGTAGTTGCGACAGAGGGCGGCCACTCCGGTCAGGGTCGGTCCATCGGCGGTCTCGGCGTAGGGCTCCATGTCGCCTCTATCAGTAAAGGAATAGCCGGAGATAGCCAGTTCCGGGGCTACGATCAGCTGCATACCGCGCTCACCGGCCTCACGAATGAGATCAAAGAGTTGCTGCCGGTTTTGTTCGGGTTCCTTGTGCTGGATGGCCATGTGCAACAACCCAAGTGTTAAAGACGGCATGGTTTTCTCCGTTCATGGATATATCCATCATTGGAAGAATCGGTGGACTTGATTATCTGCTCCCTCAGACAGGCCGCCGCCAGTGTCTGATAGAGGGTGCAGGCCAACTTCCGGATTTCCGGAGGGTTATAAAACAGGCGGCTTGGGCAGTCGCCCGGACACCGATGCTCAAGCAGGCAACCGAAGCAATCACTTTGCAGAGCCCGCAGGGAGATCGGCGGCAAACAGGGGCGGTTGTGTCCTTCGCCAAGACTTGCGGCAAAACGTGCATCACCAAGGCTTTGCCCGCAGGGAAACATGCGGCCATCTGGATGCACGGCCAGACTCGCGCCTTGGCCGGCCTGACAGAACACCCGGTTCCGAGACGGCTCAGGACGCGATAGCATTCGCCGCACCAGATCCCATTCCCGCAAATGCAGGGGATTGGTTCTTTTGCAATTGATTTCCTCCAAGGTTTTCACCAGCCCCTGAAGACCGCGAATCAGGGCATCCTTTTCTGCAGGGGCCGGTGCATCGTTTCTCTGTGCACAGCTTCCCTTGATCACCAGGAGATCCAGGCCAATACCCCGAGCCTGGCGAAAACCGCCCAGAAGCAGAGCCAAACGGTCGAGCTGACCGACATTTTCCCGACTGATCACCGTGGTCACCCGAAAGGGTATCCGCTCCTGCTCCAGGAGCATCAGTCCCCGCAGGGTTTCCGAGGCCCGGCCGCGCAGGGCCTCCTGCATCTTGGGTGTCCCGTCCAGACTCACTCCCACTTGCAGGCCGTATTCCCGAATTAGGGCGATAACCTGGCGATTGAGGCAGGTACCATTGACCTGTATCCCCATACTCAGCGGTCGAGCGATCTCCCTGGCCGCCCGGCAGGTTCTCTCGATCAGCTCCGGCACCAGACAGGGCTCGCCACCGCTGAGCTGAATGTGGAGCGGACCAATTCCCTGCGCAGCCAGACGTAACGCCTGTTCCAGGGTGGCCGGATCCATATCCAGTCGTTTTTCCGGATTGCCATGGTAGCAATAGCGGCAACGAAGATTGCACCGGGTGGTCAGGGCGAGAATCAGATAATTGATCTGCATCTGAGCCCTCGGACACGACTGATACCGATCCGATCCATGCCAACGTCCCTCCTGAAAAAGGTTCAAAAAACTTCAAAACCTGTAGGTGTAACTGACAAAAAAGGACTGACCCGGTTTGGGATAGCCCTTTTTCTCGTAGTAGTCCTTGTCAAAGAGGTTATCCACGGTCAGGGCCACCCGGTGGTGTTGCAAAAAATTGTAACCAACCACCAGATCGACCACGGTGAAGGTGGGATACTCGATCTCCGGATACCCGGCCGTCACCCAGTCGGTATCGCGCATCGGCCCCACGGTTCGGAAATGAAGGCGGCTGTCAAAGGTACCGTCGCTATACTCTACGCCGTAGTTGTAGGTGTAGTCGGCAACATTCTGAATATCCTGCATGGCGCCACCGGTGAGTTCTTCCTCGGCCTGGAAGATACGGGTGGCATTGACGTAGAAGATAAGACTACGGTTCCATTGCATGGGCACGCCGAGATCAAAGCTGAGGGTCGATTCCATTCCCCGAATATCCGCACCCAAGGCATTGATGTAGGTCTTGAGGTTACCGGTCTGGCTAGTGGTGATCCGATCATCCACCGTGGTATCAAAGTAGGTTACATCCATGGACAGGCCCCAATTGGGCAACTCATAGCCAAGGCCCACATCCCAGGAAGTGGAACTTTCCGGCTCAAGTGCGCTGTTGCCCTGGGTTATCATGGTCACGCCGCCGACCACTGTTTCTGAATAACCGGCCAGCTGAAAGGCGCTGGGGGGAACAAAGGCCTGGCCGACAGTGGTATGGAGGCGAATACCGGTGTCAAAGAGGTAATTGGCGCCGACTCTCGGGCTGAACGTGGAAAAATCCTCGGTGGTCGGTGTAAAACCGCTCATATAGGGCGTAGTCAGGGTTTCGACTTCAAAGGTGTCGTAGCGTCCGCCACCGGTGAGGGTCAGACGGTTATCAAGGAACTTCCACACCGATTCGAGGTAGCCGGCGTAGTTGGTCCGCCCCTCGTCGGGCGAGGAAGGGGCCTTGCGGGTGCCGCCGGTGGTGTAGCTGCGGGAAAGTTTCTCGATGTACTGGTAGTCGAAACCGACAATGAACTTGTGGTTGCCCCAGGTGTAGATATCCTGCAGTTGCACCCCGTCCCAGGTGGTCTCGGAGTCGTAGCTGCGGTAGGTGGGAACAGTGCTCCCACCGGAATAATTGGAAGAGTTTTCTGCCTCCTCCTCGGTATGATACACCGTCGCCGAGACCTCGTTGTTAGCCCCCAGCCCCCCGCCGACCTTGAAATCGACACCACGGTTGTCGATATCCTTGCTGCCGCTGCGCACATCGCCGTAGGCCACGTCGCCCGGAGTTTCTATATCCCTGCCTTGATAGGCATTGGCTAAAAAATCGGCCCGCCAGTCACCGGCAAAATTACCGCCGAGGCGAAAGGCCCCGTTGCTGGTATTGTAGGCGGTGTTGGCACGCTCATCGCCGTTATCACCGGTTTTCAGGTTGTCGGCCTGCTCGTAGCGGCCGACAGCCACATCAAAGTCCAGCTTGTCGGCAATGATCGCCCCCCCGGCGGCAAGTTTCTGAAAATTGGTAGCATAGCTGCCGTATCCCACCTCCGCCGATCCACTCATGCCCTCGGTGGTCTTCTTCCGGATTACATTGACCACGCCGCCCATGGCCTCGGCCCCATAGAGGGAGGAGGCAGGTCCCTTGAGCACCTCGATTCTCTCCACATTATCGGTGAGCACGGTGGCCAGGTTGGAGGCACCGATGGGACGGCCGTCGAGGAGGATCAGGCTGTGCTTGGTGATACCGGAAAATTCGGGGCGAAAACCGCGAATACCGATACCCGCCAGGGCGCCGGGGTATTCGATGACGCTGAGCGAACTGGATTTCTTCAGCTGCTCGGTGAGCATGGTCGCTGAGGTCATCTCGATATCGTGGCTGTCGATCACCTCGATCTTGGTGGGAAGAGTGAGGAGATCCTCTTCGCTTCGAGTCGCGGTAACCACCATCTCCTCGGCGGTTTGTTGTAAGACCGATTCAGTTACCTTTCCCTGTTGTTTTGTTACGGCGATTTTTTTGTCGGTATCAATGACCGTTTTATCCTGTGCCATGACCGGCTGGGCCGCACACAACAGCAGGGCCAAAACAACCCGGTCAAACGTCTTCACTCCTTTTGGGTTCATCCTTTCTTCTCCTGTGGGTTTTTAAAAAACTGCGAAGAGCAGAGCGACAAAACGCAGCATTCACCCTGAGCAGGAAGCGGAAGTCCCGGTTTCTGCAAATGCACAGCACTGCATCCTCGACAGTCGTGGTCAATAGTGGCATGCCCGGCAGGTCTTCTGACTCTCCTCCCTTGCCGAAGCCTTCCCATGCGGTAGCACAGTGGCCCTTTTCGGCAGAGTTCCCCAATCTCATTTTTCGGGGCAAGGATTACAGCGGCGGGACCGTTCCCGATTTGCACGGGATTCCCTTTTCACGCCCGCGATCGGAACCACGGGCGACCGGTACGCATTATTTTTAAGATTGCTGTTCCTGCGCTTCCTCCTGTTGAACCAGTTGGCAGCCGGGTTTTTCCTCAAGCGGAACCAGGACATCCATGATCCGCCATTTTTCGGAAAATCCGAGCGCCAGAGCCCGGCTGATCAGCTCAATAAAGGCGAGGTTTCCCGTATCGTGGACCGTGGAAGCAAGGAGCATGCGGTAGTTGGGAAGCCGGCTGTAATCGCCGCTGACCGCACAGGCTACCTGGGCCGAGAACCCGGCCATGATCTCGCTCCAACAGGTTTGCGGCAGCACGCCCCAGGTGGTCTTATCGCGCAAATGCACCAGCGCTGCGATCGCAGCCACGGTGAGCGGATCGTGCTCAAAGGCCATAAAGTTTGCCCGCAACAACTCGGCTTGCTCTTGATCGAGAAAGGAGCAGATACTGTCAGCCAAGCCCTCGCGAGTGATGCCGAAGCGTTCCAGGTGAATCTTAATCGAGCATTGCCCAGCCGGGGTCAGATGATTCTGGCGGGCGAGTGTGCCCTTGATCGCCGTATACACCGCTTGCCCGATCAACTCGCCGAGCTTGGCATGTTTGCCGGCACTGGTCAGGGGTTGCTCGTCACTCTCCATGGAGGCCACCGAAATCTGGTCGGTACCGGTGCCGGTGGCAAGTTTATCGGAATAGCGGGAGTTGACCGCCAACTCTTGGAGTACCGCCGATTTCGCCTCGGTTGCGGTCATGATGCAGCGGGTCAAAGCACCGGGAATGAGGGGTTTGCCAATAAAGAGCATGGTGTTGATTGTGCCGGGGCCGGGGATCTCCTCAGCCGGTGGCAGCCGTTCAAACCCTTGCGGGGTTTCCACCACCGAGGCCGGATCGCCAACCCGTCCGGCATTGCCTTCAACGCCGCCGGTGCAGACCGCAACCACCATCAGATCCCGAAACTGCTTCCGTGCAATACAGGCGTTGTGCATGTTGGCTGCCGTCCCAAGAGTGGCACAGTGCTCGGCATCCAGGTTGTGGCGGGCGCAGATGGCACGGCAATATTCCTGTGGATCGCGGTAGGCCGAGGAAGGGAGACGATGGCAGTGACCGGCCGGTTCGCAACTCTGATGGTTGTAGAGGCAGGTGAGATCGGTCCGCAGGCCGCCCGCCACCCGGCAGGTGGAGAGCACACTATGGGGTTTGAGAAAACGGGCATAGATGATCTTTTCTTCACGGTGGATCTCCACGCCGTTGTACAGGGTATCGATGAGCATGTTTTCCTCCAAAACGATTAATCCCGGGCCCGGTTGACCGAGTGCAAAGCAAGCCAGAAAAAGACCAGGCCGATGACCACCAGCACCAGGTAGTCGAACCCGTCTGTCGGCTGGCCGAGGCTGGTTGCGCGGATGGCGTGGGAGGCATGGGTCAGCGGCAGGCAAGAAAGCAGCGCCTGCGCCCAAACCGGCAATTTTTCCACCGGGAAAAAGGTACCGCCCAAAAACGCCATGGGAGTGATGATAAAGCTGGTCAGCAGGCTCTGATCGGCATGTGATTTGACCAGCATGGCCATGGCCACCGCAAGCGAAGCAAACACAAAGCAATTGCCCACCACCGCCAGCCAGAACAGCAGCCCATAGTGCAGCACCACGCCAAAAGGCAGACTGAGCAGGAGAATCACCACCACGCCCATCATCGCCCTGGTCATACCGGCGAGAACCTCACCGGCTACGTAGGAAAGATTACTGATCGGCGATGCCTGGAATTCTTCGAATATGTTCCAGTAGAACCTGGCCACATTAATGTCGGTGGCAATACCAAAGGACTGGGTCATGCTGGCCATGGCCACCAGACCGGGGATGAGGAAATGGAGATAGGACTGCTCGCCAAATTGAATCAAGTCGCCCATGGCATAGCCAAAGGTGATCAGGTACAACAGCGGCGACACCGCCATGCCCGCCAGTTGGCGCTTGAAACGATACTTGAGAATGAGCATCTCCCGCAGATAGACAGCGATAAATCCGTTCATGACAGCACCTTTTTCCCGGTGAGGCTTAAGAATGCATCCTCGAGATTAATTCGCCTTAAGGTCACCCCGCATTCCTGGGAGGCGGTAAACCCGGCGGCCTCTTCCCGGGTGGTAAAGTAATGGGTCTGCATCCCCTCCCCGTTCATCCGGTCCACGGCCCAGTCTCCCAGACGGGCCATCAGGGACTGCGGCGAATCCAAGGCCACGATCTTGCCCTGATCAAGGAAGGCAACCCGACCCGCCAGGAATTCCGCCTCCTCGATATAGTGGGTGGTGAGAAAGATAGTGGTGCCGTCCTGTTGCACCCGTTTGATCAGGGCCCAGATGCGGCGGCGAATCGCCGGGTCCAGGCCAACCGTGGGCTCGTCGAGAAAGAGGACCTTGGGTTCGTGCATCAGGGCCCGCGCAATCATCAACCGCCGCTTGAGGCCGCCGGAGAGTTGTTTGACCAGGCTATCGATCCGGTCAAGCAACTCGACATAGGCAAGCAGTTCCTCGATTTTCAGTCGGCGGCGGGAAGCCTCCATACCGAACAGGCGGCCATGGATCTCCAGGTTCTCGCGAACGCTCAATTCGCTATCCAAGTTGATGTGCTGCGGGACCAGGCCGCATTGCCGCTTGGCTTCACGGGGGGCTTTCACAATGTCGTGACCGCCGATGCACACCCGGCCGGAGCCTATCCGGGTCAGTCCGGTGAGAATGCGGATGGTGGTGGTCTTACCGGCACCGTTGGGCCCGAGGAAGGCGAACAGCTCTCCCCCCCCGACCGAGAGGTCGATGGAATCCACCGCCCGGACCTTGCCGTAGGATTTCTGCAATTTTTCGATGTGAATCATGGTTATTGAGTGGTTATTAATTTTCTTTACGAGCTCATGAGTTTGGTATCAAACATTCCGTTCCCAGGTTGTAGTGTGGGAACCATCACTGCCCGGCCAAGGCCCGTTTACGCAGGGCCTGGACATTGTCGGCGATCTCCATCAACGGCTGTCGCCGTACCCGATGCGGCAGAACCAATTCGGCGCTGGTGGTGATGTCCGCCGGCTCCACCAAGGTGCGCCCATCCAGGGCCGCCAGGGTCTTGGCGGTCTTGAGCATGATAATGTCGCCCCGATGACCATCCACCCCGACCTCAAGACAGGTGCGTGCGATCTCAAACAACAACGGTCGTTCCACCTTGACCTCGGGATAAAGGCTTCGGGCGGTGAGCAGTCGATCGGCCAGGGTTTCGGACTCGGCGATCCAATGTCCGGCAAAGCCTTCCGGATCAAGGTCGAATGCGGCCCGCCGTTCCATGATCGCCACCCGGTCCTCGGCGCTCTGGATGCCCTCGATGTTGACGCAGAGACCGAACCGGTCCAGCAGCTGCGGCCGCAACTCCCCTTCCTCCGGATTCATGGTGCCCACCAGGGTAAACCGGGCCGGATGCGAAAAGGACACCCCCTCGCGCTCGATGGTGTTGACGCCCATAGCGGCCGAGTCCAGCAACACATCGACCACATGATCATCAAGCAGATTAACCTCGTCGACATAGAGGATATTGCGGTGCGCCTGAGCAAGAATCCCCGGCTCGATCCGCTTTTCTCCCTTTTTCAGGGCATGTTCAAGATCAAGCGTGCCCACCACCCGGTCCTCGGTAGCGCCCACCGGCAGTTCCACCACCCGCACCTTGCGCTTGATCACCTCCGGCCGTGTCTCGGGATGAACGCCCTGAGTGAGCCGACGAATTTCGGCAAAGTCGTCCCACTCTTCCTCGGGATCCAACTGGAACGAATCCTCGGCAAACACCGAAATCTCGGGGAGAATATCGGCCAGAGCCCGCACCGCAGTCGACTTGGCGGTGCCCTTCTCGCCGCGAATAAGCACGCCGGAGAGGCCGGGGTTGACGACATTGAGCATCAGGGCCAGTTTCATTTTTTCCTGGCCAACGATGGCGATGAAGGGATAGATGGAGCGATTTTTCATTGTTGTTGTCCTCGCACGATGTTGACCAGGGCTTGAGCCTTCAGGTCGTCGATTTTGAAATATTGGGCCTCCATGGCGCCAGCCAGCCGCCGAGCCAGGCCAAAAGTGACCAGTCCAGCCTCCTCGGTGTCGACCACGATGGTGCGGATGCGCTGGTCCTGGGACAAGGCTTCGGCCAATCGAAGCGATTCCTCCACCGGTTTCCGCTCCCCCAGGGCCACGTTGCATTTGCCGTCGGTAATAAAGAGCACTATGGGTTGTGCAGTCGGATTCTTGATCAGGTAATTGCGCACCTGTTCATGACTCTTTGCCAGTCCGGCCGAGAGCGGAGTGCGTCCACCCACCGGCATCTCGGAGAGCAACTTTCCCGCCATGTCCACCGAGGTGGTGGGCGGCAGATTGACCGTGGCCGCATCCCGGCGAAAGGTGATCATCGAGACCTTGTCCCGTTTCTGGTAGGCATCGAGCAGAAGCGACATCACCGCGCCCTTGGAGGCGGCCATCCGCCCCCGCGCGCCCATGGACCCGCTGGCATCGACCACAAAGAGCAAGAAGTTGCTGATCCGTTTTTCGCGGACCTTGCAGCGCAGGTCCTGGGGCTTAAGCTGCACCGCCAGACCGCAGGTGTTGTTTCCGGCCCGCTGGCACTGATAAGGCGCTGCCGCGCGCAGGGTGGCGTCCAAGGCAAAATCGCCGGTGTCCTGCAAGGTGCTTTTGACGTATCGTCCCTGTTTTTGGGAGATGCGGCTGCGCGAACGACGTCCCGAACCCCTGCGCACCACCCGATCCTTGGCCGCAATCAACGCTTTAACCTTAAAAGTGGCGCCAATATCGAACACCTGTTCCTCACGGTTCGGGGTGGCCTGACCCTGCTCTCCTTCTCCCTCTTCCTCCCTCGCCTGCTCCTCGGGTTGAGGCTTCTGTTCCCCTTGCTCTTGGGGCTGGGGCGTTGGCGGAGCTTCCTGGCTTTCCTCGGCCCCCTCCGGTTGCTGCTCCTGCTGATGGTCCGGTTCTTCCTGGTTCCGGTCCTCGTCCTGTCCTTCCTGTTCCTCGGGTTGCGGAGGGTCCGGCGGTGGAGGTGATTGCGGTGGTGGCGGCTGGGCATCCCGACGGCGATGCAGCAGCACCAAGGGCGCCACCTTGCCGATATGCTCGGCACTGACCTCAACCTTCCCCTCTAAAGCGGCCAGGGCCCGTGCCGCCTGCTCCATCACCAGATCGGCCCGATGACCGGCCACATTGTTTTCCCGGCAGAGTTCGCCGATAAACCCGCGCAGGACCGTGCTGATACGTACCTGTGGCAAGAGCGCCCGGCCCTGGACGATACGGTGGGCCAGCCGATCACTCTCCTGCCGGTAACGGTCGATAAAGGCGGCGGAATCCTGATCAAAGGCTTCACGCCGCAGCATCAACTCAACTCTGGCCTCCGCATCTTCGGTCCCGGTCACCTCCAGACAGAGGCCGAACCGGTCGAGCAATTGCGGCCGCAGTTCGCCCTCCTCCGGATTCATGGTCCCCACAAGAATGAACCGGGAGGGATGACGATAGGAGATACCTTCTCGCTCAATTCTATTTTCGCCACTGGCCGCAGCATCCAGAATCAGGTCCACAATATGATCATCAAGCAGGTTGACCTCATCGATATAGAGTACGCCCCTGTGGGCCGCCGCAAGCAGCCCGGGAGAAACCATCACCCGCCCTTCACGCAGGGTGCGCGGAAAATCGATACCGCCACTGACCCGATCCTCGGTGGCATTCAGCGGCAGATCCACCAAAGGCACAGGCCGGGAGGAAACCGAGCGTTCGGAAAAACGACGGCTACATTCCGGGCAGCGCGGAGCATCGGTTGCGGGCGAGCAATTGTTGACGCATCCCTCCACCACAACCATTTCCGGAAGCAATGCCGCCAGGGCCCGCACCATGGTCGACTTGGCTGTCCCCTTTTCCCCCCGCACCAGCAAACCACCGACACAGGGATTAACCGCCGCCAAAAGCAGTGCTTGTTTGAAAGTATCCTGGCCGACCACAGCCGCCAGGGGATAAACAAGTTTCATCGATTCCTCTCCATTTGATGCCCCGGTACAAAGTCGATTTCCGGCAGCCCGAGGGGCAAGGCGAGACCCTCACCTTTTTTTGCAGCCATCACATTTTCCAGCTGACACCGGCCAGCCAGGTCAATGGTGGACCGAGCAGGCCATCGGCATAGTAATAGGTGCTATCCGCCAGGTTCTTGATCTCGGTGAACAAGGCGTATCGGCCCAACCGGTATTCTGCACGGAGATTGGCAAGCATGTAGTCGGGCACGGTCTTGGTATTGGCCCTATTGCGATACACCTCGGAGACATACTTGCCGGAAAAGACCGCAGTGAGTTGGTCGGTCACCTGCCACGAACAGTCAAAGGTGGCCGTATGCTCCGCCTTGGCCGGAACAAAGAGACCGGTCTCCTCGTCAATGGCCCTAAGGTAGGTGTAGCCTGCCTTGAAGTTCAGGGTTGCAACCGGGTTCCAGTTCAGCGCCAGATCACCGCCACGGTAGGTCACCTCGCCAAAATTTTCGTATTGACCGACACCGTCATCACCGGTGACATAGGTAATCCGGTCGCTGAGCCGGTTATAAAATACCGAAGTTCGTACCGAGAGGGTGGCCATCGGGGTTAGCGTCAGGGCCAGGCTGTAGTTGTCGGCGGTCTCCATACCCAGATCCGGATTGGGCCGGGTGGAACTGGTGTGGTTATAGCGCTGGTAAAACGAAGGAATATTGTTGCTGCCGCTATACGATCCGGTCAGGCTCCAATACGGTTTTTGATAGATCAGCCTCAGCTCCGGATTAAGCACATCGTCGAAGGCAGTGTTAACGTTCCCTCGCAGACCAAAGGCCAGGGTCCATGGGCTGTCCGCAGAATGCAGGCTCTGGCTGGCAAAAATCGAAAAGACCTCCTCGCTCTGATCGGCAAAGGTGGTACCGCTGGCCTGGGCCAGACGATAGCCGGCACCATAGGCCAGTTCCCCGAATTCGCCTGTGCTCAGATTGCCACCCAGGTCCTCGCCCAGTTCATTAACCCGCAAGCGCTGATCAAGGGCACGGCTGATATCGGTATTGTGCTGCTCGCCGGTGTTGAAAAAGGTGGCGCTGGTATAACCGTAGATACATGGGGTTTTCCCGGTCAGATGGATATCGGACGGGCAGGCGATAATGGACTGGCTGCCGAGCACCACGCAGGTCGTCGTCGCCGGGGCCGGGGTTATCGGCCTGGAAATGGCCGT
>JAQUEZ010000184.1 GCA_028684915.1 Desulfobulbus sp.
CTGTCTCAGACCTTCCCAACAAGTTAAATGAAAATGCTAAGAAAAAAGTTACTCTGTCGAATTAAGCTGATTTGAGCAGAGATCGTACCTGTAAAGGATCTACCTTAACGCCAGGTCCCATGGTGCTAGAAACCGAAATGGCACGCAAGTAAACCCCTTTACTGGTTGAAGGTTTTAGCTGGATCAATTTGTCAATAAAAGCTACGATGTTTTCCGTCAGTTTATCAACACCAAAGGACCCTTTACCTATAGCAGCATGAACAACGCCTGCTTTATCAACACGGAAGTCAACCTTACCCTTCTTAATCTCATCAACAACTCGGTTGATATCGAAGGTTACTGTACCCAATTTTGCGTTGGGCATAAGGTTACGAGGCCCAAGGATACGCCCAATTTTACCGACTTCGCCCATCATATCAGGAGTAGCAATGGTCTTGTCGAAATCCAGCCACCCGCCTTTAATTTTGGCAATGATTTCGTCAGATCCAGCAAAATCGGCACCGGCAGCCAATGCTTCCTTCTCTTTTTCACCTTTGGCGAAAACAAGTACGCGGGCAGTTTTACCTGTACCATTGGGAAGGATAACACTGGAGCGAACCATCTGGTCTGCATGACGGGGATCAACGCCGAGCCTAACAGCTATATCCACCGCCTCATCGAATTTTGCAAATTTAGCTTTGAGAACACATTCAAGCGCCTCGGCAAGATCGAATAACTTCGAACGATCAATTGCAGCAATGGCGTTTTTATAATTCTTTCCACGTATGGGCATATATGCTCCTTATTCTCCCTAGTGTGTTGTGGGGTTCACACAGGTACGAATGTACAATCAATTATTTGATAATGGTTATGCCGCAGCTGCGTGCTGTGCCTTCGATAATGCGGATAGCGTGGTCAACGTCATAAGCATTAAGATCCGGCATTTTAATTTCAGCAATCTCTTTGATTTTTGCCATATCAAGCTCTGCCACGCGGTCTTTTTTCGGGTTGCTGGAACCGCTCTTCAGGCCAGCTGCTTTTTTCAAAAGAACCGATGCAGGAGGGGTTTTGGTGATAAAGCTGTAGGATCGATCAGAATATACCGTAATAACTACCGGAATGATGGTGTCACCTGCAGACTGGGTTTGGGCATTAAAGGCCTTGCAGAAGTCCATGATATTTACACCATGCTGGCCAAGAGCGGGGCCAACAGGAGGAGAAGGGTTTGCCTTCCCAGCTGGAATCTGCAGCTTAATGTATGCTTGGATTTTTTTTGCCATTGCTCGACCTCCCCGTGTTACCGGGAGTATTAGTTTTTACTTACTTGAATGTACTCAAGTTCAACCGGTGTCGAACGTCCGAAAATGGAAACCATTACGCGAACACGACCTTTGTCCGGAAAAACCTCTTCGATGACACCCTGAAAATTTGCGAAAGGGCCATCAATAACACGAACAGGATCTCCCTCACCAAACACAACCTTAGGCTTTGGTTTATTGGCGCCGTCAGCAATCCGTCCTAGAATTTTGTGTGCTTCTTTCTCGGTTAAAGAAGGTATCTTTTTATATATGTCTTTGTCGGATCCGGCCTGATTCATGTTGATACCAACAAATCCTGTCACCCGGGGAGTATCTTGTACCGTGTGCCAAGTATGTTGGTTCATCTCCATGTTTACCAGAATGTAACCAGGGAAAAATTTGCGCTCGGATGTTTTACGCGCACCTTTGACCATTTCAACAACCTGCTCAGTGGGAACGAGAATTTCGCCAAACTGATCTTCCTGATTGGCGTTTTTTATCCGTTCTTCAAGCGTCGCTTTGACCTTGTTCTCGAACCCGGTATGTGTATGTACGATGTACCAGCTTTTTGACATGTAATTTATCCCAGCCCGTCAATCACTTGAGCACGAATGAAACAAGTTTCCCCAAGAGCAGATCAACCGAGCCGAGATATAATGAAATCACGATGACCAGCAAAATGACGAATCCTGTCAATCCCGCCGTGGGTTTCTTTCCAGGCCAAACAATTTTACGAAACTCAGACTGGACCTCGGATAGAAAAAGCTTGATCCCCGACGGTGAAAGCGCTACGCTCCCCTGCCGGTCATCAAGCTCTTTTTTAGTGTCTACGCCTTGTTTGCCTGATCGATTTGTTTTTTTTGTCGACATTATGTGGTGCTGAGAACCTTGGATTCACATTACGTGAACTCATTGGCAGGCCAGGAGGGACTCGAACCCCCAACCCCCGGATTTGGAGTCCGGTGCTCTACCATTAGAGCTACTGGCCTGTTTACTTGGTTTCCTTATGCGCGGTATGCGTCTTGCAAAAAGGGCAATATTTTTTCAGCTCCAGCTTATGGGGAACTGTTTTTTTATTCTTTGTGGTGGTGTAGTTGCGTTGCTTACAATCTTGGCAAGCTAACGTGATTGTATCTCTCATAGTATGCTCTATAGAGTGACAGCAGCCGGACTCAAGAGCCCGGCTGCATATTCGACCTCAAATCACCTCGAGTATTCGAGGTAATATTATTCGATGATTTCGGAAACTACTCCGGCGCCTACGGTACGTCCACCCTCACGGATAGCGAAACGAAGGCCGGCTTCCATAGCGATCGGAGTGATTAACTCTCCAGTGACGTGTACGTTGTCACCAGGCATAACCATCTCTACGCCTTCCTCAAGGGTAACCACACCAGTTACATCGGTGGTCCGGAAGTAGAACTGGGGGCGATATCCGTTGAAGAATGGGGTATGACGACCGCCCTCTTCCTTGGTCAGAATATAGGCCTCAGCCTTGAATTTTTTGTGCGGCTTGATCGAACCCGGTTTAGCCAACACTTGACCGCGAACAACATCCTCACGTTTCACACCGCGAAGCAACGCGCCGACATTGTCGCCAGCCTGGCCCTCATCGAGCAGCTTGCGAAACATCTCAACACCAGTACAGGTGGTCTTTGCAGTTGCACGGATACCAACGATCTCGATTTCGTCACCTACGTGGATAACACCGCGCTCTATACGTCCTGTAGCAACGGTACCACGTCCGGAGATCGAGAAGACATCCTCAACCGGCATCAGAAAAGGTTTATCAACTGCGCGCTCGGGCTGGGGAATGTAGCTATCGACTGCAGCCATCAGATCCCAGATACACTTGGCTTTATCTTCTTCTTCCGGATTTTCCAGAGCCAACAGCGCAGACCCCTGAACAATTGGAATATCGTCACCCGGGAAATCATACTTATCAAGCAACTCACGCAGCTCCATCTCAACCAGCTCGATCAGTTCGGGGTCATCAACCATGTCGCATTTGTTCAAGAACACGACCATGGCAGGTACACCTACCTGACGGGCAAGCAGAATGTGCTCACGAGTCTGAGGCATGGGGCCGTCGGTAGCTGCTACAACTAGAATTGCGCCATCCATCTGCGCAGCACCAGTAATCATATTTTTGATGTAGTCAGCATGACCCGGACAGTCTACATGGGCATAATGGCGAGCTTCAGTCTGATATTCGACATGAGCAGTGGCGATGGTAATACCACGCTCTTTCTCTTCAGGCGCTTTGTCAATCTCACTGAAATCGGTGAAACTAGCCATACCTTTTGTTGACAGTACACGTGTGATAGCAGCAGTCAGAGTGGTCTTACCATGGTCAATATGACCGATTGTTCCTACATTGACATGCGGCTTTGTCCGCTGAAATTTTTCCTTCGCCATCTCATGTCTCCTTGGGGCAAAAGTTCAATCAGACTCAATCGATCTTTTTTACCAATCGACTGATACTTTGGAGCCCGCGATCGGATTTGAACCGATGGCTTCCTCCTTACCAAGGAGGTACTCTACCTCTGAGTTACGCGGGCGCATGAAAAATAGATCAGCTTACAGCTATGTGGTGAAACGCAAGAAAATGGAGCGGGAAACGAGACTCGAACCCGCAACCCTCAGCTTGGAAGGCTGATGCTCTACCATTGAGCTATTCCCGCTTATCTGCGTTACCAGCGCAGCGCACTGATGTGTCGCTGCTCAATAATGGTGGAGGGGGGAGGATTCGAACCTCCGAAGGCGCCGCCGACAGATTTACAGTCTGTTCCCTTTGACCGCTCGGGAACCCCTCCACATATTATCAGAAGACAAAAGACAGAAAGCAGACAACAGATTCTGCCAGCCGCTTTCTGGCTTTTGTCTTCTCATCTCCGCTGGAGCTGGCGATGGGACTTGAACCCGCAACCCCCTGATTACAAATCAGGTGCTCTGCCAATTGAGCTACGCCAGCAAGAACCCGGCAAATATACCCTGATTATTTTATTAATCAAGCATTATTTTGCTTTTGATTTCCTTTTCACAAAAAAAAAGCCTGAGGAACAGTGCTCCCCAGGCCTTGAGCCGTCATTAAAACCTGTTAATTCTTATTGATTTAACGGATTTTTGATGAACGAAGACTCACGATACCGCTCAAAAGCCATGGCAAAGGTACGATACACAATGTGAGCAAATTTAGTGAAGGGCATGTACAGGAACAGCATCACAACAGAGATCAGATGCAAGTAGTACATGACATACCCCAGAGAAGGAATCCCAATGAGACGCAGAATCTCGGCAGTCAAACCAGTGACCCCGACACCCATGATGATCCAGATCAGGAACCAGTCGTAAAAGGTGTTTGAGGCTTTACCGGCAGCTTCCATCTTGGTTCTATTCATCCACAAGATGCCGATACCGGCGATCATGGCAACAGCTGAGACGTTGGCCAACAGTTTCACCGGATTCCACATAGAAATCGGGCCGTGCATTGACGGAATAAAGATACCTACAACGTCCTGGGTGAACAGTGAATAGCAGGTAACAATAAACAGACCGATAAAACCGAACATCAGCGGTTGATGCCCCTTAACACGCTCGCCATTTACCGTACATTCCTTAAAACGATTATGCTGAAGGATTTCGATAATGGCTGGCCACAGAAACATTTTGATGAACTGTGGTACGGAAGGACGATAGGCTACATCTTTTTGGCCGATGGACGCTTCCATCCCCTTCCACAGTTTGGAGATCCCCTTATAGATTGAAGTCACGGCTATACCAGCGGCAGTGAGCATGATCAAATCGATGAAGAGTACGTTTTTCGCCAGCAAACGGAAATCCCAATGTCCAAAGAATTGGGTATAACCGGCCTTTGCGAAATGCTCTCCCGAAGGAATGTGCATACCCCCGGAAATAATCCAAAGAACAAAAATAGCAATTGCGGGTATTCCGATCAGCATTGGCAAATTTTTGGCTGAGGAGCACAAATCCGCCAAGGCGGTCGGCCAACCAAGGGTACGGTAAGCATAGGCACGGATGGCGCCAAGGACATCGCCTGGACGAGCGCCACGAGGGCACATTTCCGTACAATCGCCGCACTGATGACAGAGAAAAATACTCGAGTCACTGGTTAGTTGATCCTTCAGGCCCCACTGGGCGAGAATCATCTGTTTGCGGGGAAAAGGATTGGTGTCGGTGGAAAGCGGGCAGGCGACAGAACACGTCGCACATTGATAACACTTTTTCAAAGTGTCCCCACCCGCCTCCTTCATAGCTTTTATAAAATCAAGATCGGGTTGCACGTTCATGGACATTATTTCCTCCTGTCATGAAAGGTGGTGATCTACGCGTCAGTCGGAGTGTATCACTGAGTAATAGGATAAACCGCCACTCATGGGGTCATGAGTGGCGGCAAACATTCAGCAGTATCGGCGATTAGAAGCCCTTAAAGGGGTTCGGGCCCATTCCAATGATCTCATCAACAAACTCATTGATGATATCAGGGACTTTGTCGTAATCGGAAATGGCAATTTCACGAACGCCGCAACGCTCAGGCTCAAGGCCAAGAGAGCCGAGGGTCTCACCGATGTTTTCCATACGGCGATTGGCGATCTCAGAACCTTTGACAAAGTGGCACTGGTAATCGTCACCGTATTTACATCCGAGTAATAGCGCACCGTCCATACCGGAGGACATCGCGTCCTTGATCCAAACCATGTTCACCGAACCGAGGCAGCGAACCGGAATGAAGCGTACGAGCCGGTTGATCTTATTGCGATGCATACCCGACATATCGATTGCCGGATAAGCGTCGTTCTCGCAGACAAAGACAGCAACACGCAGTTTGTCCTCATCATCATCGGGAACTTCGATGGCTTTAACCATCGAACCGATCATATCAACGCTATAGTCGGCAAAGTTGATGATACGCTCAGGACAAGCACCCATACAGGTACCGCAACGACGGCAACGAGTTGGGTTGGGCAGCGGTGTGCCCTTCTCGTCATCATCCAGAGCACCGAACGGACATTCTTCTGTACACCGTTTACACTGAGTACAACGGGAGAAGAAGAAATCCGGATAGGTTTGATCACCAGAACGAGGATGAACCGCAACACCACGGTTGGCAGATTCGATACATTGAATGGCCTTCAGCGCTGCTCCGGTGGCATCATCAATGGTCTCTTCCATGGTCTCAGCTTTACGTACCCCACCACAGGTGTAGACACCTGTACGGCGAGTCTCGTACGGGAAGCAGATGAAGTGCGAGTCGGCATAGCCATCAAACAGATCGAGATCCAAGAAAGCCGGGCCCTGACGATACGCCAAGTTAATGGTATTAGCGTCGGCAGTGGTGGGAACCATGCCTGCAGCCAAAACAACCATATCGACTTCCAACTCAAGATCATCGCCTAAAAGGGTGTTCTCAGCCTGAACAACCAGTCCGTTTCCAGCAGCAGATACCTGGGTAACGGAAGCTTTGGTCATGAATACGCCATCCTGATTCTGCATACCTTTGTAAAACAACTCGGTATTACCGGGGGTACGCATGTGCTGATAAAGGATATACGCCTGACCTTCTGGATTATCTTCAACAACATAGTTGGCCTGTTTCAAGGCAACCATAGAAGTGACCGAGTTACAATACGGGAAGTCCTGGTCGTTGTCTTTGCCACCTGGGCTCTGAATAAAGGCGACTTTTGCCGGAACCTTACCGTTTTTGGCCAGTTTCTCGAACTCGGCATTGGTAACAACGTTGCTCAGTTTACCATATCCCAGATGTTCGTACTCGGATACATCGGCCGGCTTCCAACCGGTGGCAAGAACAACAGCCCCGAAGATCTCGCCTTCCGGGTTCATTACTGTATATTTTTGCAAACCTTTGTTGGGGTCGGTAATCTCGCCCTTGTTTATCAGGTCCTGTTGGTCGGCTGTAACCTTGGCGGGAGCATCCCACTCTGTGGTGGCACCGGCTGCTTTAAAAGTAACATTGAACTTGCCGGGAGCCCCTGCGATACGGGCCACTTCACAGCTGGTTTTGACAGTAATTTTACTGTCACCCTGTACACCGGCGACCATATCATTGATGGTCGGGTTCTCAAGGGCATCGTAAGGAAAGGCGGTGGGGAACATTTTCCGCCAACCAAGAGCCTTGCCACCAAGTTGTGCCTCTTTCTCAACCAGGGTCACTTCATATCCGGCTTTGGCAGCCTCTTTGGCCGCAGTCAAACCGGCAATACCACCACCCATAACCAAAATCTTCTTATTGGTAGTATCAAGCAGATAAGGGCTAGGCAGCTCGGTTTTCTGAGCGCGGGTAACAGCCATGCGAACATAGTCGGTACCCATTTCCTGGAGGTAATCGTCAACACTGCCGTCATCTTTCAACGACCCAGTCCAGGCAACATGCTCACGCAAGTTACCGCGAACGGTGATGGTTTCTTCGCCGAAGTTGAATTCCTGCTGCATGACACGGGGAGAGCAGGCACAGACAACGATGGTGTTGACACCAGCTGATTTAATATCACTTTCGATAAATGCGCGGCCATCTGCTCCACACAGACAAGCATGCTCTTTCATCTCGATGCCGCTATCAGAAGCAGCATCTTTCAGGCCATCTACATCGAGCACCTCGCCGATGCCACAACCAGTACAGAGATAAGCACCATATACTTTCTTCATGAGTGTTCCTCCTACCGTCCGATCTGAATGGCTTTGAGTGCGGCTGCAGTGGAGGATTGTCCACTGGAATATACATCAACGGCGGATTTGGCGCAGCCTGCTGCGATCATACCTTTCTCAATATCGGTTACTACAAATCCATTACCGTCCATGGTCACCCCAAGAGCTTTACCCTGCTCACCGAGGGCCGGCTCCATGCCGGTGGCCAATACACAGAGATCTACCTTCTGATGTACTTTTGCACCCGTCAGTGCGTTCTCGGCCAGAACCGTCACTCCACCATCACGCTCGGCAGCGATATCCGCCACTTTGCCTTTAATGAAGATCGTATTGGGATCAGCCATGAATTTTTCACGGAAATGCTCATATTTTCCAGGAGTACGCAGATCAATGTAGAACACATAGATCTTGGCTTCCGGATACTGGCTGCGGATGTAAGAAATCTGTTTGAAGGTCGCCATGCAGCAGATGTAAGAGCAGTGATGCAGGTGGTTTTCATCACGCGATCCGGCACATTGGACAAAGGCAAAGGATTCAGGTTCTTTGCTGTCACCAGGACGTACGATTTTACCCTTGGTCGGTCCGTTGGGAGCGGCAAGGCGCTCCATCATCATGTTGGTGATGATAGCGGATGAAGAGGTGTAATTTAGATTGGTAATTTTGTTGGCATCATACGGATTCCAACCGGTGGACCAGATGATGGAACTGACCTTCAGAGTGAAGGTTTTGGGTTGCATATCCAACTCAACGGCATTGTACTTACACGCGCCCTTGACAGCGTCGAGGCATGCAGCTGAACAGGCTTCTTTCTTCAGCACATAGCGGCGCGGAAAGGCCATCTCGTGGGGCAGATAGGCTGCTTTGGTTTTCCCCATGCCAAAGTTAAAATCATCGTCAATCTCGTCGGTGCACGCTTGGGCGCAATCGCCACAGGCTGTACAGTTAGAATTGATGTAACGAGGAGCAGTCTCAAGCTGAACTTCAAAATTTCCAGGCCCGCCGCTGATAGATTTAACGGTGGTCAAGGTGTAGGTTCTGATCTTACGGTTGTCCTTGATGCGCTTGAAGTTGATCTCAAGTCCACATGTCGGGGGACAAAGCTTGGGGAAATACTGATTAAGTTGTGCTACCCGTCCACCAAAGTAGGCGTTTTTCTCGATCAGAAAAACATCGTTACCCACCTCAGCTGCTTCGAGCGCTGCGGTCAGACCACTGATACCGCCGCCAACAACCAGTACCGCACCATTGCCTGCAGTGTCACTCATGCCAAACCTCCATAACTGCTGGTATTGATGAAAGGTGATTTCTGGTTCAATTGATACGAAATGAGAAAAATTACTTCATCTTTCGAATCAACTCAAACAAAATCACCGCCGATACAAAAAATCTCCAGACTCCGCTAAGGGAGTCTGGAGATTTTTCTTAGACAGTCAATGTCTTTTCGAGATCAGATCCAAGGAGTGGTCTCGATGATATTGATGCACGGTACCTTCTCGCACTTCCACTCGGAGGTCTTCGGATCGAAGGTCGAGTTAACGAAGCACTTCCAGTTTTCCTCATCAACGGTCGGATAATCGGAACGATAGTAGAATCCAGGGTAACGAGACTCTTTACGGAACTCGATGTGACGAATGTGGGTCTCAACACACCAAATGCGGTGGTAGTTCTCCCAAGCGCGCATCAACTCGTGCAGATCGCCAGCAGCCATCTTCGCTGCATCCTCGCGCATCATCTGGAGAAGGTCCAGACAGATGTTGAGCAGTTTACCGGAGGTCATGTAGTAGGTTGCAACACCACCACCATACTCATCGGTGGCTTTCATCAGACGCATCATCATGCCGGAAGGCTTGATGTAGTTGGGGTTAACGTCGGTTGCGGTGGATGCATCCTTGAATTGCTCGTACAGCTTAACCGGTGCGTAGATTTCGTCAGCCAACTCTTGAGGAGTCTGAGACAGCTCAGGAGAGAAGTCAGCGTTGTCGCGGCAATATTTAACCATCTGTTTTGCACAGATACGACCCTCAGCATGGGATCCGGAAGAGAACTTATGTCCGGAAGCGCCAACGCCGTCACCTGCGGTGAACAGACCGTTAACAGTGGTCATACGGTTGTAGCCCCATTTGTACTGATGCGAACGAGGTCCGTCAACTGCAGGAACCCAGTCTTCCATCGGTCCAGAGGTCCAGATACCGCAACAACCGGAATGCGATCCCAGCATGTAGGGTTCGGTCGGCATGATCTCGGAACCGACTTTCTCCGGCTCGATGTTGGCACCAGCCCACAGGCCAGCCTGACCAACCGACATATCAAGGAAATCTTCCCAAGCTTCGGACTCAAGGTGTTTCCAGAACTTCTTCACCTCTTTCTCGTCCTTACCCGCAGCACGCTGGTTATCGAGGAAAGCGTTCAGAGCAACCTCGGTAGCCATGTAGATCGGGCCACGACCAGCTTTCAGCTCGTTGAGCATCAAGTGGTTACGCAGACAGGTGGGGGTAACTGCAGACGCGCCGTAAGGCATGAACTGTGCAAGTTCATCTTTAACTGCATCGGTGTTGGCATAGAACTCGCCCAAACCGTTCTGAACTTTGGCCTTGAACAAAAGGAACCATGCGCCAACCGGGCCGTAACCGTCTTTGAAACGTGCCGGTGTGAAGCGGTTTTCCATCATGGTCAGGGTTGCGCCAACCTGTGCACACATGGTGTAGGTGGAACCAGCGTTCCATACCGGGTACCATGCACGACCTTTACCTTCACCGGTGGACCGGGGACGGAAAATGTTAACTGCACCACCACAAGCTACGAGAGCAGCTTTGCATTTGAAAACGTGAACTTTGTTCTCACGGGTAGAGAAACCAACAGCACCGGCAATGGTGTTGTCTTTGTTCTTGTCAAGCAGCATCTTAACGATGAAGACACGCTCCATGACGTTCTCTTCGCCCAGTGCTTTCTTTGCAGGTTCAGCAACGATACACTTGTAGGACTCGCCGTTGATCATGATCTGCCATTTACCGGTACGTACCGGGGTACCACCCTCACGCAGGGTTTTGGCAGGCTTGGCGCCGTCAAGGTTCTCACCAGCTTCGTTTTTCTTCCAAACCGGCAGACCCCACTCCTCAAACAGCTTAACAGACTCATCTACGTGACGACCGAGGTCATAGATCAAGTCCTCACGAACAACGCCCATCAGGTCGTTACGTACCATCTTGACGTAATCTTCGATGGCGTTCTCACCGATGTAGGTGTTGATGGCGGACAGACCCTGAGCAACAGCACCGGAGCGCTCCATGGAAGCCTTGTCACAAAGGATGATTTTCATTCCTTCGGGGGCCCATTTTTTGATCTCAAAAGCGGTTCCGCAAGCAGCCATACCACCGCCAACGATCAGGATATCACAGCTATGCTCAACGATTTCCGGATTGACAACGGCGGCCAGCTCGCCTTTCGGCTTATTAGGTAATGCCATATTCCTATCTCCTCAGAATTATTTTCAAAATAGAACTTTTTGTAATTCCCTGCATCCTAGCTGCCAATTAGGCGAGCTTGGTGGGAGCCGGCAGATTGCCCTCAAGCAGCAAACACTCGTCATCCAGGTTCGCACCCTTCTGACCGGCATACTCATTGGCAGCACCCTCAGCGGTGGTCCGGATCGGGAACTTGAAGCGTTTTACGTTACCGTTACGAAATTTTACCGTCCACATAATGGAATCGGAAGAACGCATCGGATGAACCTGGCCGCCCAACGGTACGAAGTCGTCATAACCGCGAACGAAGATAGCACCCTGCGGGCAAATCTTAACACAGGAATAGCACTCCCAACATGCATCCGGCTCCTGATTGTATGCTCTCATAGCTTCAACATTGAGAACCATCAGATCGTTGGGGCAGATGTACATGCAGGCAGTCTTATCTCCGCCCTTGCAACCATCACATTTCGAAGGATCTACGTAACTTGGCATTAAACTACCTCCTCACTTGGATTTTCCTTTATGGCGTCCGAAACTGGACTGCCAATAACCTCTAGCTTCTTGCTTCAAGAAAAACAAA
>JAQUEZ010000510.1 GCA_028684915.1 Desulfobulbus sp.
GGCCACGGAATATGATGCCCGCGAACTCTACGAAAGGGTGTATTGCGCCCGTGGTGAAATGGAGAACCGGATCAAAGAACAGCAACTGATGCTTTTTGCCGACCGAACCAGTACGCAGAAGATGTTCAGCAATCAGATCAGGCTCTATTTTTCATCTTTGGCCTACGTTCTTGTCCAGGCGTTACGCCGACTTGGCCTTGCCGGCACGGATATGTCAAAGGCTCAATGCGACACTATCAGGCTGAAATTGTTCAAGATTGGTGCGAGAATCCGGATAACGGTACGCAAAGTGTGGATTTCCTTTGCAGAAGGATATCCGTACAAGGATATATTTGACCAAGTGCTGGATAATATAAATAAAATACCTATCAGGGTGTGACTGCCGGAAAAGGAAGTTTGCAATTCAAGGGGAGAGGTGCGTCTTGTTTTCGGAAAATGCGCCGGATATTGACATGTGTTCATAATATTGGTCGAGAAAATGCGTTCCCCCCTTAGTTCCTGTTCAATTGTACGAAGGGAGGAAAATTTTTCTACACCACACCAGTAAAAAATGGCACGGTAAACGGTTTGTGAGAAATGCGGGTTAGCGGCGATGGCCAGTGCGCCAAGCTGCATCTGGTGGGGTTCGATAACTTTACGCATGCGTTTTTCGTCCAACGAAGATTTTGCGGTGGCGGCTGTTTAATTCGTTCAAATGCCCTACCCGATGGAGTTCACCAGGAGAATATGCATTAATAATCAGTATGTTACATTACTGTTCTACAGTAGCCATTGCCTGTGATTGCGATTTCTTCATTTGTCGGTTGTGATGGTAAAGTTTTGATTTGTTGGCCTTTGTCTGTTTCCTTTCAGGCACTAAGTAAAAATGAAGATATACAAGGAGTGTTTTTGTCCCGGTACGAAGGCATACAGAAGGGATGTCTAGCGTTGGACTAAAAGCTACGACACAGGAGATCGAATTTTTTACGACGTCATCTTTTTTTCAGCAATACTATAACATCAGACTACGCCACCCTCTTTGGGCGAGGTTTTCTGCCTGCACGTTTAACGTTCCCTACCGCAGCTTGCGTAACCTGGCATCCATCAGCGCAGATAGGTAGCCCAGATCCAGGATAAGGGCATAACAAGGATGAGGGACGGGATCATGTTCGCCACTGGAAATTGCTTAATGCTGCAGATACGAAAGCCGGTAGCCAGCATTATCAGGCCACCGCATGCGGAAAAGTCGGCCAGCATATCCGGAGTAGTCAGTGGCATGATCTGTGATGCACCTATAAAGAGCAAGGTCTGTACGGCAAATTGTGGAAGAACGAGCATACCTACAGTCAGCCCCATGGTCGAGGCAAAGATAGGCGCGGTAAAAAAATCCAGTATAGCTTTGACGATCAACAGAGTCGGGTCGCCGGTCATGCCTTCGCTCATGGCTCCGTAGACACCGGTACCGCTCATGCCGAATAGCACGAGTAGGGCAACGAATTTATCCAAGTATTCCTCTTGGCTTATCTCGCCACTAGGTTGAGTGAATTTTTCTATCCACTTTTTAGAGCGGCCGGCAGCTTTCTGGATACCGGCCTCCAACTGGAGCAGCTCGCCCAAAACAGAGCCTACGACTAGAGCCAGAACCACCGGGGCAAGAAATTTGACCTTGACGATCATGGCCACGCCAAGCCCCATGGACGCGCAGCCAAAAATCATAGGCATGCGCAATTTGAGATTGGAATTGAGTTTAGGGCCGAGCTGTGCGCCGATGACGCTTCCGACCAATATCGCCGCGCCGTTTACATAAGGACCGATCATTATATTTCCTTGTTGGACAGGAGTCCGTGTCGAGATATGCAGGGCATGCGGTATGCAGCAAAGTCAATGCGCCATGGTTGATGGATGTGCCGCACGGCAATCCGTAGCAACATACTCCAGATGATAACTTAAAGATCCGAGATTATGCCAAATTCAGTAGCGGTCTTGGTAAAGAAAATGGAAAGTTGTTTCTTTTTGATGGAAGCGAACAGACGTTCGCATTCATCCTGCGTGAGCACCAGAATTACCTGCAGTGGGCGGTCTTCTAAGTCAAAGATACTCTCAGAATGAAAGCGCCCATCATGGCCAAAACCTTCTTGCCCAGACAACAGGGTGGCTCCACGGATTCCAAGTTGCTTGGCTTTTTCGACAATCCAGTTGGCCACAGATACGCCATCATGTTCTCGATTTTGCTGCGTAAAAAATGTGACAATATACCCTTTCATACAATCTATCCTGCTGTGCGTGTTAATACGCTATGTTGAGGTGATTAAAAATAACGGAATGTTCCCTAATCTAAACCGACCAGGGCAACTTCACGAGTTATTCTTTTAATTTCCCTTGGGTAAACCCCCGGCTTTGCCGGGGGACAACAACAGTTTGACGGTTCCAGTAAAATAAAGAAGCCTCCCGCCTCGTGAACCGGTCAAAGTCACGAAAAGGGAGGCTTGATGAACGTCATACAATGTTTAAGCCACACAAAATGGGATTGCAAGTTCTATGTGGTGTGGATACCGGAATGCAGAAGAAAAATGCTCTATGGCTGTCATCAGATAACACACGCACCAGGACTGCTGTGGTTTCCTGCTCACTAATAGATCGGCTGATTGCTTCTAGCGGAGCCAATCATTTTCGAGGCTTCCCCGAGATCGCTCAGGAGCTGGTCAGCATGAAATGTGAAATGTAGCCAGTTGTGATGTTGCCAGATCCATTGATACGTTTGCATAGTTTCAGACCTCCTGATCTCGACAATTTCGCCTGGTACCTCCGCTGAGCCTTAACCCTCAGAAATTAAATCAAATATCCAGAACGGCCCACAAAGGCGATTTACGACGGCAGCGGATTTCGATATGATA
>JAQUEZ010000511.1 GCA_028684915.1 Desulfobulbus sp.
TTCACTAGAAGATTTCCGGAAAACAAAAATGTAGAAACCTGGACTGAGATGATTCGTTCTTTGTGTCTGCAACTTGCCATTAAACCGAATGATATCGATCATTATTTCATGACCCAGATCAACATAAATAGCATTTATGAAACAATGGATGCTCTCAACATCGACCGCTGTAAGGCCTATACAATCATGGATAGGTATGCGTATACCGGTGCGGCGTGCATCCCCATGGCCATCGATGAAGCGGTTCAGGACGGAACGCTGAAAAGAAATGACTTAATCCTCCTGATTACCTCAGGTGGAGGACTCTCTTTTACCGCCGCCGTATTTCGCTATTGAGGTAGAAGAGAAGATGGGCATGTCGAGAATCTCGCACTTTTTCTTACCTAAAAAACATCTTTTAACAAAAAAAAATCGATTAAAATTATTAAAATCAACAAATTAGCAAATTTCTACGAAGGGCTATCAAAATTAAGCTTGCCATTTAAGACGACTGGTCATATTATTAAAGCATCATGAAACAGCGAGACGAAAACAAACAACATATTATCCGTAAGGGGCTCAAAGCATTGTACCAAAAAGGGTATAATGCGACTGGTGTGCAGGAAATAGCCAACGCCGCTGAAATCCCCAAAGGTTCTTTTTATAATTACTTTAAAAATAAAGAAGACTTCGCAGTAGAAGCTATGCGTCTTTTCACAGAACGAGAGCTTGAGATGATGAGCCAAGTTCTTTTAGATGCTAGCCTGCCTCCCCTGGAAAGAGTTAAGCAACTTTATCGAAATAAAATTGAATATTTATCGTCAAAAGGTGGGTTTTCTCTCGGCTGTTTTCTGTGTAACATTACTTTGGAAATGGCTGATGTAAGTGAGACTATCGCCTTGGAGGCCTCTCGATGCTTCAAGAAAGAATATGCACCACTTCTCACATGCCTTGAACAGGCCCAGGAAGAGGGAGCCTTGGCTGAGTCAACTGATCTGGGTCGTCTGGTGAGTCTTATTCGAAACTGCTGGCTCGGTGCGCTGGTGATCATGAAGGCCAATAAATCGGCACAACCTCTGGACGAGTTTCAGACACTTCTAGATGAGATGCTCAAAAACGCAGCAATATCATGAAAATACTTGCAGTTAGGGAACGCCTTCATTTAGTAAAATTTGCACAAACGCTTTAAAGACGACTGGTCATATTAGGCGCTATTTTTTGAGCTAAGTCATTTAACGCTTTTTATAGGTCCTGCACACTGCGGTGAACAGGATAGAACTCAAGAACACAAAGTAGGGCAGCAACAATTAAAACAAGACGACTGGTCATATTGAATCAGTCAAGGAGCATTCCATGGAAAACATCGCATTCAAGGCAATGATCGTCACCGAAACCGATGACAAACAATTCATCCGTGAAATCAAAGAAAAAAACATTACAGACCTTCCCGAGGGCGAAGTGTTGATCAAGGTGCATTATTCATCGCTCAACTACAAGGATGCCCTTTCAGCCTCGGGCAACAAAGGCGTCACCAGAAAATATCCCCACACCCCAGGGGTTGATGCGGCAGGCGTGATCGTTGAGAGCAGCGACAGTGCCTTTAAACCTGGCGAGGAGGTACTCGTGACCGGATATGACCTGGGGATGAACACCTCCGGAGGCTATGAGGAATATATTCGGGTTCCAGCTAACTGGGTGGTTCGTCTCCCGGAAAACTTAAGTCTTCGGGAGAGCATGATCTACGGGACCGCCGGGTTCACGGCCGCGCTCTCCTGCTATAAACTGATCAACAATGGGGTGACACCGGATATGGGACCAGTCCTGGTCACGGGAGCAACGGGTGGTGTGGGCAGTATCGCTGTCTCTATTCTGGTGAAAAGCGGCTACGAAGTCGTTGCCGTCAACGGCATTGTTGATGAAAAAGACTATCTATTGGGACTCGGCGCCAAAGAAGTGATTTCCATTGAAGAGGCGGACGATAAGAGTGGTCGTCCCTTGTTAAAGCCACGCTGGGCAGGTGCCATTGATACTGTCGCGGGCAACATTCTTGCTTCTGCTATCAAGACAACTAAGTACGGTGGCACTGTAACCTGTTGCGGCAATGTTGGATCAGCAGAACTTGTTACATCTATTTATCCATTCATCCTTAATGGTGTGAGCTTATTAGGAATCGACTCGGTCAATTGTCCCGTTGATTTGCGATTAAAAGTTTGGAATAAAATCGCCTCAGAATGGAAACTCGACCACTTAGAGGAAATAACAACCGAGCTGCCATCTTTGAACGCCCTCGATGACAGAATTAGCCTAATTCTTCAAGGTAAAAATAAAGGGCGGGCAATTGTAAAAATATCCTAATTCTTCCCTTTCCAAATTCCGGAATCTAACCAAGCTCAAAGGAGCTATCTGAATGATTGGATAGCTCCTTTACTTTAGGATTGGTCGGAAAATTTTTAGATAATGAGATGATAAGCAGCACTGTTTTTAAACAGAACCGAGGCATGATAAAGATGGATACTGGCAGTTTCAACCTGTTCTACATATGCTAAGTTTGAGTTTTATCCTGATTATCCCTACCCGTGAAAGTCAAGATTGTTCCAATAAGTCATGACTTTCAGAGGTCAGCCAGGCCCCCCCCTCTCTGCACCTCGTTACGACCAAAAACAATTTTTCTCTTCTAACATCCTCAGGTTATCTGTACAACAATTTGAAAGAACGATTTTTTTAGATATTTTTCGCCCACCCACAATGTGGCACCTTTGCCATTCAACCCCAAAAAAAACGGGGAAGAATTTATTTCTTTCCCCGCTAAACATCGTCTCTAATATGACGGTCAGCAATTTCGTATTTGCAGCAAGTTAACCTCCTAAATTTTCCTGGCAAACCGTTTTACAAAC
>JAQUEZ010000185.1 GCA_028684915.1 Desulfobulbus sp.
TGATGGCTACCACCCGCAGCTCCCGATCCACCACGGCAATCGCATGCGGGATGGCATCGAGCACGCTGCTCACTGCCACCTCGGGAAAACGGCTGAAAAATTCGTCGTTCATGGTTTACCGACCCTCACTCCCGCACTTCTTTCATTCCTTTTATTGATGGTGTCGAAAAAAACACTACGCCCTTTCTATCTGTGTTTTTACTGAGCCATCTCTTAGAGCGTGATGGACTCGCCCAACAGGCCGTCTTTATTGAGAATCTACGTGGCTTATCACAATCCGTGGTTCATCCAGCCCGATCACCTCAGGCTCGATCCGCAGCAGTTCGTCGATATTCCAGGCACCGTTTCGCGCAAGCAGGGCCAAGGCTTCGCCCTTAGATTCTGCCAGAACGGTTACATCGGCCTGGAGATAGTTTTCCTGATGGATGTGGGGCTCATCGAGCATGGACCAGCTGGAAAAGCGCTTACTGTGACGCCAGACAAAGAGCTGCATGATCGTTCTCCCGGATTGCATAGGCGACAGGTTCGCTCCGCATATTTGATAGATTCGTAAAAAATTCATCACAGGTTGAAAGATGGCTAAGTAGTGCTCGAACGAAAACTTATTTTCTCAAGTTATCTTTCTAGAATTATATTGAAAAACTAAAATTTTAAAAAATGAAGATTTTTTGATTGGAGTACCACAAAACAGTGCTTTGCCATAGTATCACCTTAATTTTCTGAAAGATGACTTAAGCCACTTGGTCACCGCAAGAATCTTCACATTGAAACCGATGGGCATCTTGCTATTTGTTCGTTTCTTTTTCGGTTTTCGTTCAGTCACTAAGTAAAAACACAGCTATACAAGGGGTAGTGTTTTTTTCGGCGCCATCATATTTCGGCCAACTCTACCCCTTTGCCTGCGGTGGTGCAAACCTAAGCTATGGTTTGCCAAAGGAAAGTGTTCAGCGTTGATCTTTTTGCTCGATAGTTTATAACTGGGGCCAGTGTTTTCCCGATGCCGATGCTGACCGTGGCCCGAGCCGTTTTGCGGCCTCAAAAAGAGCAAAAAGAAAAATGATGGACTCGTAAAAAGGCCATCACACTCTAAAAGATGGCTTGGTAAAAACACAGATAGACAAGGAGCAGTGTTTTTTCCGGCTCGAGGGCATGCATAAGCTTGTCGAGCGTCGGGAAAAACGCTGCGACGCAGGAGATCGAAGCTTTTACGACGTCATCAAAAATGAAAATACTGATCATTGGTGCCGGAGCTATGGGTGGCCTGTTCGGGGCATTCCTCGCGACGCTGGCCGACGTCTGCCTGATCACCACCAACAGGGCTCATGCCGACGCCATCAGCAAAAACGGAGTTCTGTTCACCGACATGGCCGGGAACACGGCATCGGCTTTCGTTCGTGCTATCACCGATCTCGCCCACTACCGCCAACGGGCTGATCTGGTCCTGATTTTCACCAAAGCCGGAGCCACCCAAGCCGCAGCCCACACCGCCAAATCCGTCCTCGCTGATGACGGAATCGTGCTCACCCTGCAAAACGGTTTAGGGAACCTGGAGCAGATCGCAGCCGTGGTCGGACCTCAGCGGACGACCGCCGGGACCACTGCCCAGGCCGCTACGCTGCTCGGCCCCGGACATGTCCGCCATGCAGGCCTGGGACCCACCGTTTTAGCTCCGGCCAAGGGATTTTCCGCACAGATGCAGCAGCTTGCCTCCATTGCCGGGCTCTTTAACCAGGCGGGTATTGCCACCAGTATCACGGAGAATATCGATGTTCTGCTCTGGTCCAAATTGATCGTCAACGTCGGTATCAACGCCCTCACGGCCCTGCTGCGAATCCCTAACGGCGCCCTGCTCCAGTCGCCTGCCTGCCAAGCGCTGATGCAAGAAGCGGTTGACGAGGCCCTAAGTGTGGCCAAGGCCCTGAATATTACTCTCGATCTTACCCACCAGCAGGAGCGGGTGCGCCAGGTCTGCGAATTGACCCGCAACAACCGCGCTTCCATGCTCCAAGATATTCTCCGCAACCGTACCACAGAGATCGACGTCATCAACGGGGCCATTGTCGCCCAAGGTGTTGCGGCCGGTATCCCCACACCCGTCAACCAGATGTTGACCCGGTTGATCAAAGCCCTGGAATCCACCTCCGCCCAGCGGATAGATGCAGTCTAACCCATTGGCAGCCCCTCTTTTTAAGGAGAATTCATGCAACCCAAAAAGCTGACCATCCCTGATATCAAAAACCGCAAAAACGGCACTCCGATTGCCGAACTGACTGCCTATGATTACCCCTGGGCCAAGGTTGCCGATACCGCCGGGATTGATGTGGTGTTGGTGGGGGACAGTCTGGGCATGGTGGTGCTAGGTTATCCGGATACGGTTTCGGTGACCATGGAGGAAATGATTCATCACACCAAGGCGGTGGTGCGCGGGGTCGAACGGGCGTTGGTGATCACCGACATGCCCTTTGGCTCTTACAATAGCTCGATTCCTGCGGCAATCAACAATGCCACCCGCATTCTCAAGGAAGGTCGGGCCGATGCGGTCAAGCTTGAGGGCGGGGTTTCCATGGCAGGGACGGTGGCCGCAATCGTTAATGCCGGAATCCCCGTGCAGGGGCATATCGGTCTCACCCCGCAAACCGCGACCAGCCTCGGTGGCTTCAAAGTGCAGGGGAAAAGTGCCCAAGCGGCGAAACAACTGCTCGATGATGCCAAGGCCATGGAGGATGCAGGGTGTTTTTCCATCGTACTTGAGGCCATTCCCGCCCCCCTAGCCAAACGGATCACCGAGGCCATCTCCATTCCCACCATCGGCATCGGCGCCGGCCCCAATTGTGACGGCCAGGTGCTGGTGATCCACGACATGGTGGGGTTATACGACCGGTTTACCCCCAAATTTGTCAAACAGTACGCCAAGATCAACGAACCGATCCTGGAGGCCCTGCGCCAGTACAAGGCCGAGGTGGAGAACCGCACCTTCCCCACCGAGGCCCATAGCTTTACCATGAAATCGGAAGAGCTGGATAAACTGCTCCAGCTCTATTAACCGTTGAGGCGGTTTGGAGGTCAGGGCTCGAGAGTAAACGTGCCTGCCTTGACCTCCTGATCAATTTCGCTCAGAGCTCGCTTCATCTGTTTAAGGGCCTGACGAATACGGTTTTCATTTTCCACCAGAGCCAAGCGCAGATACCCATCGCCCTCCTCACCAAAACCAGCCCCTGGCGCCAAGGCCACGTTGGCCCGATTCATCATCTCAATCGAAAATTTGACCGAGCCCATCTGGTCGTAGGGAGCGGGAATCTTTACCCATAAGAACATTCCCGCCTTGGGTGTCTCCACTTCCCAGCCCATACGCACAAGCCCCTCGCAGAGCACATCCCGCCGTTTCTGGTAGATTGAGACCTGTTCGAGGATGGTATCGTCGCAGTCGCGCATAGCCACGATTCCCGCCACCTGGATTGCGGAGAAGATGCCGTAATCGTAATAGCCCTTGATTTTGGCTAGTCCGCCGACCATCTCTTTGTTGCCCACGCAGTAGCCCAACCGCCACCCCGCCATGTTGTAGGATTTGGAAAAGGAACCGAACTCGACCCCGACATCCAGGCCGCCGGGAATTTCCAGCAGTGAGGGCGCCACCGCACCATCGTAGGTTATCTGAGCATAGGCAAAATCGTTGATCACCATGAAGTTAAACTTCTTGGCCAACTTGACCATCTCGACAAAAAAATCACGAGAAGCCAGGGTGCCGGTTGGATTATGTGGGTAGTTGAGCATCACCAGCTTGGGCTGAGGATAAAGTGATTGGCACATCGAACTGACCTGGCGCAGGAATTCATCCTCCGAGCCCAAAGGAAAACGGATAACGCTGGCCCCGGCAATCACCGCCGCATACACATGGATCGGAAAAAAGGGCGAAGGCACCAGGACCGTATCCCCTGGGCCGAGCAGCGCCAGGCAGAGATGGGAGATCCCCTCCTTGGAGCCGATGGTACAGATGACATCATCCTCGCCATTGAGTTCCACCCCGTACTTGCGTTTGTAGTAAAGGGCGATCTCTCGCTTGAGGTTCTTCATCCCTCCGGCCACCGGATAACGGTGGCTCTTGGGGTCAACCGCCACCTCGCACAGTTTTTCCGTGACCCGGTTGGGGGTGGGGTCCATGGGATTGCCCATGCCCAGATCGATGACATCGATCCCCTGCCAGCGCTTTTCCATTTTAATTTTGTTAATCATACCGAACAGATACGGCGGCAGCTGCTTCATTCGTTCGGCAAAACGGATAGTAACCTCGTTGTTCATGACGCTCTCCTCTCGTAGTGGTTGGGCCATGGCAATGGGTCGGCTTTTTTCAAACCAAAAAAAAAGCCTGAACCAAGCGGTCCAGGCTAAAAAAAACGCCATGGACCGGTATTCCAGTCCATGGCGAAATGTGCAAAAACGGTGTCTTGTCTTAAGCAGCCGGTCGCCAATGAACTGGGTTCATCGCCGCCGCTGCCGCGATCAATCTATACATACAGAGATCCGGTGGTGTCGTTTATAAAAGAAGGTACAGGACCAAGTAGTAGCGACAAACACTCTGCTTGTCAACTGCTGCCTGGCCTGGACTGGGCGGAAAATTACCCCACCCGCTCCATCATCATTTCCATCTCCACGATTTTGGGCCGGGCATCGTTGCGCTCCTCCACCACGAGCACATCCTCCAGCTTGGCCAGTTGCTTGACCACCTGCTCGAGCTTGTCGGTTTCATCAACTTTGAGCCAAATACAGCTGGTCTCCCCCTGGCCGGTGGCATTACAAAAAATACCCTCCATATTAAAAGCACGCCGGGCAAAGAGACCGCAGATTTGGGACATCACCCCAGGATGATTGTTCACTTGCAGACGAAGAATGGTGGTGTTCATGGGCATGGTCTCCATAGGGCTGTTGGCATTAGTTTTGTGCATGACTGTCTCCGATCATAGTGGTGTTAGCGGCTCCGGGGGGAACCATGGGGGAGACCTCTTCCTCGATATCCATCGGGATGTGAATCAGACAAGGACCGGGATAACGCATGGCCTCTGCAAGCGCTCGATCCGGGTCGGAGGCAGTGCCTAGATCATAGGCCTGCATGCCGAACCCGCGGGCAATGGTAGCAAAATCGATTTTGATCCCGTAGGAGGAGGCAAAATAGTGTTGCTCATAAAAGAGCCGCTGCTGCTGGCGGACCAATCCCAGACTCTGGTTGTTGAAGACCACGATTTTGATCGGGGCCTGCTGCTCAACCGCGGTGGCCAGTTCCTGAATATTCATCTGCAGGCTGCCGTCACCGGTGAAACAGACCACCGGTCGACCGGGATGGGCCAGGGCCGCGCCGATGGCTGCCGGCACACCGAAGCCCATGGTTCCCAAACCGCCCGAGGTCAACAGTTGCCGTGGGAAGGTGAAGGGATAAGCCTGGGCAACCCACATCTGGTGTTTGCCGACATCGGTGCTGATCAGGGCGCTGGGCCCGGCCAGTTCCGCCACCTTGCGAATATAGGTAAAGGGCCTAGCCGGGAGAAAATCATCGGCATGGTAACGGGGAAAAGTCTGCTGCAGCTGCAAAATCCGGTCTTTCCACTCCTGTCGCGGTTGCGAGTCCACCTTGGGCAGGAGTGCGGTAAAGGTAGTGCGGACATCTGCGGTGATGCCGGCATCGGCCGGACGCAGCTTACCGATCTCGCTGGCATCGATATCCACATGAATGACCTTGGCATGAGGACAAAAAGCCGAGACCAGGCCGGTGGCACGGTCATCGAAACGAACCCCGGCTGCAATCAGCAGGTCACACTCGGCCATGGCCAGGTTGGTGGCTCGGGTGGCGTGCATCCCCAACATACCCAGGGAGAGTGGATGGTCGGTGGGCATGATCCCCAGCCCCATCAGGGTCATAACCGTGGGAATATTGCTCTGCTCCGCCAGTTCTCTGGCCTCGGCTGCCGCACCGGCATGAATAACCCCGCCGCCCAGGTAGAGGATCGGTCGTTCGGCCTTGTTGATCATGGTGGCAACCGCCGCAATGGCCTCGGCATCTCCGTCTTGGTGTTCTTCGCAACCGTATTCTTCCGGCCAGGACTCGAACTCGATCACCTCGGTCTGGACATTTTTCGGCACATCGATCAGGACCGGCCCGGGACGTCCGCTTCCTGCCAGATAAAAGGCCCGAGGCAGGATAGTGAGCAGTTCCCTGGCCGTGCGGACCAAATAGTTATGTTTGGTGATAGGCAGGGACATGCCATAGGTATCGACCTCTTGAAAGGCATCGGTGCCCAATAAGGTGCTTGGGACCTGACCGGTGATGCATATCACAGGAACAGAGTCCAGGTAGGCATCGGCCAGGGCGGTGAGAATATTGGTGGCACCGGGGCCGGAGGTTGCAAAACAGACCCCGACTTCACCGGTGGAGCGGGCCATGCCCTGGGCAATGAAACCTGCGCCCTGTTCGTGGCGGGCAAGTACGTGGCGAATGCTTGAGTTGGTGGCGAGGGCGTCGTACATGGGCAGATTGGCTCCACCCGGGATGCCGCTGATGGTGCGAATACCGCGTCTTTCCAAATAACGAATGATGATCTGAGCGCCGTTAAGTCTGGGCATGGTCTGTTCCTCCTGAGGTTTAAGTGTCGCGTAGGGCAAAAAAAAACCCCCGTCGGCGGGCGCCGATGGGGGTTGAATTCACTTGTGTAAACGTTTCCCGCTAAGGCGCCTCGAATCGTGCACGCACCACGACCACCGCACTGACGACCACGACGAGTGCGAGGGAAACGATGATGTTGGTGATGCTGAATGCGATTTTCATAGCTACCTAAACGGAAATGGACTCCCCATAGCGGGAATGATGTTTCTTGATACCTAAGGGAAAAACATTCGTCAAGGAGAATGTTTCCTAAAAATTATTTGTCGCAGTCAATGAAAAAATCAAGCGGGTCCATTGGTGGCGATTAAGCTGGCCAAAACCTGACCGATGCAATATTTTATTACATTCTCTCTTTGATGGACTCGTCAAAACGCTCGAGGACGACGCGCTTATCTTCTTAACTTACTGGCTTGGCGATCTGTCACTGCGTAATTTTTGATTTTTTTCGAAGCCATCCTCTTTTGACCGCCAGGGACGATTCATGCAACCAATTCAGCCCTTTCCCCAGTCAGGTTCCGCACAGACGACAACCGTACCGCCCCTGCAAACGCTCCCGCAGCAGGCCCCCTGTTGAGGCCCTAAACCAGAACCTCGGGCCGGGGTTCATGAACGACCGGGATACACACTCTGCCTGTTTGTTGAGGGTTTTATCGACACTCCGGCAGGACCGATACCACAGATCGCCACCCGGCTGAGCCACCACGATATCCTGGGAACCATCGGGGCCCGTATCGGCATCATCCGCAGCCATTACCGGGTTGCCCCCGGCCTTTATGCCGTGGGCACACCCTCGCCGCAGTCACCCGTACTGGTCACGGCCAACTATAAACTGACCTTTGATGCCCTTCGCCACACCCTAGGCGGCATCGATGCCTGGCTGTTGATTATTGATACCCGGGGCATCAATGTCTGGTGCGCCGCAGGCAAGGGCACCTTTGCTTCCCAGGAAGTGATCAATGCTGTCCGCCGTTTCCGCTTGAGCGAGGTGGTCTGCCACCACGAACTTATACTCCCTCAACTCGCAGCTACAGGGGTTTCCGCCCTGGAAGTGAAAAAAGGGTGCGGCTGGACCGTCTTTTTCGGCCCAATACGCGCCAACGATCTGCGCCGCTATCTTCAACAGAACAAGGTGGCCGACGAGGCCATGCGCGAGGTCAGCTTTACCCTTAAAGAGCGGCTGGAGCTCATTCCGGTGGAATTGTTTTTGCTCGGCAAACCGCTTGTGCTCATGCTCTTGCTTGAATTCGTACTTTCAGGAATTGGCCCGGACTTTTTTTCACTGACCAGAGCCTGGCAACGAGGCCTCGATCTGCTGGCAGCCACTGCACTGGGTATTCTCGGTGGAACGGTGGCCACGCCCCTTCTCTTGCCCTGGGTACCCTGTCGTCAATTTTGGATAAAAGGGGTGTGGGTGGCGTTGCCGATCATTGCCGGCCTCCACCTGGCCTTTGCCGAGTTACCTTTTATGGAACAGGCTGCCATGGCCCTGTGGATGATCATCATCAGTTCCTACCTGGCGATGAATTTCACCGGATCCACCCCGTTTACCTCCCCCAGCGGTGTTGAACGGGAAATGCGCATAGGCCTGCCGGTGCAATGCCTGGGAACCCTAGTTGTATTGATTCTTTGGATCGCTGCACCTTTTTGGTTTTAGGAGAACAAATGCACGGATATACATATCTTCGCGGGGTCGCCACCCTCCAGCTCGATCCGGAGCGTTGCATTGGCTGTGGGGCCTGTGTTCTGGTTTGCCCGCACCGAATTTTGACGCTGACCGCAGCGAAAATTGAGATGCGTGAGCCAGATTTGTGCATGGAATGTGGGGCCTGCGCGCAAAACTGCCCGGTAGGGGCCGTCACGGTGACACCGGGAGTGGGATGTGCGGTTGCCATCCTCGGAGCGTGGATCAATCGTTTTTTTGGCAGAAAGATGTTTTCCGATTGCTGTTAACAGGTGGGTATTCAAGCAAATGAACGAACAATTTCCCCGACCGAAAATTCTTGTCAGCCGCTGCCTCGGCTTTGCAGCCTGCCGTTACGACGGCGCGATTCTTAAAAATGGGTTTGTCGAACAACTCCGCTCTGCAATCGATTTAATTCCGGTCTGTCCAGAGACTGACTGCGGCCTGGGCATTCCCCGGCCACCGATCCGGCTTTGCAACTCCGAACAGGGATTGGTGGTCTACCAGCCGGCAACAAGGTGCGATGTCACCGCCCAACTGCAGGCAACAATCACCACCATCCTGAGGGAAACCCCTCAGGTGGATGGTGCCATCTTGAAAAGCAAGTCGCCCAGTTGCGGCCTGTTTGATGCCAAAATTTACCAGGGGATCGAGAAGCCGCACCCGCTGGGCAAGGGGGCCGGCGTCTTTGGCGAACAGGTGTTACGCTACTGTGTTGGCGGGGCCATTGAAGACGAGATGCGCCTGAGCAACCTTATCCTCCGCGAGCACTTCCTGATTAAGATCTTTACATTGGCCCGCATCCGCGAACTGAGCCTGCAGCCGACCATGGGCGCCCTGGTGGCTTTTCATGCCAGTCATAAGTTACTCTTTCTCGCCTATAATCAAAGCCGCTTCCGCCTTGCGGGCAAGATCGTGGCCAACCATGAAAAACTGCCGACCACTGAGGTGGTACAGCGTTATCGGGAGCAACTGGTGCAAATTCTGGACACCCCGATGCGCATTCCCGGAGTGATCAACACCCTGTACCACGCATTCGGCTGGATTTCCGAGCATCTGGGCGCAGAGGAGAAGCAGTACCTAATCAACACTATCGAGGAGTACCGCGATGAACGTCTCCCTCTGCAGGCAGTCACCCGTTTGATCGAGGCCCATGCGCTCCGCTTCGGCAACCAGTACCTCCAGGACCAGGTCTTCCTTCAGCCTTACCCCCGCGCCCTGGCAGGTTTGCACGATTCCGGCCGGGGGCGCGAGGTTCACTGACAGGACAGCCTTAGTTGTCCTGAGGCTGGTTTTGGATCTGCTTGAGTAGAGCCTGCAGGCCGAGTGCCTGGAGCACGGTCAGGCACTCGTCATGGTGAAAGAACCCGGCCATAACTGCGGCAAATTGTGTGGCAAGAAAGACCATCTCCCCATCATCTTCCTGAGCCAGTAAACGGCGGCAGGCGGCGATATCATCGGTTTCCACCGCGCCGACAAGATCGTTGAGCCAATCCAGTTGGCTCTCTTCAAAATGAAACTCCACCATGGCCTGGGCATACATGGATACGATCGCAGCCCGATGGTCGTAAACAGCATCCAGGTCATTCGCCTGGGCGGCGTCCAGCACCTGTTCAATCTGTTCCAGAAGATCCTGGATTTCCTGATTTTCTTCGCTCATATTGCGTCTCCTCTGCAATGCAATGGTTAGGTTTAACGCGACTCCCGCCCGGACTGCATCCCCAGGTAGAGGGCCAGCAAGGTGCCCGTTACACCTACCCAGTTTATCACGCTGGTCGGACGATGAAACAACAATACGTCCCAAAGAAAAGAAAGCAGCGGTTGAAACAGGAGAATAAAGCCGGTCAGAGAGGCGCGCATCTTCGGCATACCGCCAGCGATCAGTGCCCAGCCAAGGGTCTGACTCAAAAGGCCGAGTGCCAGCAGCGACAGCCAGCTGATACCATTGGGGATCGCAAAGGACGCACCGCTCCTTACCAGAAAAACACCTAAAAAGAGGGAACTTGCGCCGGAGACCAGCATCAGGTTGAAGAAAAAAGAAAAGGCACGCGCCTCGGTTTGCAGCCGCCGAAGAATCAGCAGAAAGCCACTGTAACAGAGTGCGGTCAACAGTCCCAGGACAAGCCCCCAACGATACTCCGCAGTCAACGCCTGCCAGTCACCGCCCACCAAAAAGTAGAGGCCCACAAACGCCAGCGCAATGGCGAGAAGAAAACGAAGATGGAGTCGCTCCCGTAAAAACAGCACCCCCACCCCGGAGAGGACAAAAACTTGAAAGTTGCCAAGTATGGTGGCCAGCCCCGGACCGACATACTGAATACTGGCATGCCAGCAATAGAGATCCAGGCTAAACAGAAGCCCGCAGACGATCCCCCACAAAAGATGTCGTCTGTTAAGCGGATGAAATTCTCCGCGCTGGATGCAGATCAACAGCAAAAAAAGAAACCCAAAAAACACGCGATAAAAGGCGGAAACCGTGGGCAGCACCGTGGCTAACTTTACCCAGACCGCAGAAAAGGAAATACAGAACGCCCCAATCAGGATCGAAACCAGAGCCGGCAAGCGCGCTATCACCGAAATCAGGAGGCAAGCAGAGCAGCGTGCGCGGCAGATATTGCCTGGGCTTGGATGGCAGTTATGGCCACAGTGTTGACAATATCGGAGACCAGGCATCCTCGACTGAGATCGTTGACCGGTTTGTTGAGCCCCTGAAGAATCGGCCCGATGGCCACGGCCCCGGAGGAACGCTGCACGGCCTTATAGGTGTTGTTGCCGGTGTTGAGATCGGGAAAAATAAACACACTGGCCCGTCCGGCAACTTCGCTCTCGGGCATCTTCTCATGGGCCACTGCCAGATCGATGGCCGCATCGTACTGAATGGGTCCATCGATCTTCAGATCAGGCCGGAGTGCCCTCGCCAGTTGCACCGCTCTGCGCACCTTATCCACTTCCTCCCCCTGACCGGAGGTACCGCTGGAGTAGGAGAGCATAGCCACAATCGGCTCGATGTTGAACATGGCCGCAGTTTCCGCCGAACGGATGGCAATTTCAGCCAACTCCTCGCTGTTGGGGTTGGGGTTGACCGCACAGTCGCCGTAGACCAACACCCGGGTATCCAGGCACATGAAAAAGACACTCGAAACCACCGACACTCCAGGGCGGGTGCGAATAATCTGAAAGGCCGGACGCACCGTGTGCTGGGTGGTGTGCACTGCACCCGAGACCATGCCATCGGCATGACCGGCATGGACCATCATGGTACCAAAATAGCTGACATCGCCAATAGTATCGCGGGCATAATCCCGTGTAGAGCCCCTGTGCTTGCGTGCCTGATAGAGACGCTCGATCAACTCCTCGCGCAGGGGCGAGGTCTTGGGGTCAATGATGGCCACATCCTGGAGTTTCAAGCCTAAGGACGCGGCACGACTGCGGATCACTTTTTCCTCGCCGAGCAGACTCAGGTTGACCACCTCGCGGGCACGGAGAATCTCTGCCGCCTGAAGGATGCGCTCATCCTCGCCCTCCGGAAGGACAATATGTTTTCGATCGGCCCGGGCCCGCTGAAAGAGCGAATACTCGAACATCAGGGGCGACATGGTGGTGGTCACGGTTTCAATCACCTGCTGCTCCAGGGTTGCGCCATCCACATGACTCTCGA
>JAQUEZ010000186.1 GCA_028684915.1 Desulfobulbus sp.
ATTGACCGTTTTCCGGTTGGCAATCCTTGTCTGGTGGATCGCTTTCCCGAGACTCGGAAACGTCGATATGTTCCGCCGGAAAAAGATTTCTGGTTGGTTTATGAGCAGGCCGGAAGCGAGCAGGATAAGGTGATGCTTTTGGCCTATCTCCATCTTGGAGCCAGACGCAGCGAGGTTTTTTCACTTCGTTGGTCTGATGTTGATTTTTCAGGTCAACAAATTCGACTCCATACCAGAAAAAGGCGAGACGGTTCCATTGAATGCGATTGGCTGCCGATTACTGATTCGTTGATGGTGCTTTTAGAGCAGTGGAAAAAATCAGCTTTGCATGAATGGGTTTTTCCTGATCCAGATACCGGTCAGCCGTACCGTTGTCGCCGGCGATGGATTAAAGGTCTGTGCAAGCGTGCGGGTGTGCAAGAATTTGGTCTTCATGGAATCAGGCATTTAACGGCAAGTATACTCATGCAAGCCGACGTTCCGCTGATTGACATTAAAGATATTCTTCGGCACAAGAACATTTCAACGACTGAACGGTACATCCATCGTTTGAAATCTTTGCGGGGTTCTTTGTCTGTATTGAAAGGGGGATCGATTGCCGTTGAAGGTGGGCAACTCACCACTAACTCACCCATAAAAAAAGCCTGTTAGCTAAAGAAAGCTAACAGGCTGATTTTATTGGTGACCCCAAGGGGACTCGAACCCCTGTTGCCGGCGTGAGAGGCCGAAAAATAGCAGACTTCCCCGGTCTATGTTACTATTTTTCTTATGTTTTCTTGCTTTGTCGCGCTCTATTATTCCCTACTTTTCTCTGAAAAAATCCTTCAAAAATCCTTCATTTTGGGGGCTGGTTTGAATGAACCGTTTGCCCCTTTTCGTTTGTCCAGGTGTAAACTTTCGGGCCTGTTCTCTGTTTTTGTTTTACAGGCTCAATTCGTTCCGTTTTCTTCTCTTTTGCTGCTCTTTTCAAATTTTCCGCTGCTATTGTTTCTTGTTTAACTTTTTCGAGAGTTTTTTCAAGGTATCTCGTATTCACTTCCTTTGCTTCAGATACTATATATTTTTGTTTTTCTTTTTTCTGTATATTTTCGATTATTAACCCAATTGCTGACCCAACAATACAAGCACTTAAAAAAAATATTGCCGCTCTCTTTAAAAAAGTGAAATCGTAAGTCCACTTTATGTTTGATATATGTTTTTCACCGTATTTTGTGAATTTAAACTCTTCTTTATTTTTGTTAAGATTTTCGTTTGGATTATAAACGCTCATTTTTCCTCTTATCGTTTATTATTCCTTTCAAGTCTGTTGATAGCTGATTTAATCAATTTTATTCTCGGCTCTTTAGGCGTTATTCCTTGTTCAATACTGACGAGCCTTTCAGCCGTTTTTTTGTTGCCGAAGACCATTTTAGTTAATTTTTTATATTGCTCTTCTTCGTACTTCTTGTTTTTACTGATAATTTCATCCAGAAAATTATTTTTAATAATATATTCACGTTTTATCGATGTAATTATTATTACTATAATTAAAACTATGGAAATAAATATTATTGCTATTAATGCATCATTCAATGTTAATTCTGTCATTTTTTCAGAATATTTCAGCTCATTAATCTATTTTTGATGCTGTGGTTTCATCTTCAATAATATCTCCTCGGGCTCTTCTTTTTTGCATTCGGGAAAAATTTTTCATTTTGGGGGATGATTCGAATAAACGGTTTGCCCTTTGTCGTTTGTCCAGGTGTAAACTTTTGGGCTTGTTGTCAGTGTTTGTCTTGCCTGTTCGGGGTGTATCGTTTTTTCCTTTTCTGCTGCTAGTTTCAAATTTTCAGCTGCTATTGTTTCTTGTTTAATCTTTTCGAGATATCTTGTGTTTACATCATTTGTCGCTGTTTCTATGCTGATTTTTTCTTCTTCTTTCTTCTTCCCTTGAAATTCATTCCGCATCTGTTCAAGTCCTACCAGGATCGGTACTTCTTTCACGAAATGGAAGTAGACCCAAAGAGGTAAATCGATTATTGCGCAACATAATAAAAAACGCCAGGCGAAACCCCATAACGGATTTTTCATCCTGCGAATCGTTTTTTTTCCTTCCCGATCTGCTTTTTCTCTTTTTTTGTCCGGCTTTTGGTTGAGGCTTTCTAATGATGTGTCCATTTTGGCACACCTCCATATTTTAAAAACAATTTCAATGGTTCCTGGTTTGTTTTTTCAGTCCCACATTGTAACACTTCAAAATAATTGATTATTATTATTTACCCTTCAAGCTACCTTTGATGCTGGGGTTCCATCTTCAATAATATCCCCTTCGGCTCTTCTTTTTTTCCACTCGGTAAACATCGGAAAAAAACTTTCGATCTGATTTTTCAACCATTGGGTGTTTTCAGTTCGCCCGGTTTCTCGCGCCCATTCTTCAAGCTCTTCATAAAAAACCAAATCACCCTTCTGTTCATCCAAGGTTTTGGGTCCTTTTCCCGTCATTATCCATCCAGTTAGTATTCCATACTTTTTTTCAATTTCAAAAGCCCAATTTGCTGGGAAGTTATTTTTAGCCTTTGCCGCGCTTACCGTTGGTTGTTTTCTTTCAATTATTTCAGATAATTGGCTTATATTTTTTACGCCTATTGCTTCTTGTAGCCTTAAAAAAATTTCTTCGAAATTTCCATTCTCTCTTTTTTCATTCATTTTTCTATTGAATTATAGATTTGTCTATTTTATATAGTATTCATATAGATTTTTCTATGATTACTTCCTAAATACCTTGAGGCCTCCAACCATGCCAGCCACCGCCGCCCAAAAAGACCCAGTTCAAGAAACCATCGAAGATTTGCAATATTCCCTCGCCAAGCGCGTTCCCCGCATGATGCGCGGTTTCACCATTACGACCAACTGCGGCGATATTCATATTGATCCTGAATTTTCCGAAGCCTTCCGCAACCTCGCAGCTGATGTTCTTCGATATGAATTGAACAAACTTATCACGCTTTAATCATCCACTTCCAACTATCGAGGCGACTTATGACCTATTCAGACGCTTTAACCATTCTCGGCTTATTCCTCGTTTTCATCGGCTTTTGCGTGATGGCTTATCTCGAGGTTTTCAGTCTTCTCCTGCGGTTTCATTTCAAGTTTTTCCCCATGCTCGCCAAGCGTTATGAACGCGTGCTTGGCATTGAATTTCGAGAGCCCGTGAACAGGGAATGGCTCGTCAAAAAAGAAGAATCTGAGCTGGAAGATTTGGAACCGTTCTTCAAGGCCGCCGACAAATGAAAAGTCAATTACTCCAGCCCGTTCCTGAAAAATTTCCGCTTCACGAAGTGGCCGTAATTGTCTGCAGCCGTTGCAAGGAGCGGTATCAGCTGACCCTTGTGCTCTCTAGCTTGCAAGCGGCTGAATTCCTGGTCTGTCCTCGTTGCCAGAGCAGCATATCTATTAATCCCACCGATCGCGGTGCTTTGGTCCCACGGGACCAGGGCACCGCGATCGGTCTATATACAATCCCCTTAACCCCGAACCACCAAATCCAACAACTTTCTTCCTTGAGGTAACACAATGCCACCTGAAACCGCTCCCGAGCAACGCAAAGAAAATTACGGAATGTTTGTCAAAGGAATCTGCAACGGCTTTCGGCGATATACTCGCAAAAAAACCGGTGAGATCGTAACTCAACTTTTGGTCAATCTTCCAGGGGCTTCATCTTCGCTGCAAGTGGAAATTCCCAATGAATCCGACATGACCAAATTCAAAGACTTTGAACCGGTTTCCGTGAAAATTATCCCTTCTTTTTATGAAGGGCGAATCATTGGCTTTTCCCTGGCATGAGCCCTGACGATGTTCTCACTCTTTTTAAGCATCTCGAAGAGCTGAGGGCAATAGGCTATTGGGTTGCCACCCTTTTGGCCGTCAATGCGGGGCTTTTAACGGCAAATATTGTTGCTTCAACCATTCAAATTAGACTGGGTCGATGAGCGATATTTATTTTTTTATTATTCTTTTTGCCGTCTTAGCAGGGCTTTTAGCTGGGTTAATCGTTTTCGCGAACCAATTTATAGTTCGTAGACCATGAGCGAATTTGATTTTTGCACCATTTACGGATCAGCTTTCGCGGTCGGCTTACTGATTTGGATTTCAGCACTTGGCTTGCATCTAGTGTTCTGCTTGTTGAAGTCCATTATTTGGCAATAACAACGGGGAATCGTCCCCAAACCATCATTCAAGGAGGCTATCATGCTTACTTCTGCGATGTTCACTGCTGCAGCATCCGGCGTTACCGAAATGATCACCCTGGCCATTACTGGCGGCATGGGAATCTATGGATCCATCAAAGGGGTTCAGGTCGGTCTTGCCATGTTTAGCCGTCTCATCTCGGGGCGCTGACATGGAGTTGCCAACCATATCTTATATCGATATGGCGACGGCAGCTTCCGGCTGGTTGGCAATCACAGCAGGAAGTGTGTTTGGCATTGTTGCCGCGCTCTTCGCTGTGGTTGCCGGCTTTCGCACCTTCTCTCGTGTCGTGTCTTTCCGCTAATGGCTGTCATAGAAATTTTCTGCGGCGCCATGGGCAACGGCAAATCGGCAATCGTGAACTCGATTTCCTTCAAGTTCCTCCGTCGTGGCGGCGTTATTGGTTTGAACTACCCGCTCGTTGACGATTGGGCAATCAAATACGCTTCTCGCATCCTCCCCCCTTACGCCTCTGATCAGCAAATTCTCGATAAGGCCGTTGAATATTATAGCCGGGCCTTCCGGTTTGGCTCCGTGCAATCCTGTTACGAATTTGCCGAAAAGGTCGCTCAGCTGGCCACTGGGAAACAAGCCAAAACACGGGAAGAGTGGGGGCTGCAAATTTTCGATGAAGCGAGTTTGTACTTTAATGCCCGTGATTACCAGAAAGTACGCAACAACCGTTTTATTGAATATTTCATCAATATTCGAAAGCTGAAAATCCAGGCTATTTTCATGACTCACAATTCCGAAGACATCGACAAGCAGATTCGGGGCAAGGTCGATCTTGTGACTTGGTGTCGGAACATGCAGAAACGCAAAATTTTCGGTGTTTCTCTAAGCCTGTTCTACAAAAAGCCCTGCTTTAAAACTCAATCCATCGTGAACGGAGAAGGCACTTTCAAAGGGATGAAGGAAGACTCTTTCACCTATCATCTCGATTTCGATACCTGCGACCTCTACGACTCTTTCAAGCTCTTCAAGGACGATGCCCTTGAAGAGGAATACGGCCTGGAACCTCTCGGCCTGCATCCGCAAACCTACTACAAAACCGCTGCCGAACAACGTAGGGAAAAATTTCGTTCTATTACTAACTCAGCGATCATTCATGACTTCCATCAAACTATTCAACCAGGGTCTTGCTATGCTTAACCTATTTTCTATCCTTTTGCTCATTTTCACCAGCTTCCTGAATACCTGCTTTGCCGACGAGCCTTCCAGTCCTGCGCCTGCTGTGTCCAGCAACGAACCTCACTACACCGTTACGCCAAAAGAATACGTTGTCCCTCGGGCTGCGTCCACTGAAGCACCTTTGCGAGTTCGTGAATCAAAATCCTGTGGGGAATATCTCATCACCTGCGAACGATCCTGCAAGGATCGCGGTTCCTTGTTCAAGTTCCAGTGCATCGGCCAAGATTTCCAGCCCTACGCTGATCATTCCCGGTGTACCTGCGCCGACGATCTCTTTGCTCGTGGGGAATCCGCCAAACAAGATCAGATTCAGGTCAAGCGGGAGTCTGCAAAATGAGACGGTTGGCGCTGCTGACAGTCTTTTTCTACGTCTGCACCTTTGCCGCTCCGCAGAGAGCGCAGGCCGTCGCCCCGGTTGCTCTGATTGCTGCGGCTGCTGTTGGTACGGCTATGATGTCCGCCAGCATTGGCACCTATTATGCGCAGAACGGGGTTATGCCGGCGTATGTTTCAGCTACTGCCGGGGCGGTTGCCTCTGCTGCCGACAAGATTTTCCAGCCGAGTTATTTGGCCGTTGGTGCCTATTCGCTTTTTACTCCTGCAAGTCTCAATACTGCGAAAGACTTTTATATCGGCAAGGCTGCTTCTATCGGTGCTACAGTTGGCGACATTGTTGATTTTGTTCAAAGCTCATCTGACGGTTTATACGATAGTTTAAAAAGTCTTATTAAGGAATCGCTTGGTGGTTCTTCCATTGATAAGGGGTTTCTCGCCGTAAACGATGTTTTTAAAATTCCTGGTTTCACGGACGGCAAGTTTTATAAAGTTCTTAGCCCTCCCGGTATTCTTGCCGATCCTGTCACCCCCGCAACCTGGAATACATGGACTTCCGGTAAGACGTGTTGGACTTGGGGTACAACGCAGTATGCCTATTTTTCTCTTCAATTATGGACCTATCCCGAATCTGAACAGAGGGTTTATGCACAATCTCTTTCCTTGACCACTGATCCTCTTACTATAAATCCAACCGACGGTTCTATTGAATATCCAACTTTAAAAGACAAATTGTTGGCTCCTCCTGCCGGCGTTGCTTCCGAAATTGCAAGCGTTCTCAAGGCATTGCCTGCCTCACGGGTTACCCCTACATCTGCCACTCCTAACACTGTCGCTGAGGAAAGCGCTCCACCGGCGATTACCCAAGCCGACATTAACGCGGCGTTGAAGGCAAATACTGCCGCCGTTGCTCAAGCCGTTGCGCAAGCTGCTGCTGATATTGCTGCCGCCAACCCTGACGACGCCGCTGCACAGATAGCAGCCACTCAGGCCGCCCTTGAGGCCGCAAAAGCTGCCGAAGCAGCTGCAGAAGCTGCTAATCAACCTGAACCTGAACCCGAGCCAGAACCTTCCTACCCTGTTCCGAATACTTGGTACACCAAGACTTGTGACCTTTCAAATGGTTTAGGTTCTTGTATTGATTACCAACAAGTCCTCAATGCTTCGCATGCTTTTGAATCAACAGCTCTATACCAGTTCCCCAACTTGATACTTCAATGTCTGGGTTACGTTGAAGGGGATGGTTGTGAATACCCTCCTAAGCTTACCATTGAGCTGTTCACTCGTTTTTCAACTGGACCAATTGATATTGATCTATCTCCATTTGAATCCGTTGTTAAGGTTATGAAATTCTTCTTTTCTATTCTTTGTCTTGTCGGTACCGGCAAGGCAACCATGACTTTGTTCGAATAATAAATAATTTTAGATGTTTAATTTAATAGAAATAATACTTTCATTTTTCAAAGCTTTCTTCAATACGCTTATTGATGTATGTATCGATATTTTTGCATTCATTTTAAACGCTGTTCTAGCATTAATTGCGTATTTAATTCGTCTGATGGCAACACTTATGCCGTCGCTTTCTTTAGGCGCAGATTTAATAAATCAATTTCCGACTCCTCATACAGCTATATGCTGGCTTACTTGGCTTTTTCCTGTTGATGTTCTTTTTCAGTGCACACAGTTCTATATTTCATTGTATTTGCTAAAATTCATGTCTGGTCCTATTCTTCGTTTCCTTAAAATTGTGAAATAAAATTCGAGGTGAAATCATGTCTGCTTGGACGCTAAGCTCTTTGTTCATTATTCCTTTTGTTGTTTTTGTCATTCTTCCAAAAATCGGCCCTTTTTACCGTAAAATTCAGCAATCTTTTTGTGCAAAACGAAAATGAAAAAGTTCTTTTCCCCATTGCCCCTTGTAGAGATTTTTATTTGCGCGGGCTGCGGCCGTTTGTATGTCGAGGTCGATCCGGCTTTCGGTCTTTGCGATTACTGCGAACCGAATCCTTACAATTCCTGTCGCTCCACCTGCCAGCTCCAGCCGGATCGGCGGCAGGGCGAGTCTATCAACTCTCACCAGGGCATACAATGAAACGTCCAGTTTTCAGCCTTCAGCAATCATGCCGGCCTCTGTCGCTTAGATTTGTCCTTTTCTACAACTCCCTTTTTGGTGCTCAGCCCTGTTGGGCGGATATTGCTGTTTACGATTTGTTTCGTCCGATGCTTCAGACTTTCTCTTCCCACCTTGGCCACTTAGCACGGTCCGGCTGATCAGATTGAGGTACGGACGTGGGCGGAAGATCGAGGAAGGAAAAACCAAAAGACCGTTGGGCTTTTATTCAGGAGCTATCAGATGATCGATTGCAGCGTTATGGAATTATGTCGTCCAAAAAATACGATTCTGCCCGTGGGTGGGAAAGCTGGGGCAAGGCGTCCCTTAATTGGGAAGCCGCAAAAGAATTTGAACGCCGACACGGACAAATGCCCTACTGGTACATCAACAAATAGCTATCGGTTCAAGGTTGGCCTGCCTCCGGTGGACATCTCCTTTCATCACCAGTTTTCTGTCTTCTGCCCGGACATTCTTCCCTGGCAGGCCTACCGCTGGGGCCGGTTCGGTTCTGGTGGCACTGCCGACGCTCGACACTGCTTTGTTGACGACTGGCGGTTTGAACACCTTTGGCGTAGGTTTGGCCAAGGCTTGGCCAAGGTCCTTGATGCCGGGGTTGTGACCGCGCCGGACTTCACCATTGACCAGGATTTTCCGCTGGAACTGGTTCAGTACCAGATTTGGCGTTCTCGTGTACTGACCGTCTACTGGCAAGAATACGGCGTGTGTGTTGTGCCGGTCCTGCAGTGGGGTTGCCCGGACAGCTTCCCGGTCTGTGCGCGCGGTATCCGGCCCGGCTCGGTGGTTGCCGTTCGCGGTCCGCAACGCGGCACCGATTGCGCCTGGCTGGACGGCGCTCGTTTCATGCAGGTTTTTTTGCAACCGTCCCTGGTCCTGCACTTCGGCAATAAGCTGGAAATCTGGGACAACGCCCTTTACCTGCCGTTGCGCAGTTCAAAATGATTTTAAAATCAAACAACATAACGCCTTTCCCGTCTATTTTCCCCCTCCTTGAGGTTCGCTGTGATCGTCTGGGTCTTTTTCCAGGCGATTGCAGGGACCTTGAGGAGGCAACAAGCGATAGCGCGTTAGGTCGCGCGGGAGATTTTGCAATGCATGATGCCCTTTCTTCAGCCGTTGAGCCCCTGGGAACCGGTTCTTTTCCCCAAGACCGATTAACAAGGGGGGTCGAAATCTCCATTGGGTTAGATCGCCTCAAGGTTGGGTTCTATGTCGAGTTTGCCGATGAAGGTCTTTTTGATCGTTTGGGTGTGGCAAAAGCACGGGCTCAGGAAACAAGGCAAGTTGTGCCTGTCCAGCTGGGTCCGGATTTTGATCAGTATTACAATTGCCACGCTACGGGCAAAAGCGGGGGCTATGCCTTCCACCTCTCACGGGCCGACGTCAATGTGTTCATTTCCACACGCAAGGATTTCATGGATACCCCGAACGTCTGGCTCGACATCGGTTCCATATCCTGCTGGGCTCCTGGATACAACACGGTCATCAATCAGATTTGCAAGCTGATCAGTTTGTTTCGTGGCACGGTTCGTAAAAACTCCGTCTCCGAAGTGCACCTTTGCGCGGATTCCATCGGTCAGGATATCCGCGAGCTCGGCCTTGAACGTTACGATCATTGGATTACCAGGGCCAATAAATTTTACTCCTACTATGACCATTCGCGACAGATTTTTTCCGGTATCGATTGGAAGCAATCCGAAGGCGACTTAGGCGACCTCTCCGCTTATACTGGCATGGTCACCGAAACCGGCGTTTCTGTCGGCTTGGGCGACATTATGCTTCGCGTTTACGACAAAACTCTGGAAATCGACAAAAACGAAGCCAAAAAATCCTTGTTTGCTTCGGTCTGGGATCAACAAGACGTCTCTGATCTGCAGGTTACCCGCACCGAGTTTCAGCTTCGCAAAACCGTTCTGAAACAGTTCCACATCAAAACCCTTCAAGACCTCCACAAGAAATTATCCGCCCTCTGGTCCTATTGCGTTACGGATTGGGCGCGCCTTTGTTCTGAGCCTTTCGACCGTTCAAACCGCCACCAGGACAGAGCTGTTATTCATCCTTGGTGGAAACGTCTGCAATCGCTCCAATGGTCCGGCCTCGATGCTGCTCCGCGTCGGAAATGCCTTCCCACCAAAAATAAAAAACAGCTCGAGGATATGCTTGCCGGCGTGGCGCTTAACCTCGCGGCCATCAACGGATATACCGGCAACGACCATAGCCGCATTTCCGTTTGGTGTCAGGAGTCCATTTCGGACATTCTCGCCAGCAAGGCCTCTAAAATCATCGATAAAGAAACCGGCAAGTCCGAACTCCAGGCACGCATGGAACAAAAGGTCAATGAGGTTTGGCCGTATGGTTTTTGTGAAGTCCACGGCCCAACGGCCACCGATGCCGAACAAGGACAACTTTACGCGGTCGTGCCGCCGACTCCTCGGCCTGATGTCGATGTGTCTTTTTTCGTCTGCGTTCATTGTGGCCAGTTCGTGCCGCAAGACGAAGCCATTGCTTACATTCACGGTAGCTCGCAATGCCAATGCAAGGCATGCCTCCAACAATTTGCCGATGATGGCCAGTTGAATCCTTTGGCTATGTCTGGTGGGCTATTCGCATGAAAACCAGCATCTTCAAAACACCGCGTCGTGGCTGGCTTGGCAACAAGCCGCTTGGCGCTGATTATATGCCCGCCGTGAATGAACTCGTTCGCCGATTGAAAGCCGTCCTTCGCGAGGATCAGGGCCAACCCGCCGACAAACGACAACAACGCTTGCCCGGTTTCTGAAAGGATCGAACATGTTCCCTGAAATGATGACCTTGAAAGAGGTCTGCGAATATTTCCGAGTTGAAAAGCGTGTTCTGCTCCATTACGGTCTTGAAAAGATCGGGGGAGTACGCTTGGGGCCACGTTCTTGGAGATTTCCACGAAATGAGGTTATGAATCATGGCGTACAAAAATTACAACAACAACAAGGACAAATTCCCCTGGACCGGTCAAAGGATGGTCCACGGGAAGAGGCAAAGGAGAAGCTTTTTAACGAAGAAAGAGGCTCTTCTGTGGGAGTCGGAGCAGCTGCCGTCACTCGCCGGGCAAAAGACCCTTACGGTCTCCTTGCTTGAATGGGCAACCGAATACCTGAAATTTGCAGAGCAAAATTTCGTCAAAAATACTTTTGAAGAAAAGCGCTTTGCATTTCGTCAGCTTTTTTCTTTCTCTGGAATTCATTCTTCCGATTCCGTTGAAAAGTTGACTGCACACAAAGCGCAACAGGCTTTACAGGTTCAAGTTGTCAAGCGCTCTGGTAACGCTGCCAACAAAGATAGAAAAAATCTTTGTGCTGCCTGGGCCTGGGGGGTCAAATTTCTCGAACTTCCTGAGGTGAATCCTTTTTCAAAGGTTGAAAAATTCGCTTCCGAACGTCACGAAAGGCATGTTCCGACGCTCGATGATTTTTGGACAGCCTTTCGCATTGTGGAAGATGATCAGGATCGGCTCATGCTCTATTGCTATTTGCAGACAGGAGCCCGCCGGGATGAAATTTTTCGTCTTGTTTGGTCTGATGTTGACTTCTTCGGCAAAAGAATTCGTCTGTCCTGGCGCAAGAACAAAGTTGGTGAATGGCGTTCGCAATGGCTAGGCGTCAAGGACGATCTGATTCAATGGCTCTTGAAGCATAAAAAGAAACGGCCATTGGTTCTTGAAACTGACAATGTTTTTATCAGCCATCAAAACATGGCCTATGAATATCGCCAGCATTGGTTGAGACGGATTTGCAAGAGGGCAGGGGTTGAGCCTTTCGGGTTTCATGGGATCAGGCATTTGTTTGCCTCGATCCTTGCCGGGCAAAATGTGCCGCTTGTTGAGATTCAATACATGCTTCGCCATACCAGCTTGGCAACGACTCAACGGTACATTCATCGGCTGAAAAAAGAAAACCGGGAAGTGCTCGCGGCGCTTCCCGGCTTAATGGATTCTGAGAAAAGTCCTTTAAAAGTCCTTCAAGGTGATTCTCAAAATTTGAAACAATCAGCAAGTAGCTGATTTACTGTGGTGACCCCAAGGGGACTCGAACCCCTGTTGCCGGCGTGAGAGGCCA
>JAQUEZ010000187.1 GCA_028684915.1 Desulfobulbus sp.
TTGAGAGGTATGCGTGGATTTGTTCTGGAACAAGTCCCTTGCCGTCATACCGCAGAAAACTCTGTTCGAGCAGTGTGGAAAGCTCCAGTGGGGTCTCTGTTTTGCTCCAACCACCGATTTCTTTCAGAAATTGTGGATGGAGCTCTTGAAAGGTCTGGGGCTTTTGGCGAATTTGCTCACGTAACCATTGCCGTGCAGTGGCCTCATCCGAGACAAAGAGTGACAGTTGCTCAACTGCCTGGACCTTCATGCGCTTCTGGTCGTATTCGACAGCCTGATTCGGTAAGAAATACATGCCGTCACGTTCTGGAAACCTTTGGGCGAGGCCGGCATAAAATTCAGCAGAGGAAAGCGGGACCGTCACGCCACGTTGCACATGAAAGGCGACCATGCGGTCATAAAGTAAAAATTCTTTTCGTTCTGCGATAACCTCGGATTTGCCGTCCTTCTGAACAAATACGGGGAGATTGTTGAGGTGCGTCCTGATAAAATCCCAAGCACTGTTTTCAGTGCCAGCTGTTAATTTGAAGCGCTCCTCAAGGCCACCGTTAGCCTTGTAAGCAGAGATTACTAAATCCTGTTTGGTGGCCATGCTGGTGACTTGCCGATACGAGCCCTGCTGTTTGTCCAAAGTGCGAACATCGGCAACTACAAAGCCGACACTCTGCAGCGCCTCCTGGATGGCACTCCAGACCGCATTGCGGGAATTATGGAACACAATGGTGATCCATCGGCCCGGTTTGAGTACCCTGTAGTATTCTGCGAAACAAAGTCGTATCAATTCCTGGTATTCCGACAAGCCCTTTTTTTTTGCCTTATCGATGATGGCTTCGGCCGTTGTGTTAGAATGGACACCGTACCAGGATTCTACTAAGTAATTGAGATCAGCATAAAAGATGTTCTCACCGAAAGGTGGGTCTGTGAAAATATAGTCGATGAATTGGTCGGGGACCGGTAAACTGGTTGATGAGCTGGTAGCAGTTACCGCTGAAGAAGGCATGGTGCAGAACGATCCAAAAGCCTTAGCCAATCGACCAATCTTACCATCTAAAATATACCAAGGACTACATTCTGAGTGTTGCGAAGCAAGATAATAAACTCCAGTCATATACTGGTTGACTTGAGAATAACCTGTCGGACGATATCGATTAAGTAAAGACGCAGTCCAAAAAGCTTGTTCAATGGTAAACATTAGCATATGCCGAATCCTGATATCAGGATGAGCCTTGGCCTTTAGCCACAGGATGCCAAGTGCTTGCGCAGCACGAGGAAGAAAGAAGTGGTGGATATGGGTAAATCCTTTTGGTGAAATACGCGACCCATGATACATGTCCTCAACAGGAAAGCGATTTGAGGGTATTTCGTCAGGAAATGGCAGTTCTTGGATTTTATTTATTATTTCTAAATCGTAAGCATCTGGAATTTTCTCATAATGTTTACTCCCAAGCTTGTATGAGATTAAAACCGGTTTGAAGGTGACATGCTTCCACGTGCCGGAGAGCTTTTTATCTAGAACGGTTTCAAACCGTCTTTCTAAGTTGCGTTTATTCAAAATTGCGTTGCAATTTGGGCAAGAAAATTCATCGGCAACCTTTTTAGACTCCTTGTCCAAGGCCTCGTCCAGAAACACGACCTCGCTTGTGCATTCAGGGCAGCTGAACACCTCGCTCCAGACCGTGTATTCGATCCGTGCCTTTGTCTTGCCATCGGTGTGCAGTGTCTCATACATCCAACCGATTTCTTGCTCAACCTCCTTGAGCATTTTTTGGGCAACAACAGAAAAAGTGGCAACCTCGAAGGGGAGAGTATAGTTCGCGGCCATAAAGGTGGCAGCCGGCGACAGATCATTGAGAATACAATGTCTTGGCCCCCATTGTGGCGCGTCATGGCCCGCGATTTTCCACTTCTGCTCAAGCTCTGCCTTGTAATCTTGAGGAGGTGCGCTACACCATTGGGTAGCGACACCGGTCATTCCGGAGCCACAGAAGCCGTCCAGAATAACATCTCCAGGCTCCGTATAATGAAGTATCGAGGGTATTATTGCCAGGTGCGGTACCTTAGTATGATAAGAATGGGCCTTATAGAGAGCATGGGTTTTTCCCTCGCTGACATCGACAGCAAAAGGCTCACGGTGATATTGAGAACTCTCAGGTATCTCGGGGGTCTGTTCAGCCCATTCTCTGACAAAAGCACCCAACCAAGGGTTTGGACAAGCTGTGTAATAGGGAGGGTCACTCAAGGCGAGGATGTCTTCGTCTGAACCAAGTGGAAACCCCTCAACCTGTCGGAATTCCGGTAGCAGTAATTTTTTACGGAGCTCCTCGGTGAAATGAGCTCGTCGTGCCTCGTCATTCTCGAAAGTAATACCCAAACATTTTACGGGGCCGGTTTCTTTTTTCTTGTAACTAAGTTCAAGCAGCATGTTGTTACTCATAGTCAAAAATTCTATCTTATGTTCAATTTCCGTCAGTCTGTTTTTGAGCCTGACTTTTTATCAATTCGAGTAAACGCAAACCAGCCCCAGTAAGGACATAGGCTTGTTTTGGATGGTTCGGCTGTTCCGGATGGGTCTGTTTGAGCAAGCCACTTGTAAGCAGTGGCTCGAGGATGGTACTCTTGAAAAATGTTCTGTGGCTCAAGCCAAGCTCACCCCTGAGGTCACCGGCAGAACGCGGAATCTCACATAACCGAATTATCTGGTGCTGGTGTTCAGACAGCTCAAGTTTCTCGGGAGCATCTCCCCTCTGTTGACCGGTGACAAGAGGTTGCTCAGTTGGTTGAGTGACTAACTTCTCTCCTTCCAAGGTGCTAGCTTGGTCAGTAACTTGGTCACTGGAGAAGCGAGCCAAGAGGTGCTCTGCCAACCCATAAAGGCGTTCAGGCTCGATTTCCCGCACGAGAGCCTGCGTCACCAGATATCGGAGCTTGGCCAAAGACTGTTTCGTGGATTGAGCCAAAACGGCTTTGGCCTCAGCAGCAGAGATTTCCTTTTCCCGGCATATATAGGCAAACAATCTGGCCGCCTCAGGATCCACATGTACGCCAAGCTGTGCTTGGAACACGATTTGTTCTTCTGAGAGCAGTAGCTCCTTGGGTAAGGTAAGCTGGAAGGTCTTGTTTGCCTTGTCGTTTAGGATGATTGGTGGAAAGTTCCCCACCTGTTGCCAATTGGTAAACACATCCCGCAGACCCCAACCGGCATTCTCGCTCAGGCCAATCCGGCGGAAGGCTGTAACAATTCGTGGATTTCGAACTTCTTTTTCTCCTGGTTCCAAAAGGTCGGCAAAAGAGGAGAAGGCATCACCTGGATTCCAAAAGATGGTTTGGTCGGTGAAGTGCCTTAATTCAGGTTTTCGGCTGTGGTCCGCGTAATCCTGATGGATGAGCAGATTGATGACCGCTTCACGAAAAGCAATATAATCTGGTGGCATATCAGTTCGCTGCATCGTGGACGGTTCGACTCGGAACGGGGTTATTGCCACTTTTTGGTACCAATCCAGCAGGGCTCGCCAGGACTGAATAAGATTGAAATCTAATACAATCCTATCAGCCCACCGCAAGCCCGGAGTATATTCACCAAAAGCAGCTTCAAACCTCTGACAATCAACAACTGGCCGTGGCATAAGATCTCGAAAGGATCCGTCACGGCCGAATAGAAGGATGGCTGCGCGAGAGGCTTTCAGCCCCTGCTGAGTCTCTCGAAGCAAGCCTAGCTCGGAAAGAAACTCGGTATCGTTCTTCTCCGCATAGGACCGGTTCCCCGGTTTCTGTTCGTAAATATTGCGATACCAGGAGATTGAGGAAGGATCGAAGCATGTCTGAAAGTCAAAATCAACGACATGGCCGTCATACCGGTCAGTTGAGGCATCGTTGATCAGCCTTCGGAGTTCCTCAGAACTGCAGTGGACATCGGCTCCACCCTTACGAAGGAAGGCTTTCCGAAAGTTTTGATTAAGGTAAACCGGTTTATCGGTTCGAGCTGCCTCTGGCACATAGAAAACGAGCAAATCATTTCCGTCTACAGTACAGAGCTGCTCTTCAACGTTAATGATGAGGCTGATCTTATCTTTTTGCCGTAGAGTTGTGATGAATTCATTCTGGACTCTGTCGACATCGACAACACCTACTACTTCAAATTGTTTCCCATTCTTTCTGACGCCAAATATCAGATGACCACCTGCGGTGTTCGAAAAGGCGGATACCGTCTCGTACGCATTTTTGGGAACAGCAAACTTCGCTTCCTTGAACTCGATATCCGTCCATTCGTGTGCACTTAACAACTGTATGAGCTCATCTTCGGTCATCTTATTTTCACTCCATTACTATCCGCATCTTGGCCGGGTTCTTGCCCTTGGTAAGAATATTGGCAATCGCTGATTATGTTGGTCTGGAGCATAAGTTCCTTAGATAAGTTCCTTAGGTTGTCTTCATCGAGGACATCGGCTTTTGAGCGTAGGGTAGCATTTTTGGTGCCCCGAAGCCTTCGGGGCATACTGAGAACGCCAGAGCCATTACTTCAACCCCAGCAGCTACCGCTTTTTCGAAGGCCTCAGCATAAGCAGGATCATGAGAATTACTTACTACAAAACACTTCGCGTCATCTCGTTGTACAAGAAATATGAGAACTGAGCGCAGCCCTTCCGTAGCCTTGCGTGTCAGCACCTTTAATTGCTTAACGCCCCTTGGTGTAGAAGAATCCGGATAGCGGGCTACACCTTTTTCGACGACAGTGGCACTCTTTACCTCAATTATGCAAGTCCCCTGTACTCCTGAAAGGAGAAAATCCACACGAAAGCCGGCCTCCACGAGGCACTCTCGTGCCAAAGTATCATAAGTATCAAGTCCTGGTATCAACTTCCGCCTGAGTGCCTGTTCGACTAGGCGATTGGCAAGATGAGTATCTGTACCAACCCAAACACCTTCAAGCTCAATTGCCCTCCAAGTATAACGGCGTTTCCTTTTAGAATCCGCGCTATCCCAAATAAGCGCAGTGCTCCCAGTCTTCAGACAACCATTCAAAGAGCCAGGGTTTGCACAATAAACGATAACCTCGCCTCCACCTGGGAAAGTCATCTCTGCAAGAAAACGCTGAGGACGGCTCAGAAAAGTGGTGAGGAGTTGCGGATTCGGGAAAGGCATAAAAAGTTCGTCGCAAGTCATTCCATAACTATCCGCACCTTAGCAGGATCCTTGCCCCTGGTGAGTTGATCGATATATTCTTCAAACCGTTTTTTCATCTCTACCGGGGTGGCCGGGCCTCCTTCGACCTGCAGGGCGGTTTGCAGATCTTGCGCTTTAACAGTGACCTTGACCAGGGCGGAGAGGACCTCTTTCAGGGCATGGACAAAGTTGCTGCCCAGCGGCACAGGCAGGTCACGCGACTGAATGAAAGCCTCTAAGGGCTCGCGATCATCTATTTTCAATAGATTCATATTAGCCTGGGTGATCGGATCTTCCAGATTGCCAAGAATGTTGGCTGTCCAGGCCGCCACCATGTCGTCCATCTGGTCGTCCATCTGATCAATCAACTGTGAACCAGCGATAACACCGATTTCAACCGATGGTCGGAATCTGCAGTGCGGACAGATCGAGGTGGCTGCAAGATCTTGTTCGGTTAGCGCAAAGCAACTCTTCAGGCCCGCCAGACGGTTCTGAAAATCGGTGAGCTGTTGTCGTGGCATCAGGTCAATACCTGCCAATTTAAGCAGGGTTTGCAAACGAGAATCGTTAAACAGCGCAGCCTTGCGTTTATCGTCGTTGACGCCGAGGCGGGCTTTGGTGTGCAGGCCGATATAGGCGACGGTGTAGTCTTTTTTGAGTTTCTGGAGTTTGGCGCCAATGCCTGGGGATTGCGTGGCCAGCTCGGCCAGGTTTGCTTGCTTGAGTGCATCCAGTATATCTTGCCGTGTTGCCTTCATACGGTCCACCCAGTCATGCTCGGCGGGAAGCACTGCTTCGGCGGTGGTGAGCCAGGAAGCTGTCGGACCGAGATCCATGATGAACGCACGCAGAGCGTCCAGCTCATCCAGGGTCTTCACGGCTGGCTCAAAGACCGTAACCTCGTGGGCGCTGTAGCGAAAATTCTTCAGCTTGCCCGGTGTCGAGTAAGCCTGAAGCGACTCGAAGAACGCTTTCGCCTCCTCCAATCCGTTGGCCTGGCTGGCGAGCCCGGTTCCCGCCATTAGGTCCAGTCCCCAGAACGAGAGCCCCTCCCGCATCGTCTGCTGAGTCATGACGATCCGCTTGACCACCTTGCCTACCTCATGCTGCAGGTCCTGGACAGGCTCGTCCTTGCCCTGGGTGATAAGTTGGGCCAGGCCCGGCGTCATACCGAGCAGTTCGAACAGCGCCTTGAGGGCGGGCAGATTCCATTCTTTGGGTTGCTCCAGGTGCTTGAATCGGGTCAATTCGTCCATGCCGGTTGCGGCAAGTTGCTGAAGCCCGGTGGCGTCGAATTTCTTGCCGGGGATAGCAAGTACAATATCGCCGGAGTAAACCAACGCGGCCAGAATGACCGCCACCCATTCGGGTTCGAGGCGGGAACCGCTGGGGTTTAGGTATTCCAGACCATGGTCGTCCTGGATGATCTCGTTGCGGTTCACCACTTGGCCGTGGCCTTTAGCTTTGAGGGTGTCGAGGATGGATTTGGTGTATTTCGATTTGTAGGGATCGATCTTTTCGCCATCGAGCAGCTCCAGCGCATCCAGCACGGCAGTGGCCTGTTTGGTACGATTCTGCCCGGCGATAGCCCGCAGTGTGTCTTGCGCGGCCTGGGCACGGTTGTTGCCGGTAATGAGCACCGAAAAGAAAGGGTAATCCGGTGCTTGATTCTCGAAATTTGGGGCCAGGCAGACGCCCGCTATGGTGTTGACCAGATCGCGGAAGTTGATGGTTTCGTTGGGAGACAGACCTGAGAGATCACGGATAGACTTACCCTTGGCCCATTCGATCAGCGATTTAGAGCGGCCCTGGTAGGTGACTTCGAAAGCGTCGGACATGTGTTTTTGCAGCCATTGAACCAGCTTCTTCAAAAAGCCGTTAGCCTTCGACTCATAGGTCGATTTCGCATGGCCCGAGGAGGTAGCCGCAAGGTCGAGAGCCGCTGCATAACTTTTCAGCGTAATCTGGAATTCCGCGTCGGTGCCTTTCAGTCGGAAAAATACCTCATCGTTTTCTTTGTCATCCTTGAAACGAGGCGGGTCGTTTGGCTGGATGAAATAGATGTAGAAATCCCGCTGGGGCACGACGGTTGAGCGCTCGTTGGGTGCACCGAAAAACAGATAGCCGGTGCGGGCAGCCTTGTGCTCCAGCCAGACCAGTTCGTGCTGCCAGATTCTATATCCGGTTACATGTGTTGGCGTATCTTGGCATTCCATCACTCGTTTGAGCGCCTCATAATAGAAGCGGTTCAGCTGAGCATCGCCCAAACTCTCGGCGCGTTTGTCGACCAGGGCATCGAAATCGTCAGTCTTTTTCAGGTCCAGATAGAACTGGCGGTTGTCGGCATTGAAAGAAATGAACTGGCCACTGACCGTTTTATGGATCTCACGCAGAACAGTTTCTACATGGGTCTGCAGGTCTTTGTCAGGCTCGTCGCTACCCAGTTCGGCAATCAGTGGATCGAAAAGACAAAGTCGGTCGCGCAGTTCTTCGGCGGATGCACCTATAGGGGCATAGATGTCGCCAGTGGTAAGGCGATGGACAGACAACGCGTAAATCAGGCGTAACGCCATCGGCTTGTACTGCTTGCGGGAGATGGCATTTTCGATGCGGGATTCCAGCACCTGGCTGCAATCGATGACTGCCCTGATTTCAGGAATAGCACGGAAAGATGCGTTCTGTTTGAGCGTGTTCCAGTAGCTGTCGAAAGCAATCAGGCCAGGTTCGTCCTGCGGAACCTCTTTGTCCAGGATGCTTTTCATCCCCATGGACAGGGTTTTGAGGACCTCCCGCTTTTCGACCACGGTGACCCGCTCGAAGGTATCGATGTAATCGGGATGCACAGGGAATAGCCGAACAAATTCGTCCATTCGCTCGTTGAGTCCGCTATAGTATTTGGCGAAAGGCATCAGATACTCACGGATCTTGGCCTGCTGCTCTGCGGTTTTCTTAAGCAGGCGCTCGGCCACGACAAATTTGACGTCGTTACGGGCGATAAGGATCTGCTCGAAGCGGTCCTTCACCCGCCGAATACTGTCGGCGACATGCTGAAAGCGATGGCTGTCGAAAATGGCTTCCTGCACTCCGGCCATGAAGCGAAAGCGTAAATCTTTGCAAATTTCCCCTATTTCCCGAAGAAAATTCAGATCCAGGATGATGGCTTCACCCTTTTCCGTACGAGCCCTTAAAAAGTCGAGAAGTTCGTCCACAACAAAAAGTAAGCCGTGATCCGGGTAAATTTCATGGAAGGCCTTCATCATATCTTCGAAGGCTCGCATATGGTTGGAAATTCGGTCGGCCTTGGGGAACTCGTAGCGGATGCCTATCTGAACCAAATACTCTTCCAATTCTTGGATCAATAAATCGCGCAGGGACATTTCAGATGCCCCAATAACTGCACGCAACACTTTGAATCGTCCGGCAATTTGCTTGACTGCTTCACGAACGCCGGAGTGATTCAGCCCTTCCAGCAGAGAGGCGTCTGCTGCGAGGCTGGAAACCACGGACATCAAGTGCGACTTACCTGTGCCGTAGTTACCGACTACCAGTAGACCCTTGTTGTCGACCGGTTGGTCGAATTGCATCTGCGGGATGACAAGCTGGGTAAGTCGTTCTGCCATCTCTTCGGAAATGACATAGGTGCTCACGAGATGCTGCGCGGCGCTGGCTTTGTCCGCATCGCGTAATTGAACGACCGACTCAATCGAGTCGAATTGGATCAGATCTCCGTATTTCATGCTTGCCCTGCCTCTCAATTGTTTTTTGCCGAATCGATCGTAGCCGTTCCGTCCATTTTCACGATTAGCGCATCGACCGATTCATACCTTCTATACTCGGGGTGACCTGATTCGGCATACAAAAGTCTTCCGCCAGTAAATGTACCATTCCAGGAAGCGACTACAGCGTGGTTTCGCGAGATGCCCTGCAGCAGGCGCAAGGGGTCTTGTTTGAGATCCTTGTCAAAAAGGATTTCGAGGTTATCGAGCACCACTGGTGATGAGGTTTTGTCTGTTATCTGATCGAGAATTTCCGGCAATCGTAGTGATCGTTGCTTGGCTGTCAGCTCAAGCAACACACTTGACAGCGCCAGGTTGATATTAATGATTTCTGTGCCGAAATCATTCGCGACGTCAACAAGGATACCGGTCTTACCTGTGCCGGTCTCCCCCACCAGCAACACCAGACGGTGATATAAGCCTTCGGCTGCTTGCAGAGATTGTTTTAATTTGTCCTTAATCGGTTCGGCCAAGGTCGCTCCTTATTGCTCAGTTCCTGGCTTATCTGCCGCACCACCAGAGCGAACCCATGCGTCCACCTCATCTTGTTTGAACATCCAACGACGACCGACGCGATTCCCGGGCATAGCACGCTGCTCGATCCACTTATAGATCGTCTCATTACTTACATTCAAATATTTGCAAATGTCATCGACCGTTAACCAGCGATCTTCCATTCGACCCACCTTTAAGGTTGATTCTTTAAATCAGACAACGCCACATCAAGTCTATCATTAATAGACTTGAATCAAAACTTATTAAGACGATTAGAGACGATTTTAATCTGATTTACCCCTAAGACAGGCCCGCAGATTTTTAAGCATCTCTGGGAAGGGATAACCCAAACCGCTGGCCAATTAGCTTGATGTAGGTTGAATATAATGGACACCGAAAGTTTGATGGAAACAAACGGGGTGCCGTCATGAAGAGATTGCGACAGTGGCTTGATATACTGTAAAATTCAATGAAGAAGCTATCAGCCTTATCACTGACGGAGGATCGTCTGGTGGGGGGCGCCAAAAAGACTATTATGAAAATAACTGCTGCAGCATGAAACAATTGGTGTCCATTATTGACAATCGACTCCACAGCAAAGAGCGAAACATATAAAGTTAAATCACTCTCCCAAGAAAATGCCATCACAGTGGGTCATCTCATTTTTTCCGTCAGCGCTCCAGGTCAGAGCGTGCATGATCCGGCAAAAGCATTTTTGCTCTTTTCCCGAACCGAACCACATCGAGCTCGGACAACTTGCGCAAACCGTTTTGATAGACTTGTTGAATGCCAGCAAGGTGGGGCTTGTGATCTCGGGTCCGGCTTCTTTCATTCCGCTCATAAATTTTCCGTTCGATAGTGTTATCTTTAAACTGAATACTTTTTCCAAATCGTGCCTGGCCATAAATCATCGCCGCTTTCTGCGTGGTTTCGTCCAGGGAGAAATACAGCTTCTTTCCTGTATCCCTTATGGTCCCACCTTCAGGAAGGGCAAAAATAACAATGCCATTGTTGTCGATAGCATATCGAACCCCGAGAAACATTTTCCGGTCGCCCGTTTCGACTGTCTGCTGCATAGCTTCCTGGGCCACTAACTGTTCCATCCGAGTGATGGCAATCAGGCTGCCACGATGCTTTGGATTGAGAGCAGAGGTGGTAATTTGCTGTTCCTTCTCCAAGGCTTTCAATCGGATTTGCCTTCTCGACTCTTGAAAATCTACGAGGGTATTTTCCTGGAGAAGTGCCTCGTCTCGTTGCTGCGTCCGGGACCGCAACACATCCAGAGCAGTTTCGTTACCCTGTTGTGCCTGCCACTTCAGGTATCCATTCCAATTGTGAAACGGATACTTTTTTCGGGCTTCTTGTAATCGCGCTTGCCCGGCGGCACGATTCTTTTCCAGGGCTATCCGCTCTTCGATTCTGACTGTTTGCCGGAGTTTGGTTTTCGTTTTTCGAGGTAGGATGCGTTTTTCAATGACTGTCCGCTGTTCGCTGTGAAGTTCTTTCACCGCGAGCAGGTCTGCCGCGTTTTGCTGCGACAGCAACGCCACGTGCGCCTTCCGTTGCTCGATCAGTTCCTTGTAATGCCCATAGAGTTTAGTCCGTTCACCGGAACGCGGTTGCACCGGTTGCCGGTCATATTGTTTCGTTGGCGTTGCCGATTTTTCAGAACCGGAATATTCACCCAAACGATCCGTCAGACGATTTTTTGATAAGCTGCGGTCAATGGCGCTGGCCTTGATAGCACCTTTCCCAGTGACACTCACCACAGCCAAACCGTTGCCGTGCGGCTTGATCTCCATACCGTATTCGGCCAAAGCGGCATGTACCTCTGCCCAATTTCCAGCAGTTCCTAGCTTCTTCAAGATGTCGTCTTTGTGCTCCAAGACAAACGACTGAAAAGATTGTTCGCCTGAATGAGCCTCCATACTTGCTGCTTTTTGCTCTATCTGCGGAGCTGCCTCTTGGCCTTGACTAATTCCATTATCCACGACCAGGCCATATTTCCTCTCCATTTCCCGGCAGGCTTCAGAGAGCTTATAGAAGTCGCGGAAAGGTTCACGTTTGGTGAACGACTCCGGATGGATCATGTTGTACGCAACGTGCAGGTGCATGTTGTTGGTGTTCTTATGCACACCGCACACTCGTTGATGGTCACTGAAACCAAGGGCCTCCGCAAAGGCTGCTTCAATGTCTCGCATGGATTCCGGGTTCAGCTTAGCCTCGTCCTCCGGCCTAAAACTGACCAACAAATGATAAGTCTTGCCGCCTTGACAGCGGGTATTCATACCCTGCGTGGCTTCAATCTCGATTAAAGCGGCGGTGTACGTGTCTGACAAACACCCTTCATGCCAGGCGAACAGCAATTTTTCGCCTTCATGGCTGGCATCTGCAATGTATAACCCTAATTTTCTTGAATTGTCGTTGCCCGGTTTGGTGTTGATGCGTTTGGCAATCATCTTCCCAACACAATTTTCAGTATTTGCCGAGCGCTTGATTCAATCCCCATAAACACTGAGGCTAAAAGAATGACCACTACCC
>JAQUEZ010000512.1 GCA_028684915.1 Desulfobulbus sp.
CGTTCATTGCTTGCGCCTCTACCGGGTAAGACCATACGACTGGACGAGATCGGTGCGGGTCACGATTCCGAGAGGTCGTCCCTTCGTGTCAACGATGGGCAGGCGATTGATCTGTTTATCGATGAACAGTGACGAAATTTCCCCCATTGTTATCTCCGGCCCCGCAGTGATTGCCGGCGTGGTCATGATTTCGGAAACGGCATGATTACGAAGAGATGTCGTCATGCATCCCTTGTTGGTGAGGCAATGGGCGACTATTTGCATGAAGGAGAGGGGTTGGCCCAATCCCATTTTGGCCAGAAAATCCTTTTCAGAAAGCACCCCGACAATACTGCCGTTGGTGTCGACGACCGGTACGCCGGAAAACCGTTTTTCCGCTAAAAATGTTGCCGCTTGAATCAGATCCATATCCGCTCCAAGGCATTGAACCGGTTGGGTCATCATATCCTGCGCCACACGGGAATTCCAAATTCTTTGCAGGGCATGCTTATAGGCTACTTGGAATACTTCACGGAAGTCGCCCGGGCTGATGTCGAGATACCCCTGAATATCTTTCATTGCCGCAATCACATCTTGCTCAGAGATATCAACTGTTGCGCTGCACGATGCATTTTCATTCTTCATTGATAATGATTATCCTTTTTAAATTTGATGGCATTTATAAAAAGATAATAAACATGGAAAAAATAATTTCTTTGATCTAAGTCAATTTTTTGGGGGAAAAGTTATGATATAGTAAAAATGTGAAAATAACAAAATAGTCAAGAGTCCAGAAATTCTGATTGATAAGAAATTGTTGCAATACTTGGCTACTGCGCTTGTTATCGAGCCGGTAAAAATGTTGATGTCAACTGATTGTTTCTTCAAGTAAGGAGGGATGCAATGCGTCTTGACAGAAGAGAGTTTTTACGGGGAGCTGCGGGCACCGGTTGCGCGGTAGCTTTTGGGTTGAAATTCTTTCACTTCTCAGATGATCCGATCGCTTACGCTGCAGAAGTTGACCAGCTGGTGCGCTCCACCTGCTCGCCCAACTGTACCGGTGCTTGCGGTTTCAAGGCTCGCGTCACTGGCGGACGAATCAGCACGCTGATTCAAGCAGCCGATTATCCCGAAGAATCCTATAATCCTCGCGGTTGCCTGCGCGGGTTGTCGATGATGGATCTCATCTACGGCAAGGATCGTCTCAAATATCCACTCATTCGTACCGGTCCCCGGGGCAGCGGCAAATTCCGACGGGCGACCTGGGACGAGGCTCTCGATTACACGGCCGGCAAGTTAAAAGAAATCAGTGACAAATATGGTCCGGAAGCGATTGCCTCCACCATTCAGGTTCCAGGTACCGGCTATGTCCAGAAAGGCGCGCTGGTCGCTCTCACCGGGTTGGCTGGTTGGACCATGCACCATGGCTATGATCAGAATGGTGATTTGCCCATGTTCTGGCCCATGACCTTCGGTGTGCAGAGCGAGGAGCTGGAATCACTCGAGTGGATCAACGCCCGAACCACACTCATCTTTGGTTCCAACGTCATTCAAACCCGTCTCCCCGACGCCCACCATCTCATGGAGGCAAAGCGCAGGGGACGGGTCGTGGTCATTGATCCCGACTTTTGCAGCACCGCTGCCAAGGCCGACGAATGGCTGCCGATCAAGGCCGACACCGACGCAGCCCTCGGACTCGGCATGGCCAGGGTCATCATCGACCACGGCCTCTACGACGCAGCTTTTCTCCAAGATTTCACAGATTTCCCGATTCTGGTGCGCCAGGATACAGGCAAACGCCTACTGGCAGGGGAGGTCGCCACTCTCGCCTCGGAAGCCGAAGGTCGGAATATCCCCGACTACCGCCGGCTGTTTGTCGTTCGCTGTGGGGAGGATTTTCGTATCCTCGATCCGGAAAAACTGGATCCGACCCACGCTGAGCTTGAAGGAGAGTTCGAGGTAACGCTTACCGACGGAAAAACTATTCAAGTGGAAACCGTCTTCACAGCGTTGCGAAAAAACCTTGCCCCGTACACGCTTGATCAGGTCGCCGCCATCACCGGTCTTGATCCGGTGCAAATAGAGCGGGTAGCAGTGGATGCGGCAGAAAATGGGCCCATTCACGTCATTTACGGCGCCAGCAACTATCAATGGTACAATGGCGACCTGAAAGGCCGGGCACTTTCTCTTTTGCCAGTCCTCACCGGCAGCATCGGCAAAAGCGGGGCCGGGATCTCCACCTATGCCGGTCAGTATCGGATTCGCTTCAATGTGAAGAGCTGGTGGTTCCCGGAGGGAACGAAGATCAACTGGGTCGCCTATCTGCATTTTCTCCAGGGGAAAGGTCCCAATTATCCCAAGAACGGCATCAAGGCCATGGTGGGAGGTTGGGGAAATCCGTTTGATCAGCACAACATGAGTAACCGCCTCAAGGAACGGGCAACCTCCGGTGAATTGGAATTTATCCTCACCACCGATTTCCAGATGTCCACGTCCTGCATGTGGTCGGATGTGGTCCTGCCCGCGCCTTCTTGGTATGAGAAGTATGACCTGACCGCCACCATCCTCCACCCGTATCTGCAGCTGCAGCAACCGGCAATCAAACCGTTGTTTGAGAGCAAGTCCGAACTCTGGATATTCCGTGAGCTGGCCAAACGACTCAACCCCGCATTTGAGGGCCATTTTTTTCCGCAACTTGATGACCAGCAAGCGGCACTCAAGGTTATCGAACTGCTGTTGGCAACAGGCGGCGCGGAAACAACTGGCATCACTTTGGAGATGCTGAAGAAAGGTCCGGTTCGCCTGCATTCGCCTGCTCCTGGTGACCGACAGGTGCCGTTTTATGAGCAGGTGCGGCATCGTGTTCCCTTTCCGCCACCGAGTTATCC
>JAQUEZ010000029.1 GCA_028684915.1 Desulfobulbus sp.
ATGCGGCCGACCTTGCCTTGGTCCAGCCGCTTTCTACCTATTACCGTATGTCTGAGATCACAACATGTTCATTATGAGCAATCAGGGGCGCTCGGGGCTTGTCTGCCGCGCAGCGGCTTCGTCCAACGACTGGTTATGTCATAATTTCATGTGGTTATTTATTTTTCGAAAAATATTTTCATTTCGCTTTCTTTCAAATACCGCAATACTTTTGGTGTTCCGGGGACACCATCCCTAATCAGCGAAACTTTTTTTCTTGGGACCTGGCTTTTGTGGCTGCAATACCCGGCCCAGCGTTTGTTCCAATGCCTCGACAAAGCCCTTGTCACCCAGAGGGCGACCGGTGCGTTCATGTTGGCGCAGGAGATCGAGTTCTTCGATGGGAGATAACTCGAGAAATTGCTCCCAGTCAGGTACCAGATCAAGCAGTGGTCCAACCTTGACCAGTTCATCGTCTTCTTCGGCAAGATGAGCGCGGGCGCTGCTCCAGCGGTAGTCTGCGGGCTGCTGCGCCAGACCGGCAGCGACAGGGTTCATCTCTATATAGCGCGCTGTCGCTAACAGGTGCGTCTCATCCATAGGGAAAGAGGCGAAGCGTCCCTGCCAGAGATGTCCACGCCAGTTTTCACGAAAATTGATATGCCGGGTGTAGCGACGATGGGCTTCTCCAATTGCGCGGGGCAACCCCTCTGTGGTTTGCGGCACCGCAATTAGATGAATATGGTTCGGCATCAGGCACCAGGCCCAGATGGCAACTTTATAGTGAGACACCACTGAGCCATCAACTCGATATAGACAAAGTAATCTTCGTCACAGAAAAAGGTCTGCTGCCGCCGGTTGCCCCGTTGGGCAATATGGTGCGGAAAATTGGGAGCAATGATGCGAGCGAGTCTGGCCATGAACAAATTGTAACAGGATGGTTGAAAATGTTAAAGATAGATATAGTGTCCCCGAAACTCCATCCCCGGAACTCCACCCAACAGTTTGTATCATTAGAGTGTCGTAGCTCATTCAGAGCCATTGCGGCACAAGGATTTTTGTACGAAATCATGTTACATTCCACTAAACGTTCACAATTGTGTCCGTTAAATACTCAATCCTTATTATAATCAACACACATTGGAACAAGGCAATGGAATGCCCGATATGTCGTCAGCGATTACGATTCCCGAATAACATTGGTGGAATTCTAATGGCCTGCCCTACGTGCGGGACCAAATTTTATCCTGACTTTAAGTTGGGCAACATTGAAAAAAAGGTAGGAGTTAAAATGAAAATAGCAGTTCCGACCATCGGCGAACAAATCGATCAAGATTTTGATAATTGCCGAAATTGTACCATTTACACTGTCGAAGAAAAATCGATCAAGGCTGAAGAAGTTATTGAAAGTTCAGCGAACGGCGATATCAAATCGAGTATGTCGAATATTCTTGCGCAATGCGGGGTGATGACCTTGATTGTTGGTGGAATAGGTGACGGAACAGTCAATGTTTTGGGGATAAAAGGTATCCGAACAATAAAAGGCGCATCGGGAGCAGCCAAGACCGCTGTTGAGTCTTTTTTGCGGGGAGAACTCCGGGGCTGAGGTTATCGTTCTCGTCATTATGATCCAAATCGTGATGACAGCACACTAGGCCAACTGAACAGCGTGGGCTCGATTCATGTTTGATGGCGTCGTAAAAACTTCGATCCTCCGGTTTGCCATGGTACAAACCGCGATACGATACTGAGCAAGAGTGATTTTTTATTTAAAAAACAACAAAATACCATTGATTTGTCAGACGTAGGAAGGTTCCCAAGCTCGGCACCACAAACTCAAGGGCTTACAAAAAATTCTTTGTAAGCCTTTTTTTTTATCTCCGCATTCAAATGTCCGTCACCATGGTTTGCAACAGCATGTAGTGAGGCATAAGTTGCCACTACCCTTTCTTTGTTTTGACAAAATAACTGGTGCGCTTGGTTATGAAGCGGAAGACGAGCTCGACAGAAAACGCCCCCCACTAAGGAGAGCCAACGACGGCTTTGGGTTTGCTCGGCAGTTAAAGCGTTAGCCGCGTTGACCGCAGATGCTGTTGACAGCATGGCGGCGATGGCAATCAAAGTGAATCCTGTCCCAGCGAGAGTTTGGCAGCCTCGGCCAAGGCATAGTTTTGAGCGGTGAGAATCTTAGCCAGGGGCAAGGTTCCGACAGTGACCACGGCAACGCAAATGTAAAGCAGGATAACAAAGTCCACGCTTGCAAAGTAAGCGCGCGGTAATATTTTTAATGCGTGTTCCACATCCTGAGCCGTATTAGCAATAAGCTCAAATCCCTCATAGGCCACAAAGATTATCATACCGCCGGCAACCAGAGAAAACGGAGAGGCCCAAGTGGCAGGAGCCAGTTGCGCGGTATCTACTCCGGAGAAACCAACGCCAACAAAACAAGAGCAGTTCCCTCCCCCCGTACAATCTACCCAACAATGATGGACTCGTAAAAAGTCCATAACACCCTAAAATCCACTCTAGGTAAAAACACAGATATACAAGGAACAGTGTTTTTACCGGCTCGAAGGGATACATCAGGTATGTCGAGCATTGGAAAAAACGCTGAGACATTACGAGCCCGGCGAAGAATCGAGCAAAAAGAGGCTAAACGCGCTCCACCACTTCTTGGCACAACGCAAAATTTGCGGCAACAAGGGAAAACAATTGAGGGTATCGCAATAACAGCCAAGGTTTTTTCGTTGCTTGTCAGCGCCGCTTATGCTTCAGTTCGAACAGGAAAATTGCCCCCAGACAATCTTTTGCCGCCAGGGACTAACGCACCATGGAAAAACGAAGATTTAGTCGTATCACGCTTAAGATGCCCGCCAATCTGACTATCGGCGACGACATCTTTTCGTTTCAAACCATTGATAATCTTAGTGTAGGGGGATGCTCTCTGGATATCGAAGAGACCTTCCCTGTCGGCACCGAGTGCCGTCTCTGGATTCCTCTTGATTCGACCAATCCGGGATTGGGAGTCGATGTCAGCGGGGCTGTATTGCGCTGTTCCGGGAACAATCTGGGCGTACGTTTTGATACCATCAGCCCCGAGAGCCTCTTCCATCTTCACAATCTGATCCGCTACAACGCCCCGGACCCCGATCAGATCGACCAGGAAATCATTCGTCATCCGGGCCTGAAGTAGTTCGGCTGGAAAAATATCTGCACTGGTTTTGGGGGCGCACCTGATGCACGCCCCCGGAAAAAAAGAATTTCAGTACAACCGTACCCGATTGATCAACGCTTGATCTCGTTGCACCGTCCGGTGGTACTGCACCGCCGGATAGCCGAATAACAGGCTGTACCCTTTGACGTGGTCTTCGGGAATACCCAGCCGTTTAAACAGATCGATATCAGGCTCAATGATCGAAAAAGCCCAGCGAATCATAGCATTCCACAGGGTACCGATTCCCATAGACCCGGCAAGCAAGTCGAAATAGCTCAGAGCGATAAGCGCATCGGCATCCGGCGTAGTGATGGTCGGCGGCGCTGAAACCATCAGGAGATGGGGTGCGTTGCGAAAGATGATATCGCGGCCATGATCCCAGGCCGCGACCACATGGCGAAAATAGCCAAGTCCCTCGGAAAGCCGTTTTTCCGCAACCGCCTTACGCAACCCCTCCATGGTTTCCCGGCGGAGAATATTCATACTCTCCTGCTCCTCAATCACCGTAAACAGACAGAGACGGTTATTTTTACCCGTTGGCGCGTTGGCCACAATGGCAAGCATTTCGGCAATGGTTGTCGGCGGCACCGGATCGGCCTTATAAAATCGGACCGAACGGCGACCTCGAATCAAGGCCTCCATCTGCCGACTACTTGGTAAAGATTGCGGAAGCGGCAAGGAATTTTCCGGTTTGACTCCGCAGATCGACAAAGCCCCTGTAGGGCAGACCGCCATACAGTGCTGACACTGGATACAGTGGTGAACCCGCTTTGGGTTGGTTACCGGATAATCATCCTGCATTTGGATAATATGAAAAGGGCAATCATCCACGCAGGCACCACACTGGATGCAGAGATCGTGATCAATGGTGAATTGTAAATCCATATTTTTCTCCTCAGATAAGAAAACTGATCACACAAACGAGGTGATCCGTTGCTGATCGTAGGGTTGCTGTTCCGTTAAGACGCGGGGGAACAAGGGGTTGCACTTCGTCACGGATTGTCTCCACGAAAAAAACGTCGCTTAAGCGATGCTACGAAGTTATTGAGTTGAGGGAATGAATGCCCATGAGGCCGCGAGGATACAACGACCAGGCATTAAAACAGGTTTGCGTCGAACTGCAGGGCCTCCGTGGCGGGGTTACCGACACCTCGACGCTGATTTATCTCGATTCTCTGGAAATATTACCGTTTGCCGCGCAGTGGTTTCAGTTTGCACTTATTCCTCAGGTGGTGCGCGAATTCGGCCGCCAACCCATGGGGATGCAGTTGGTGGTCCCTGCGCCTGCCGCAACCGTGGATGAGGCGGTGACGCATACGGCCATCACGCTCGGTTTACCAATTTTTTCCGAGGACGGGCGGATACTGCGCAAGGCTCGACAGCTGCGCCATCCCCATTATAATAGCTTAATGCTTTTCTTGGCGTTGCATGCTCAAGGTCTGTTATCGGAAGTCGATTTTTTCCGCTTACGCGACAGACTCCTAGGCTTTGCCCGCTACAGCAACGTAGTGCTTGCCTACGCTGAACAGCTTCTCGATCTGCTCCGAGAGACGCCCCCCAGCCGATCATGCGCGCAACCAAGAGTGGTGACGTCGTAAAAAACACTATTTCTTGTATATCGGTGCTGTTACTTAGCCATCTTTTAGCGTGTGATGGACTTTTTACCGGCCCATCAAGAGTGATGCGCCCGTAATCATTCCGCACGAATCAATTCGCGCGCCAACCGACTGGCTACTTCCAAGTGCTCGTCGATGTCCGAGTTGGACTGCAGGGGCAGTCCACCGGCAGTGATGGAGTGGACTTCAAAGCCATACAGCTCGAGATAGGACGTGTATCGTTCCACCACATCCCGGTATACCCCCGCACGCTCCACATGGGTCAAAACCAACACTGCAACCTTACCTGGCGGCAGGCGACTGCTGTTTTCAACATCATTGGCCTTATCGGTATTGATCAGTGACCACATCCGATCATAAAACAGCTTGAACTGGCCGCAGGTGTCACCAAAGTAGATCGGCGAAGAAAAAATAACGATGTCCGCACCATGCATCTCCTCGAGAACCGGAGTAACATCATCGAGCAAAACACAACGATTCGAACGGGTATGACAGCCCTCGCACCCCTGGCAGCCACGATAATGCATCAGGTTCAGCTGATAATCGGCCACTGCAGCTCCGTAGGCAGCGGCGGTTTCGGTAAATGCGTGGGCAATTCGGCAGCTGGTTCCGTTTTTTCTCGGGCTGCCGAGGATGTTGACGATTTTCAAAGGGTTCCCCTTGTCGTTGTTAGTTGTGTATGTTGTCGTTCTTGTAAAAACTCTCGGCCATGGCGTTCCGAGCTTCGCAACCTACTGTATTGACGCTACGCAGCTTCTCGGATTTTGATTTTCACGAGGCCATCGTGTTTTGACAGACGCATAAACCTTTCTACCTGGACCGTGATGCGCCACAAGAGCACCGTCCGCCTCGGGCAAGGTCGCAGGTGTGGGTAAGAACGCAGGCTCCTCGTTGCACCCCATACATGACACTGGAATATCTTGATGAACTCTTTTCCAAAGTGGCCGTTATTTTACTCGGCGGCATTGTACGAAGAGTCCTCGGAATTTTCCAGGGAATAATGGACAGGCCCCTCTCTCTTAATTTCAATATCGTTATTCCGCTCGTAAAAATATCGGTTTTCTGGTAGTATGGCCGTTCGTTTTCCACCGCATTCGAGAGCACCATCGCCCCCGAATGCACAACTCTGCTTTCACTGCAGGAACAATCCGCTTCTCCTTGCCGCTTCGGTAGGCACGTGAGCATTTGCCATGAATCTTCGCACCAACATCGATCAGATAAAAGCCTGGGCTCACCGGCCTACTCCCACAACCCGAACCTGGGGTTTTCCCTTGAACTTGTTTTACTGGCTAGCCGGCGCCCGCCGCTCCACCCTGAACCAACTCCCGGAAAGTGAACGCGAGCGTATCGCCATTCTCGGCTCCTCGGTGATGATTCCGACCCTGCTTGGCTTTTTCGGCATGTACCTCTATGCTTCAAGCAGGTTCCAATCGTCGCGGCCGTTTATAACCGTGTTGATCGCCCTCACCTGGGCCTTCATCATCATGAACGTCGACCGTATCCTCATGGCCACCTATCGCCCCTTTCAGTCCCGCAGGCGCAAGGCGCTCCAGGTCTGTTTCCGCATCGGCCTGGCCGCAGTTATCTCTGTAGCCATCGCCTTTCCCTTCTGCCTCGAGCAGTACCAGGGGGCAATCAGGGATCGACTGCAGGGAGAATACCGCCAACGGCTCGATACGCTGCAAAACCAGGAGCGCAGTGAACGCGACCTGATTAGCCAACGAGATGGCGCTCGGGTAAACGAGTTACGGGCTCAGCTCGACACCATACTCACCGCAGGACCGGCCGAACCGGCTCTTTATGCCGAAGAACTGGCCAAACAGCAGGTGCAGCAACGAGTCGACACCAGCCGATCCTTTAAGCAGCAACTCAACCAGGAGGCAAGCAAAGCCCTGGAAGAATGGAAACAGATATCGGCTCAGATGCGGGTCGTGGACCAGGATCTTAAAGACGAGGCCCGGGGGCGGCTGGCCGCAGAACGTGGCGGCACCGGCAAACCCGGACAAGGGGCCAAGTTCCGGGAATTATCCCGCGACATGGAACTGATGATCAAGGCTGAACAGGCCGCCAGGGTTCGATACGAACAACTGCTTGCCCGGTCGGCCAATGTTCAGCCGACAGCCCCTCCCAAAGACCGCCTCTCCTCACTGGAGCCGGAACAGCGGGATCACTTTCTTGCCGAGGCCAAGACCCGGGCTCAGCGGATAGATCAGCTCACCCAGACTCTGGCCAGTGCCGAGCAGGAACGGGCCGAGCATCTTGCCGGGCACAGGCTTCGCTTTGACCCGGTCATCAAGAGCTATACAGCCAAAAGCCAGGGGAACTTTGATCCCATGGAGGAAACCATTGGCCTGTTTAAGGTGATTTTTGTACCGGAAAGCGGCAATGACACCATTGACCCGATTGTTCAGCAATACAAATGGATTGCGGCCTTGTTCCAGTTCAGTATTATTTTCGGCACCCTGTTCTTGCTCGACCTGATCGCTATTCTCTCCAAGGTCATGTCCCGCCCCGGTCCCTATGACGTCATGGTCGAGTTTCCGGAGTTGGTTGCCGCCCGCAACCTGGAGGCCCTTCGACGTCAGTACCCACATCTGGCTGAGACCTGGGCGTCAGGCCAAAGCGAATCCACGTCAAACGCAGGCGCAAGTGTTGACCTACGCAATTCCGAGGAGGTGGCCCGATTGCTGCTCACGGCCCATCTGCCAATGGAACGCAAAAGTCGTGCAGAAGAGCCCTCCGAGCATCCGCCCGCGTAAGCGGTTACCCCCAAAAAGACGCATACAGGGTCGCACCTACGCCACCCATTAGCCTGGGCAAACAGCGCAGCAATGCGACCCTTGGCCAAACACATCGCGCAACATGCCGTATTAAACCGCGCCAAATCAGCCAGATTAATCTTTCCTCCCATTCATCGCCGCCTGGTATCGGCCTTGCTAGATCACTAACCAGATTAATCGCACCTGCCCACCGTATTCAGGATGGGCAGGACGCTTCACATTACTCTCCGCGGCAGGCCTACTGCCGACTAGGCACATTCATGAACACATCCGGTATCACCTTTTCTCCCATCGGCATTATTCGCAGCGAACACACCGTGGCCAAACAGACTCCGATCCAACCCACCTATGCCAAGGGCTGTCAGGGCCGGGCCGAAATCCTGCCCGAGTTCAGCCAGGGGCTGCAGGATCTGGCCGGTTTTTCCCACCTGTACCTCATCACCCATCTGCACCAGGCCGAACCGACGAAACTGATCGTCAAACCCTTTCTTCAGGATGTACCCCGCGGTATTTTTGCCACCCGCGCTCCCTGCCGCCCCAATGCCATCGGCCTGAGCATCGTCAAACTGGTGAGCATAGAGGGATCGACCCTGCTCTTGGACGGCGTCGACATCCTCGACGGCACACCGCTGTTGGACATCAAGCCCTACTGCGCTAAATTCGACCGGATCGAGAACACCTGCAACGGCTGGCAGGACGAGGTGGACGAAGCCACCGCCCAGAAACGCGGCCAGCGTGACTACGAGCCGACCCGGTAGACGGGCCCATGGAAGACTTCAGCGGCCACGAGCACTGTTTGCTCTGTGGCCAGTTCCATCCCAACTCGTGGAAACTTCGCTTCACCCCAAACGCAACGGGAGAAGTTTCAACCAATTTTATAGCGGGAAAAGACTTACAGGGGTACGATAACCTCGTTCATGGTGGAGTTATCAGTTCATTGCTCGACGCAGCCATGACCCATTGTCTGTTTCACCAATCCATCCAGGCGGTAACCGGCGACCTCCGTGTCCGTTTTCTCAAACCGGTGGCCTGCGACGTCCCCCTAGAACTTCGGGCCAGGCTGCTCTTTGCCTGCCCGCCGCTGTACCAGTTGCAGGCTGAACTGCGATGCGACGGACAATTGATGGCCAGGGCCGAGGGCAAATTCATGCGACGAGGTTGCCATGACAGTATTGACTGAGTCCCGGCAGATCAGAATCACCGTTCTCGTTGATAATGAAGCCGGTGCCGGCCTAGAGGCTGAGCACGGCTTTTCTCTCTGGATCGATACCGGCGACCGCCACATTCTCTTCGATACCGGCCAAGGCGAGCGCCTGTTAGCCAACGCAGCAGCCTTGAATATAGATCTCGCCCAAGCCGACAGCGTCATCCTTAGTCACGGCCACTACGATCACAGCGGCGGCCTAGGCCCCCTGCTCCACCACTGCCACTCTTTTGAACTCTATTGCCATCCGGCCTCGGTGAATCCCCGCTATTCGGTCCGTAACCATAAGGCCAAATCCTTACAGATGCCGCGCCAGTCCATGGCTGCCCTTGATCGCTTTCCCCAGGAACGCCTCCACTGGGTGCAGCAACCGCTCGTGCTTTCTCCCGGAATCGGCCTGACCGGTCCTATTTTGCGCGAAACCAGCTTCGAAGATACCGGCGGTCCTTATTTTCTCGATCAGGCCGGTCATCGCCCCGATCCGGTGGACGATGACCTCGCGTTGTGGATCAGCACCGATTCTGGGCTGATTGTCTGCGTCGGTTGCGCCCATTCCGGCCTGATCAACACCCTGAAGCAGGTTCTACGCCAAAATCCCGGCCAAAGTATCCGCGCAGTTATCGGCGGCTTTCATCTGCTCGATGCTGATCGCAGGCGCATGGAGTTGACCACCCAGGCTCTGCGAAAAATGGCCCCGGAATGGATTATTCCCTGCCACTGCACCGGTGAAGAGGCAGTGGAACAACTGCGCCACGCCTTCGGCAGACACTGCCGCCCAGGCATGGCAGGAATGAAACTCAGTTTTGAGACCCAACGGACGTGAGGGGCGGGGAAAGAGAAAAGTATTCGAATAATGCGCCGGATTTCGGTTCGGATACAAGGCGCTTTAACTTGTAAACATCAAGCATATTCACAAGTTAAACAACACCGTAGCAAGACCTAAAGACAAGCAGAATTGGATTTATTTATTTTTTTTTGAGCGGTGGGATACCGCCAGACAGGAGAAATCGGACCGTTAGACCTACAACGCAAGGCAGCAGTCAATACCCACAGCAACCTAGAGGAGGAGTGTGAATGAGCGGGGGCAAAGCGATCTTTGAACAGGCAGACAACGACATGCTGGTGCAGATGGTAATGGATGGATTTCGCCGCACAGTGATCCATTACGGCTCCTGGTTTGCCGAGGTGGCGCATCAGGTCGGCCTGGAAAAAGCCATGGAAGTGGAGGACACGGTATGGCAGGCCAGCGTTGGCAATCAGGTTGACCGGCTGGGCAAAACCCTGGGCTTTGCCACAGAAAACGGTCTGCCGTCGGCCCTGCAAAACCTGCCCAAAGAGACGTTGGTAGATCTGATTGAAAAGCTGAGCATCAACTGGCTAGCCAATGACGGTATCTGGTTTCAGGCGGTGGAAAAACAGTTCGGCATGGGCGATGCCAAGCGGTGCAACGATACCTGCTGGACCAGGTTTTCCCCCTTTGAGGCGACCCGGATCAAGAAACTACTCAATCTACCGAAAAACGGTGGTATCCCGGCGCTGAAAAAGGCGCTGGCCTTTCGCATGTACGCCTTTATCAATGAGCAGTCGATGGAGGATGTGGGGGACAACTGCATCATCTTCTACATGAATAACTGCCGCGTACAGGCCGCCCGTAAGCGCAGAGGCTTGCCCGATTATCCCTGCAAATCAGCAGGGTTGGTCGAGTACCCCACCTTTGCCAGTACTATCGATTCGCGCATTGTTACCGAGTGCGTCGGCTGTCCGCCGGACCAACATCCGGACAAATGGTTCTGTGCCTGGAAATTTACTTTGGAAGCGTAAACATATTTGCTCAGCCGCCATGGAGATGCATGTTAAACAGGGGCGGCTGAGCGCCCCATAATGAACGTATTGCTTACTCGCCTAAAACGTTGTTTAAAGGGTTGGACACCAACGGTGGTAACAGATTCTGCACCTCGCGTTCGGACCACAGAGGAAGACCCGATAGAGTGGCGACATTGATCTGATTGAGGCCCCGGGCAATTTCCTCGTAGCTCTTCCCCTTGGCACGGAGTCGCTGGATAGAACGGGAAAGCTCTTCGCTGGAGAATATTTTTTTCTCCTCCACCTCAGTAAGCTGCAAGTTAACTTCCGGCGGTAACTCTACGGAGCTTGCCAACACAACGGTATCATCCTGCGACAACTCCACCACTTCGTAGATACCGTCGTTTTTTGCCTCCATCTGGTTCATCATCTCAGCCTCATTGACGTAGGGCGGCGACACTACAGACGTGGTTTCAGTGGGCATAGGCTTGTATTCGAGCTGCAACCCGACCATCAAACGCATCAGGTCATCGATCTGTCGATCACGCCGGGAGAGTTGCTCACGCATATCCTCCAGCTGTTCTTTTAACAACTCGATTTGATCTTTGTAGGAGAGGAGCAGATCGCCAAGATAACTCTCAACACTTTCTATTGAGGCAGACGGGCGCACAACAGCGGAACGGGGAGCAACCTCGACCGGTTCTTCGCCATCGCGGGCATAGGTGGCCAGCAACTGACGGCCTTCGTCCCAGCGTTCGAGATCAGCATAACGAAAACGAACTTCCTGCTTGCCGGTGCTGGGATTGAGGATCAATTTGTAGGGTAATCCTCGTTTCCGGTATCGGCTGATGGATTTAGTGGAGACGGTGAGAAAATCAGCGGCCTCCTTCTGTGTGACCAGATATTCGTTCTCGCTCATGCCATCCTCATTAATGCGTACTCTTCAGGCCGCTCCTTTCGACCAGCAGTTCATGCACTAGTTCACGACCAGTCTCAATAACCGTCCGAAAAAAGAGGTCGATCTCGGGTTTATCGACATTGACGTTGGTGATCAGCAGGCGCAGCACCAGTTCACCATTGACCAGCCCGGTGCCGACCAAAAAAAGGCCAGCGCGATGCATCCGCTCCCGCAATGCCTTGGTAAAGCCAGCAACCGACACGCCCTGTGGCGGCCGATAGCGGAAACAGATATTAAATGATTCCCGAGGCACCACCATTTCCAATTCCTCGACCTGCTCCACCTGCTGCTCGGCATACTGACACAATTCCAGATATTTTTCCACCCGTGCCGCCAATCCGGCCTGACCGTAAAACTTCCAGTCAAGAAACCATTTGAGGCTGTCGACCCGCCGCCCGCACTGCAACGACATGGTCCCCAGATCGCGGACCTCGCCGTTGTCCCCCTCGCGAAAAATATAACTCTCATCGCCGGCACTGCAGACATCACGCAGGATATGTGGCCGCCGGTTGAAAAGCAGCACGTTGCACATCAGGGCCGTACCCAGCATCTTGTGAAAATCCAGGGTAAAGGAATCGGCTTGCTCCAGGCGGGGGAGAAATTGACGGCGAAGCTTATCGCTAAAGATTGCCGCCCCACCCCAGGCGCCATCGACATGGAGCCAAAATTGGTAGCGTTCGCGCAACTCCAGGAGTGGACCGATTTGATCGTAGGCACCGCGAACGGTGGTTCCGGCTGTGGCGGCCACCCAAAAAGGCACCCCACCCTGCTCTACCACCTTGGCCATCTGCCGCTCAAGTTCGTCTAGCCGCATCCGCCCGTGGTTATCAACTGGAATTTTCAACAGATGCTCGGAACCCAGGCCAAGAATGTTGGCCGCCCGATCCATGGAATAGTGGGCATCGGCGTTAACAAAACCAAACAATTCGGCCCGTTGAAACAGCCCCCGTTGCTTGATCTCCGGGGTGAGATTGTTGCGGGCCGCCATCATCGCAATCATGTTGGCGTTGCTCGATCCGGTGGTCATCTGGCCGCAGCCGTTCTCAAACCCGACCAGATCCAGCATGGTCTGCAACATAAATTTTTCCATCAAAGTAGAGACCGGTGCAGTCTCGAAGGTGCAGGCCGAGGTGTTGGTGATCGCTGCAACCATCTCGCCAATCATCGAAGGCGGATTGGCGCCGGCCCACATCCGGTTCAGATACCCCGGATGGTTGGTTTTGACCGCATGGGCCAGATACTGTTCAACCCAGGCAAAGAGCGCGTCCCAGTCGCCCTGCCCCCCTTGTTGTTCGAGGTGCAACCGCTGCCGCAATTCGCCCGGGTCCAGATACTCGACAAAGCTGCCGGTCTCACGTTCCTGGGAATAGCGAGCGAGCACTTGCAACAACCGCTCGAAGATTTTTTCCTGCTCCATACGTCCCGTGAATGCTCCCTGTGATAAGTGACAATAGTCGTTCTCGCAAAAAGCCGCGAAAACGACGTTCCTCGCTCCGCACTCCACTGTGTTGGCAACACAGTATTCCCGTTGTTTGACTTGTACGAAGCTATCACAATAAGTCGCTCCCGAAAAAAACCACGAAAAACGACGTTTCCCACTTCGCAAGTCGCTGTTTTTATGGACGCAGGACTTTCCAAGCTTTGGGCTTTTACGGGGCAACACTCTTCAAATAACGCAACCTGAAAGCACCCCGGCGCGGAGTGACAAGCCGCCGGGTGGAAAGCTATCTACTCTTGGCGTTTTTGCAAGGCCGTTTCCCGAAAAATCCGTTGTGGACAACATTGTCCCCCTGAACAACGGAAGATCCGGAAAATGTGCAAAAGCGATTGCTCATATACTACAGGGAGGGCGGTTTATCGAACAGAAAGTGGCCCTTGCGAACTTCTGACGGGAATAGAACAAGAAAAAGATGAAAAACTGAAGATACGTACCCTTGCTGGACTCGCAAAAAGTCCATCAAACTCTAAGGCGTTGTCAAAAAATAACCTGGCCGGGAAATTGTTTTAAACGCCATAAAGAGGAGTAACGACATGGTGATAAATGGCCATGTTATTTCGTAACGGCTCTAAGAGATTCCTCAGTAAAAATAAGCTCTACAAGGAGGTGCTTTTTCTCGGTACAAAGGCATAAATACGCTCTGTCGAGTGTAGGGAAAAAAGCGACGACGCAGGAGATCAAAGCTTTTACGACGTCATCAATATTTCAGGGGGCGATCAGGCTATCTAAATACACCATACCTTCAAGCAGGAGATGGTCCACCCGCTCATGCAGTTGCGCTGCTGTCGGAGCCGGTTCTTCTCCCGGGTAGTAGATAAAGGTCCCCTGTTGCCAGGCCAGGGCTTCAAAGAATGCTTCTTTGATCTGACGCTCCAGGGAATCATCAAGGAACTGCGGATTCACATACCCCTGGTTAGCCAGGATCCGCCCCAGTGGCTGCTGTTGCCCGGATTGCTCATGCAACTGCAAACACTCCTTAAGCTGGTTTGGGGTAATCAATCCATTTTCAAGTAGAATGGCACCGATCCGGCGGGGATTGACCCGCAAGGTGCCATAGATGAACACACCACCGGTGAAATAAAAAACGCCATCGTTCTCCTGCGAGCAAACCTCAAGCTTACCGCTGAGTGAAGCAAGATCAAAGAGTTGAAAAATATTATCCAGAGGGATGGCGGCGATATCGCCTTGAAAGCCGATGGATCCGGTGTTCTGAGGCGTAACGCCAGCAGGTTGCAGGCCAGAAGCTGCAGACATAGACGACTTCTCCAAGGTGAGAGGGGAGCGTAAAGAGCTTATTATCCCTTTAGTTCTTCATTTTCTCCCCAGAAGTCAAGCGGAGAATCGACCGGCGATCCTCCGCGATGACAGCTCTTTTCCTCTTGGTCTCAGACCCGAAGGATGTCCTCCGGTGCCCGGGTCAGCACCTGAGGTCCTGTTTCGGCGAGAACAAAGGTATTTTCCGTGCCGATAGCCCCCTCAGCAAAAACGAATTTCGGCTCCAGTGCAAAGGTCATCCCGGTGGCCAGCGGCATTTTTACCCCTTGGGCAAAAATGGGATATTCGTCGAGTTCCAGACCGACGCCATGGCCGATAAAGCGGACTTTATCGTTGCCGATACCCATGAAATTTGCTTCCAGGCCCATCTGTTCGGCCAGTTCCACCGACTTGACATAGACTTCCTCGCAGAGGATTCCGGGCCGAATCATGGCCACCAGGGCGGCCTGGATTTCCAAGGAAGCAGCATGGGCCTTTTGCAGCTGTTCCGAAACATCGCCGATGACAAACATGCGGGCGCCATCGGCGGTGTAACCGTTGATGACACAGGTGTAGTCGATGTAGACCACCTCGTTTCTGCCGATTGCCTTCCAGCCCGCACCGTGGGGGTTGTTGGCCGGAGTCAGACCGCAGCCACCCACCGGACCGTCGAAATAGGTCGCCGCTGCACCGCTGGCGCCGGTGGTGACATTGCCCATGAAGAAGTCCTGGTTAAAGGCACGCATCTTGGAGCAGCCGCCGTAACCGCGTTTACGCATACCGCCCTCGAACAGGCTGGCCAGTTCGATCTCGGTCATGCCTTCACGTAACCAACCGGGCACCTCGGCAAAGACCTGGTCGAGCACACCGCAGGCCCGCTGCAACAGATCAACCTCATAGGCCGATTTGACGGTGCGGATACGTTTGATCCCATCGGAGATGTCTCTAAAATTGCACTCTTGGAAGACCTTCTTATAAAACTGCCAGGTATTGTAGGGGATAACATCCAGCTCGAGGCCGATGTTGTCCACGCTGAATCCCTTTTCCTTGAGCAGGCCCGGAATGGCCTTGAGGCTTTTGACATCAAGGATCTCCTCAAGGGGGGATTCCTTACAGGCCCGGGCATAACTCTTGCGGACCATGAGCAAAGGTTTTCCTGCCCTGGGAATGAAGAGATGGGCGGATTGCGAGGTGCCGCTGAAATAGAACAGGTTGGTGTGATGGATAATCAGGGCGCCATCAAGGCCGAGCTGATCAAGGGTGGTCTGGAAGAGCTGGATGCGGGCATCGATCTCGCTCTTTGGTGTATACAGCATATCCGTCATAATTGTTTTCCCCTGTGCACAAGATGACAACAAAACACCGGTTTAACTGCAAAGTTGCAGGCCAACCTATCCATCATCAAAGGTTCTGTCAATCACTGATCGCGAGCTGGGAGCCAGGACGTTGGCAGAAAAAGGCGCCTGAGCCTTTGAGGAAGAGAGCAAGACTCAGGAGAGACGGATTTTAAAATCCTCGTAGCCAAAACTGCGCACGAGGGTCAAAGTATCGCTTTGCGGCTGATAGCGGACGATGGAGGGCAGCTGTACCCCGTTGAAGGTGTTGGTCTTGACCATGGTGTAAATGGCCATATCGGTGAACACCAGTCGATCACCGGGAATAAGCGGCGCGGAAAAGGAGTATTCACCCGCCACGTCACCGGCCAGGCAGGAGAGCCCGCCGATGCGGCAACTCCACTTTTTTTCTCCCGGCTCGCCCGAATCAACGATAGGGGGCCGGTACGGCATCTCGAGTACGTCAGGCATGTGGGCCGGTACCGAAGCATCCATGATGGCGATGGGCATATCGGCCTGCACCACATCGAGCACCGTGGCCACCAGGTAACCGCTGTTGAGGGCAACCGCCTCGCCGGGCTCGAGATAGACCTGCACGCCCCAGCGCTCCTGAAAACGGTTGATAATATCGACAAGCAAGCCCAAATCATAACCAGGCCGAGTGATATGATGGCCGCCGCCGAAGTTGACATAAGCCATCTGCGGAAGAACATCGCCAAAAGACCGCCCCACCGCAGCCACGGTCCGCTCCAGACAGTCGGCATCCTGTTCGCAGAGGTTGTGCCAATGCAGGCCGCTGATCCCCTCAAGCTGTTCGAGCTGAAACTCGGCTCGGCGGATACCAAGCCGTGAGCCAGGGGAACAGGGATCATACATGGGGGTCGCCCCTTCCGAATGTTCGGGATTAATCCGCAAACCAAACTCCAAGCTGCGCCCCGCCGCTTTGGCTTTCTGTGCGGCCAGCGGCTTAAAACGGGTCCACTGAGCAAAGGAGTTGAACACCAGATGATCGCAAGTCGCGGCCAACTGCTCAATATCGGATACCGAGTAAGCAGCGGCAAAGCTGTGGACCTCGCGGCCAAACTCCTCCCGACCAAGACGGGCCTCATGGGGCGAACTGCAACAGACCCCATCAAGCGTCTCCCGTAGAAGCGGAAAGACGCTGTACATGGCAAAGCATTTCAGGGCAAGCAGGATCTTACACCCAGTGGCCTCCTTGACCTGACCAAGAATGGCGAGGTTGTCGGCCAAGAGCCCCTCATCGACCACAAAGGCTGGCGTGGTCACCCGCGCCGGGTCGAAGCGGCAGGCATATCTGCCGTTGTAGCGGGTTTGACTCACAGCTCGACCACCACCCAGGGCAGCCCGTGCTGGTTAAGATCCTCCATAAAGGGATCCGGATCAAACTCTTCCATATTCCACACTCCCGCCCGTTTCCACAACCCTTGGAGCATCATCTTGGCCCCAATCATCGCCGGCACGCCGGTGGTGTAGCTGATCGCCTGGGAGCCGACTTCGCGGTAGGCCTCTTCGTGGCTGCAAATATTATAGATATAGATCTGTTTTTCCTTGCCGTCCTTAATCCCTTTCATCACACAACCGATACAGGTGCGACCTTTGGTCAGCGGGCCAAGCGATGCGGGTTCGGGCAAGACCGCCTTCAGAAACTGGATCGGCACGATATCGCGACCCTGGTACTTGACCGGGTCGATCCGGGTCATGCCAATATTCTCCAGCACCCGCAGGTAGGTGAGGTACTGGTCGGAAAAAGTCATCCAGAAACGGGCTCGCTTGAGGCCACGGATATTCTCCACCAGGGATTCAAGCTCCTCGTGGTACATGAGAAAACATTTCTTGGGGCCGATACCCTCGGGAAAATCATAGTTCATCGACCAGGAGAGCGGATCAGTCTCTACCCACTCGCCGTGCTCCCAGTAACGACCACGCTGGGTGATCTCGCGGATGTTGATCTCCGGGTTGAAGTTGGTGGCAAAGGCCTGGCCATGGTCGCCGGCGTTACAGTCAATGATATCCAGGGTATGAATCTCATCAAAATAGTGTTTCTGCGCATAGGCGCAGTAGACGTTGGTTACCCCGGGATCAAAACCGGAACCAAGCAGGGCGGCAAGGCCGGCCTTTTCAAACCGCTCCTTGTAGGCCCACTGCCACTTGTACTCGAACTTGGCCACATCCGGCGGCTCATAGTTGGCGGTATCGAGGTAATCGACCCCCGTTTCCAGGCAGGCATCCATCAGCGCCAGATCCTGGTACGGCAGGGCCACGTTGAGCAATAGATCCGGCTTGATCCGTTTGATCAGGGCCACGGTTTCGGCCACCTTATCGGCATCAACCTGCTCAACAGCCACACTCACCCCAGTGCGCTCCTTGACCGAGGCGGTAATGGCCTCGCATTTAGAGACGGTGCGGCTGGCCAGGGTAATCTGGCTAAAGACTTCGGGGATCTGGGCACATTTATGAACAACAACGGAACCGACACCGCCGGCGCCAATAATGAGAACGTGGGACATATTTTTTCTCCTTCAGGGGATAATCTCTAGGGGGGAGAGTCTCTAGGTGATGCTTCTATCGTCTCCGTAAAGAGGAGGGGGAACACGCTGTTTGCGCCGTCCTTCAGTTCTCAGACGCCAGCTCGATCAACCTCTTTCTCTATCGTTCAAAATAAGTGTACCCACGCAGACCAGCCTCATAGGCCTCGACAATCTGACGCCGTTCCTGGGCGCTGATCTTACCGCTACGAACCGCCTGCTCGGCGGTCTCACGGAAACGTACAAAGAGCCGTTTGGGATCGTACTGCACGTAAGAAAGCACCTCGGCGACCGTATCCCCTTCCTGCTCGCTGACAAACTCGAACTCGCCGTGCTCCTGGATGCGGATGGTCACGATATTGGTGTCGCCCAGCAGGTTATGGAGATCACCCAGGGTCTCCTGGTAGGCTCCGACGAGAAAAACGCCGAGGATGTACTCTTCGTAGGGTTTCAACTCGTGCAGGGGCAGGAAGCGCTTGACCCCGCGCTTATCGATGAACTGATCGATTTTGCCATCGCAGTCGCAGGTGATGTCGGCGAGGATGCCCTTACGGGTTGGTTCTTCATCGAGCCGGTGGATCGGCGTGATGGGAAAAAGCTGGCCGATTGCCCAGGAGTCGGGCAGACTCTGGAACACGGAAAAATTGCAGTAATAAAAATCCGACAGGACCCGGTCCAGGTCGGAGAGCTCGGCACCGGGATTTTTCAGGTCCTTGGCCAGGCGACTGATCTCGTTGATGGTGGTCCAGAAAAGCCGTTCCGCCAGCGATCGTTCGCGCAGGGTGATCTTACCGGTCTGGAACAATCGCCGGGTCTCATCACGGTAAAAGATGGTGTCGTTGAACACCTCCTGAATATTGCGAATGGTCAAATCCTTGAGCGCCTGACGCATGTACTCGAGCTGGGGCGGGCAGTCCTCGGGCAATGTATTGGGCAGTGGATCGGCCTGAAATTTGGTCACATCAAGGATGTTGAACAGCAGAATCGAGTAATAGGCCACCAGGGCCCGCCCCGATTCGGTGATGATCACCGGATGGGGGATACTCTCATCTTCAAGCGAGGTCATAACGGCCTCGATGATGTCGGTGCAGTACTCCTTGAGGGTGTAGTTACGGCTGGAGAGGAAGTTGGATTGCGAACCATCGTAATCCACGGCCAGCCCACCGCCGAGATCGAGATACTCGACCTGGGCACCCTCCTTAGCCAGACCGGCGTAGACCCGACAGGCTTCGTTGACCGCAGTACGGATCTCGCGGATATTGGAGATCTGAGAACCCAGATGATAGTGAACCAGCTTGAGGCAGTCGAGCATACCGGCGTTGGTCAGCAGATCAACCGCCTGTATAAGTTGACTGGAATTGAGGCCGAAAATGGAACGTTCGCCGCCGGATTCGGACCAGTGGCCGCCGGCCTGAGCCGAAAGCTTGATCCGGATACCGAGGATCGGTTTGGCCTGCAGTTTTTTCGAACGCTCGATGATCAAGGGCAGCTCATCGGGCATTTCCACCACCAGAATGCAGGTGTAGCCGATCTTGGTGGCATAAAGACCAAGATCGATAAACTCCTCATCCTTGTAGCCGTTGCAGATGAGCACCGCCTTTTTGTCGCGCATCATGCCCATGGCCGCAATCAGCTCGGCTTTAGAACCGGCCTCCAGGCCATGGTGGTAGCGGGAGCCGAACTGGGCAATCTTCTCCACCACCTGCTGCTGCTGATTGACCTTGATCGGATAGGCCCCCATGAACGAGCCCTGATAGCCGAGTTCTTCCATGGCGGAGCGGAAGGTTTCGTTGAGGCTGGTGATCTGGGAATCGAGGATATTCTCAATGCGCAGCAACACGGGCATATCAAAACCGCGATCCCGGATACCTCGGGAAATTTCGGCAATACTCACCGCCCGATCAGTGGCGCCGGGGGCGGGCATCACCATCATGTCGCCGTTCTCAGCCACAAAAAAATAACCGCCACCCCACTCGGTGACACCGTACAAATCCGATGATTTATTGATATTCCATCGTTCCATGGCGTAATTAACCAATCCTTTCCTCCTCCTTCAACAACGTTCTGCTGTTCTATACTCAACGCAAAAGCCCGGCGTCAAGGCCGGGGATGGGTCCTATTTGAACTCTAACAATTGTCCTTCCCGAACAAACAAACGAATGCCCCAATGCTCCTACGACAGAAGCTTTGGCGGCATGGCGTTGTCGACCGGCCGATGCAGGATCAGCTCGCGGCCGGTGGCCACGGCTTGGCGGTAGGCCTCGCCGTGCATGGTGACGGCCCTACCCCGCCGACGACTCAAGCGGGGAAACCGTTGGGCAACAAAGGCCTCCAACCGCTCTTCTGCTCGCAGAGCCGGCAGATTTGCAGGACTCGGCCCCGGTTGTGTAGACAATGAGCCTACAGACTGAGTTCCCTGCAGCCTCTGTTGAAATCCGTCCAGGATCCCCCAAAAATAACTTTTGCGAGCCCGTAATCCTCCACCGGCAAACCGCTGCCGATTCTGCTGCCACAGAATCTGTAATCGATTTTCAAGGAAATGGTAGCAGTGTTCGGCGATAGCCACATTCTCCTCCGGCCCCAGCAGTTCGATCGTCTTCAGCGAACAATCAATCAAAGGATCATAGATCGAGGCAGAGATCACCCGCACTCCAAAATGGGATTCGAGCAGGACGCAGATCTTCTTACGGTGGGCAGGCAATGTTTTGCTGCCGGTATTGAGCGTGCGATGCACCAACTGTTGCTGTTCGGCAAGGGAGGTGAAATCAAGCTGGTAACGCTCCAGCAATTCCCGCGCCCGCTGTATGGCAAGAGCAGATTCATGCTCGTTTTCCGACGCACCAAGGGCTAAAAGTTTACGCACTTTCTCAATGATCTGCCGTCCGGGCTCAGTGGCTGCAGTTCCAGGCTCCAAGGCTACGAGATACTCCTCAAGATCGGCACCGGCACGCTGGAAAGAGGCATCAAGGCCCAGCTGGATGCAGGCCTCACGAAACAAGGGTCCGTGGGCGGAATCATCGTGGCCGTGGAGCTCACTACAGATCTGATGGGCCATCTCGTGCTTGAGCACCTGAAGGGTCAGGCCCCAGGGATGATCACTGATAAGGAAATGACTGAGGCTGAGAATCCTCTCTCCGGCTGACCAGCTGCCCAGCTGTTTGCGGCTCTTATTGATGGTCAGGATCGGCAATTCCAGGGCTATCCGATACTGGTAGCAGATAGCCTGGTACTCCTGGACCAACTGGCTCAGCCAGGCCGCATGCAAACGACTGTCGATCGACGAAAAATCAGTCATTACAACCGAGGGGATGTTGTTGCCGCAGGGCTTCGATTCGAGCCAGAACAGGCGGATGGGAGTAATTAAGAAAGACGTTCAACGGATGCGGAGTCAGGTTACTGAGATTGCTCAGGCTCAGTTTTTTCAGTCCACTGATCAGTGCCTCGCTACCGCACTCTTGGCTCAGGGTTTCAGCGGCAAAGCGGTCGGCCTGATACTCGTTTCGACGGGAAAAGATGTTGAAACCAATACCCAACAGCAGGGAAATCGGGCTGTAGAGAAAACCGAAAAAAAACAGCGACGCATATATCGAGACCTGCTCCATGCCAAAGGCTGCGAACAGCCCCTGGTTACCGAGAAAAAGCGAAAGGATAAAAAACATCAACCCCATCTGCAGGATGGAGAGCACCATCATGGTGGGAATGTGACGCAGCTTGTAATGCCCCATTTCATGGGCCAGGACAGCGAGCAACTCGTTTTCCGCCAGTTTGTTGATCAGGGTGTCAAAAAAAACAATCCGACGAAAACGGCCAAATCCGGTAAAAAAGGCGTTGGCCCGGTTGGAGCGTTTGGAGCCGTCCATGGTATAGATCCCTTGGAGGGCAAACTGCTGGCGGCTGGCATAACGGGTGATCGCCTCTTTGAGCGACCCGTCTTCAAGCGAAATAAATTTGTTGAACAGCGGCATAATCACCACCGGGGCGAGAAACTGGACCACGAGGATAAAGAAGACTGCCGCCAGCCAACAGTAAAGCCAGGCCGACTGACCGCTGGTTGCAAAAAACCACAGAATAGCCGCCAAGAGTGGCCCTCCCAGAAAAACGCTGAGCAAGACGCCTTTAAGCAGGTCCAGGAGAAAGGTGGGCACGGTGGTCGTATTGAAGCCGAAGCGCTCTTCAAGCACAAAGGTCGAGTAGAGAGAAAAGGGCAGGTTGACAATTGCACTCAACAGGCCAAGCAGAGCGGTGAATACCAGGCCGGTTGCAATCGATCCCCAACCAAGGCTGCGCGCCGCCAGATCGATGTAATTAAAACCGCCAGCCAGGATGAACCACAGGGTGAGCACCAAACTTACGCTCGATTGCACCAGGGAGAAACGGGTGGTCGCCCGGGTGTACTCCTGGGAGCGGGCATATTTTTGGGCATCATAGACGCCTGCAAACTCCTCCGGCAGCACCGGCGAGAGCGAGCGAAGATTGAGCAGGGCCACTGCGAGTTCCAGCAGGTAGCCAAGAAGGAGAACAAATAGAATAAAAAGAAGATAGCTATTCACCATCATGAAATTCGCGGGCCTCGTCAAAAAACAAAAAACGGAAAGCTATGCAGCACAAAAACAGTGAGTTGCACAGCCCTGACAACGGGTGCGATGCACTTACCGGAGATTGCGCCGCGGTGCAAGTCAATAATGCCGGATACGTAAAAAGTGATTGCTTCATAAAAAGTCAAAACAAAAGAAATTATTTATGGTAAATACAACATGTTATGCAGTACAAGACGTCGTTCCCGAGGCTTTTAACGAGCACGACAAAAGTCAAAAATTGAAAATCTCTGCCCCGAAAAAAGGTACCCTCACCAGAAGACAACCTCACCCAGGATGTCTGTTAAAACATAACATTAAAGGATTTTTCGCTTAAAAACCTGTACTTTTGTTCTTTGATCAGGATTATTTCACCCCAGGCATCGGGGTTTGACAGAGGGACGCGGCTTGTCGTATAGAGAGGAATTCTTCAACCACGGAGTGTACTATGGAACCAACACCACAAAAGACCGGGCTTTCGGCAACCAAGGTGTTTGGCCTTGTTTTTTTCGCAATGCTCCTGGCCATGCTGGTCACTTTCTTTATTCTCAAAAGTTGGCTCTTTCCTGGGCCGTTTAAACCGGTGGTGCTTAGCCATGCGGAAGAACAACGGCTTGAACGCAAGCTGGACCGATTCGAACATTGGGGTGATGGCGCCGGCCGAAAGTATCAACCTAATGAACAAATAACCGATACCGATCTCAAACCCGAACCGTATAGTGAGGTGGGGGCTTCCCATGAAGTTCGTTTGAGTGAACGGGAAATCAATGGCATGATTGGACAAAATGCAGATCTCGCCCAACGGATGGTGGTTGATTTTTCCCAGGATTTGGTCAGTGTCAAACTACTTATCCCGGTGGACCCGGACTTCCCCATCATGGGCGGCAAGGTGCTTAAAGTGCGGGCCGGTGCAGAAATGGCCTATCGCCAGGGACGCCCAGTGGTGATTCTGCGTGGTATTTCGATTATGGGAGTTCCTCTGCCCAGTGCCTGGCTGGGGGGATTGAAAAATATCGATCTGATCGAAACCTTTGGCTCTGATCCCGGTTTCTGGAAGAGTTTTGCCGACGGAGTTGATGCAATCGAAGTGCGTGAGGGGAGCCTGCGGATCGTTCTTAAGGAGTAAAGTCGCCTTGAGCATGCAGCTCAGGTCACGCGAGACAAGACCTTGGCCGCGTACAGCCCACTAATATACTGTGCGTTTTCAGCAGAGAGCCCGACAAACTGCAGCCCAGTGACAAAGCCTCCTTCTTCGGCCTGAACATGCCGCACCTGTGCTCGGGCAATAATCTTCGTCTGCCCCAGGATCAGCCCGACCTTCACCGGCAGATCCGTTGCAAGGGCAACGGGTAACCTTATCGCCAAACCGCCCTCACTTATATCGATGAGCCGGCCTTCATAGGTCGCTTTACTGGTGGCCATTTTAACCACAATCTCTGCCACATCGATCAACTTACCGACCACCGGCATTGCCAGGCGAACATGCATTCTCTGGTCTCGAGCACTCTCCGGGGCATAGTCCCACTCAACAGACAATCCTTCCAACGAAGGAATATCCTCCCACAATTTCTTCACAGCCACCACAACAACGACGACGACATAATCTTTCCTTTAGGATGAGTCCGACCCAACCGAGCAGTCCACAGAACCCCATTTTTGTCGGCGGTTTCTTTTATTGTTTCATAAGTGTAAGTACACTTGCCCAACATAGCTTAGGTAAAGTTACTTAAAAACGGTAAATTTTTCCGCTCACGCGTCATTTGTGAGCGTAATTATTAGGCAAAATTTATTTTACTTTTTCAATTCAATGCTATAATCGCTTTAACATGCGACAATACACCTTCCTCTTTTTGAACCCAAATAATCTTTGTTTGCAGGAGCGCCCATGACATCTCGGCAACGACCGCAGGTTTGGGGCAACCCCTATGCTTGCGGCCTTTTTTTGGCATGGGGGCTGCTTAACTTGACCGCCCTGCCGCATTCTGCCCAGGCTTCCGGCTTTCGAATTACTAATCAATCCTTGGGTGCCGTTGGCATTGCCGGGGCCCACATCGCCTATACGCCTGGTCCGGATGCCAGTTATTACAACCCGGCCAACATGGTCTTTCAGCCGAATCAGTGGCGGGTGGAAACCAGTTTGACCACCCTGAGCCTCCCCTCCATCACCTATACCGCCAACCAATCGTCGTTCTTGAACGGTGAATCCGCCAGCGAACTCTTTTTCATGCCGCTGATTCATGCCGTCTCTCCCCAGTACGGAAGGCTGCGTTTCGGATTTTCCCTGACCTATCCCTACGGCCTGGCAAAACAATGGCCCCAAGCCTACCCCCGTGCGTTTGCGCAAAAATTTTCACTCATAACGGTGGAGGCAAACCCGAGCGTGGCCTATCAGGTCAACGATTGGCTCAGCCTGGGTGGCGGGGTCAGCTTTATCTACGGCAAGGGAGAGGTAGACAATGACTTCACCAATCCGCCATTTTCCGACCTCGCCCCACTGACCTCGCTCAGCCGCTCCACTAACGCCTCGGACACATCGTTTGGGTACAATCTCGCGCTGAGCCTGCGCCCGACAGACCGCTGGAATATCGCCGCCACCTACCGCTCCGAGGTCGAGCTTGACCTTTCCGGGAGTGGCACTTTAGAGGCAATGATCGGCTCTTCTCAGGCCTTCTATTTTCCGGTCTCCACCTCTATCGGCCTCACCCTGCCAGCAGTCTTCAGCCTGGCGACCTCCTACAGCCTTGACCGGCTCACCGTCGAACTGGGATGGGACCGAACCTACTGGAGCTCCTTTAAGCAGTTGGACTTTGAATACGACCAGAACTATACCGCCACTCCCTTTGCTGTCTTTGACACCGCGATCAGCAAGAACTGGAAGGATACCAATGCCTATCGCATCGGCCTCACCTACGACTGGAATGAACGTTGGACCACCACCCTAGGCTTCGCCTACGACGAAACACCCGTACCCTCCCAAACTCTCGGTTTTGAATTGCCGGATACCGATGCCACGGTCTACTGCGCCGGTGTTCGCTACCGCTACTCGCCGAACATCGAAATCGGCCTTTCGTATATGTACCACCGGACGAAAACCCGCTCGGTGAGCAACAGCCAAGGGGTGGATGGGACCTTTACCGATGGCGGTGCCCATGCCGTTACCATCGGTCTGATCACCGCCTTCTGAATCATTTTCCATGCAGAATCTCTCATTAAAGCGCCAAAACCGCCTAAAGGACACTCGATGACACCTGCGCCCACGCCTATCTCCCCCGCCCTGCTCGATTCTGTTCTTGTTTATGCCACCATCCGTAATTTCTCCGCCGGTGAGCCCATTCTCAGCCCCGAGAGCGCCACCAATGCCTTTTACTTCCTGGTCAACGGGGCGGTGGAGGTCGGTTACACCGACCGTGTCAATACACGGATCACGGTCGCATTAATCGGCCAGGGCGAATTCTTTGGAGAAATCGGTTATTTTGATGGCGAATCCCGTGTTCGCAACATCCAGGCCACCGGCGAGGCCCGAGTCGGCATCTTTGACGAGATGGTGATGACCAAGTTGCGGGCGGCCAAGCCGGAGCTTTTTGTCGATTTTCTTATTTTCCTCACCCAGAACATCTGCGGAAAATTCCGCCGCATTGCCGGTGAGCGCGAACCGATTGCCGGTTATGCCGACTCCCTGTCCACCCGCCATGCCAGCCGCTACACCGAGGCGAAGCCCTTGCCCGCAGCCCTGGTCAACTCTTCGCAATGGCATGCTATCAGCAGCCGGATGGAAGCGTTCAAATCGGAGCTGTTCAACCTCTCCCACACATTGCAAAAGGCCGAGGCCGAAGGGCATCAGGATCCGGAAAATGAAGCTCGCTGCCATGGGGTACTGGCCGAACTCAACGCGGTGCTCCCCGAATTTGAGCAGATTATGGCTGGCAGCAAATACGGTGAAGTCATGTGGGGGTATGTGTTTAAAGAAATATTCCCCTACTTCATGCGCAGCCGTTTTGCCGAACGCGCCTATTTCAAACCCAAAGGGTATGCTGGCGATTTTTTAATGATGGAGCACATCTATGCCGACATCCCCAAAGGAGAAGGCAAACTTGGCGAAATCATCGATGCCTTTTGCCTGCAACGGCCGGGCTCCCTGGCAATCCGCGGCCGACGCATCCTGCTCAAACAACAATTAATGGATCGCAGCGCCGCCATTAACGCCCAGGGACGAACCACCCGGATCATGAACCTAGCCTGCGGCCCCAACCGTGAATTGTTCGACTTCCTCGCCGATTGCGATTTCAGCGAATCCATCGAGGCCCTGTGTGTGGACATCGATTCCGAGGCCCTGCAGTATACCAATCAGTACGTCAACATCTTCCCCCACCGCGCTTCGATCAGACTGATGAGTGAAAATGTGATCAAGTGGGCCATGGGCCGCGCCAAACACCACATCGAGCCCCTGGATATCATCTATTCGGCCGGCCTCTGCGATTATCTCGATCCACGACTTTTTCGCGCCCTGATCACCCAATGCTACAAACACCTCAAACCCGGAGGCACCCTGCTTTTGGGTAACTTCACTTTTTATCCCGATTCCCTCTTTTTAGACAAACTACTCAAATGGGAATTGATCTATCGAACCGAAGAAGACCTGCGGGAAATTTTTGCGCCAACGCCCTTTGGCGAAAATATCGACATTCTGGTTGAACAAGCGGGCGTCAACCTCTTTGCCATGGCCACCAAGGAATAATGACAGCAGCAACGCGAATACTGAGCACCCCGGTTGAGCAAGAGCTCAAGGACCTGTTCTACCAACGGACCCGGATCTGTCTCTGGCTGGGGGCGGTCTTTTTCTCTTTCTTTGCCCTGCTGGATTTTGTCCACGCCCGCGCCTTTTTCTCTTTATTTCTGGCCTACCGCCTGAGTTTTGTGCTCATCCTGATCGGACTATTGCAACTCCTCCGATACCCGGAGGTGAAACGCTACAGTCGTGAAGTGATGTTCGTTGCCATTCTTTTGGGCACTCTGGTGATTTCGCTGATGACGGTCAAACTCGGCGGGTTTGGTTCCGGTTATTATGTGGGTATCCTCTTGATGATTGCAGGAGGATTTTCGGTCCTGCCCCTTAATATTGCCCAATCGCTTGGTTTGGGCGTTGCCATGTATCTTATCTACGCCACAACCGTCTATCTGGGTTCGCGCCCTCTGGATGGGGAGGCCATGAACTATTTTATCAACAATAGTTTTTTCTTTCTCAGCATCGTCCTCGTCACCACGGTTCAGTGCTTCGATGAAATCCAGACCCTGCTGAATTCTCTGCGGGCGCAAAAAAGTCTCAAAACCATTAACACCGAATTGAAGCACTACACTGGGAATCTCGAGTCTCTGGTCAAACAGCGCATGGCCCAGCTGGAAGAATCGGATCTCAAATTCCGTGATCTCTACAACAATATCCTCGACCTGGTTATTCTGATCGACCCACGCGGTATCATTCAGATGATCAACCACCATGGGGCGCAGCTGCTGGAACTTTCGGCCCAAGCATTAAAAAACCGTCCGCTGGCCGATTTTCTCCCCCCCCAGGATCGCGATTTTCTTAATCAAGAAATTCTCAGGTGCCTGGCTATGGGAGAACAGATCCGAAATATACAGATGCAGATGCTGACCTACCGGGGTCGCCAACTGGAGGTGGAATTGAACGGCAACGCGGTCACCATGCCGGAAAATCAAATCTGTTACCAGTTGATCATCCGCGACATTACCCTGACCAAACAAATGGAAAAACAGGTCCTGGAATCCAAACAGCTGCTGGATACCTCCCGCCAGGCAGCCATCTTCGGCATGGCGAGTTTGGCGGAATGCCGCGATGATACCACCGGCGCCCATTTACTGCGGATCAGAGCCTATACCCGCATTCTGGCCATGGAACTCGCCCTGTCGCCAGATCCGCCAGCTGTGATCACCGAACATTTTATCGAAGATCTGTGCATCTCTTCCATGCTGCACGACATTGGCAAAATCGGTATTCCCGATGCCATTTTACTCAAACCCGGCCGGTTATCCGAGCACGAATTCGCGGTGATCAAGCAGCACTGCGAACTCGGCAGCAACGCGCTGGCTTCAGCGGAACGGGATTCGGAAAGCTTGTCGTTTCTTCGACTCGGCCAGGAAATCACGCGTTACCACCATGAACGGTGGGACGGTACCGGCTATCCCAATAGACTCAAAGGAGAGGATATCCCCCTTGCGGCCCGTATCGTCAGCCTGGTTGATGTCTACGACGCCCTGACTTCGAAACGGCCATATAAGGAAGCCTTCAGTCATGAAGAGGCCTGCCGGACTATTCTTAGCGAAAGCGGTCACCTCTTTGATCCGGTGGTGGTCGCCGCCTACCTCCGGCGCGAACAGGAATTCGATCTTACCCGACAACAGATGCAGCAGATCGAGGCGCATTGAAAAAATCCGCGACACGCATGGTCCCAGACCGACAATTTCAACAGGAAGTGCTGCAACTCCACCATCAACGGGTGTACTCCATCCTACTGGTCGGGATCGGCATCATGCTCCTGTTCACCGCGCTTGATTACCTCCTAATCAGAGAACATTTTTTCGAATTTCTCCGTTATCGCCTCGGAGCGGTTAGTTTTGTCGGCCTGCTCCTGGTCGCCAACTACTTTGATCGCAACCACACCCGCGCCTGGGTTATCGGCTTTACCGGCTATCTCTTTGCAGGCTGCCTCGTTTTGCTCACGGTTTTCCGTATGGGCGGGATTGCGTCTCCCTATTATGTGGGGGTGATTGTGGCCATGACCATCTATACGGCGCTCGCCCCTCTCAGCGCTGGCCAGACCTTGGTCAGCGGCTTTGCCCTGGTGACGATCTACCTGGTTTCGATGACGTTGATCGGTCCGCTATCCGAGTATGAGGTGGTTAGTCTGTTCACCAATCTCTATTTCATGATCTGCTTTGTCTTTATCGCCGCTACCCAGAGTTGGGCTGACAATTCCGCCCGCCAGCAGGAGTACCGGTTACGCCAGGAAGAAAATCTGGCCGCTGAAAAGCTCACCCAGCAGGCAAAATTTCTCGAAAAGGAGGTCCAACGGCGCACCGAGGAACAGCAAGCAACGGAACAACGGTTTCGCATTCTCTACGAAGCGATTGTCGATGATGTGCTGCTGGTTACGGTCCAGGGGCAAATTCTCCAGGCCAATCAGCACTATCTCACCCACTATTATTGCGGGGACCTCCCGGGACAGGCCTCGTTTCTGGATGCAGTGGCCCCTCAGGATCGCATGCGGGTTGATCGTGAACTGCTGCAACCCCTTGCTCAAGGTGCGGCCATCTCGGCATGGAGGATTGCATTGAGGTCGTGCCGAAACACGCCGGTAGAGGTGGAAATCAGTGGCGCGCTCCTGCAAAGGGGCGAAAGGAAGCTAGGCATACAACTGGTTCTGCGCGACATTACTATCCGCCAGGAGTTGGAACAAAAGTTGATCACCTCACTCAACCGGGTGCGAAAAATGGAAAACGCCGCCATTCTCGCTCTGGCCAAACTCTCCGAGTATCGAGACGTTACCCCGGGCAACCATTTGGAACGCATCCGCGAATACTGCCGCCTTCTGGCGGTGGAGTTGGCACGTCGTCCGGAATATGCGGATCAACTGACCCCAAATTTCATCCAGAACCTCTTCCAGGGCGCCATCTTGCACGATATCGGCAAAGTCGCCGTGCCCGATGAAATTCTCGGAAAAAAATCGGCCATCTCTCTGGAAGAGGAGGCTTTGATCCGTCTACACACCCGCAAAGGGGGCGATGTGATCAAGACCATGATGGAAGACATCCACAACAGCGGTTTTTTAACGGTCGCCCAAAATATTGCTTATTTTCACCATGAACGCTGGGATGGCCGCGGCTATCCCCAAGGACTTCGTGGCGACAAAATTCCCCTCGAGGCACGGATCATGGCCTTGGCCGATGCCTACGAAGAACAGACCGCCACACTGAGCCCGGACAAACGAAAATCCCACGCCCAGACAGTGCAGATGATCATCGAAGAGGTTGGGCACAAGTTTGATCCTGCTCTTGTCGACGCCTTCCTTCTCATTCAGGATTCCTTCAACTGGGTCCGACAGACCTTGGCAGAACCCGACTCTGATTAGTGCATGGAATTAGGTGATTGGTCATCGGGAATAAAATGAATAGTGATTCACGCCCCTCCCCAACAACCAACATTTTTCCTTGCCGTTCCGACGCAAATACACTAAAACCACACAGAATTAACCGACACACGCATTTTGAGCGAAAGCTAGAATTGCCCAATGCGTACTTTGTGATACCCAGTGATTAGACGCGAGTTTCCTAACGGAGGAGTAAAAGATGAAAACGAACATGATGCGGACGCCGCTCATCAAATCAGCGGCAGTACTCTTAATTTTTATTCTGTTGGCCTACCTGACCAGCGCCTCTCCCGAAGGTAGCGTTCTCAACTCGCTAGGCTTAATCATTATCGGAGCCTTCCGCTTCGTTCAATGGATCATTGCTATGGTCATCGGCTTGACGGTCTGCATCGCATTTCTTATCGGGATTTTTCTTTTTGCGGCATACCTGGTGGACAAAGATATTGCCGCTGAGAAGTATGCAGGCGTGAAAATGCGTGTAGCCGAGCTTTTAATGCCGATTTTTTCTTTTATCGGCTCTTTGCAGTGTAAAGACGGTAAATGTTGCGCATCTTCAGCACCTGCGGCTCCGGCTGCCATCGAACTGAAAGATGAGCTCCAATCCATCATCAGTGGCGAAGTCCAGAAAGTAACTGCCTGCCAACAAACCCTGAGCGACCAATTCGCCGCCATTAACAGCAAAATTGACGCGCTGGAAGCAAAAAGTGCTGATTTTGCGGGGACAGCACAACTGGAAGCCATCGCTAGTGAGATCGCAGCCTCGGGTCAGGCATTGAGCGAAGTCAAGGGTCAGGTTGCAGCCCTTGAAAGCAAACTCAATGATACTGCAGCCAAGCTTGATGGCATTGATGCGGTGAAAATTCTCGGCGATGTTCCCGCCCGTCTGGAAAAACTCGAACAGCAGGATAACAGCTTTGACCCCCAGCCTTTGAACGAGGCCATTGAAACTTTAAAGGCGGACATGGAAGAGGTGAAAAAGAAAACTCCGGCGAAGAGCCCAGCCCGCTCCAGAAAAAAAGCCTGATCCGGCATAGTTTTAATAATTTAAAAAAGGCCGCCTGCTTTTAAGCAGGCGGCCTTTTTTTGTTTGCTTTGACCTCAACGCGGCAGCAACTCCTTGAAGTATTCAATCGAAGGGAAATTGCAGGAATACTGCACCCTCTGCCGACTACTGGGCCGAGCGACGTATAACAGATATGCCAAGCCGTTATCTCGCGCAGTAAACAGCACTTTTTCCGTGTCATCCACCAGTAGCGTTCGTTTTTTATCATAGCCAAGCATGGACTTCAGGCGTTCCCAGAAGAGCGGCTCTTCCTTGGCCGCTCCTACCTCGGAGGCACAGACAATGCGATCAAACCAGGGGCCAATTGCTGTTTTCTGTAATTTGATTTCCAGGGATTGGGAATGGGCATTGGTAATCAGATACAGCTTTTTTCGCCTTTTAAGGCAGAACTCGAAAAATTCGATCACATAGGGATGGACACCGATCAAATGATTGATCCGCATCTTTAATTCCTGCAGATCAAGCCCGAGCTCACTCGACCAAAAATCAAGATCTGCCCAGTCCAAGGTATCCGTTACCTGGTCATAGCGATCAAGCAGCTGCTTTTTCGCCTCCTCCACCGTAATATCATGCACCAGGCTGTAATGCTCTGGCAGATATTGCTCCCAAAAGTAATCATCAAAATGCTTGTCCAAAAGGGTACCGTCCATGTCCAACAGCACGGTATCGATCTCACTCCAAGGAAAGACCGGAAATATTTTTTCACAATAAAGGGGGGTAGTGCTCATTGTTGATCTCCCTGTAATGCGTGGATGATAATCTGAACCCGCTGGAATACATTTTCCTGGGCGGAACATGGGACAACCAGCCGCTGATCCGGAGTAAGGCGAATGGCGGGCGCCGTTTTTTTCTTGGTGGGCTTTTGCTGGATCAAGGCCAGGAGCCGATTGGGATCGACCGGCGCCTGCTCGACAAAGGAAAAAACGAGGACCTCCGGTGCTTGCTCAAGTTTATGGATACCAAGCTGACGACACTGCTGTTTAAGCCGGATAATTTCCAGGAGTGTTGCCGCCTCTTGCGGAAGGTGCCCATAACGGTCTTCCAATTCGTTTTGAAGGTCAGTTAGTTCCTCCTCCGTACCGAACCCGGCCATGGATATGCGCCGATACGCCTGGTAGCGCTGGGTGGTGTCGCGAATAAAGCTGTCGGGAAGATAAGCTGCCACCTTCAATTTAACTTCAGGGTCGATTTCCTCGGTTGAGGTTATCTCAACACCTTCCAGAGACTTGCGTTTCAAATCAGCCACTGTGGATTGCAACAATTCCAGATAGAGGTCGTAGCCGACTGCGGCAATATGGCCGGACTGGGAAACACCTAACAGATTACCGCCCCCGCGGATTTGCAAATCGTTCATCGCCAATTTAAAACCACCGCCTAGTTCGGAGCAATCCATTAGGGCACGCAGACGCTGCTGCGCATCCGGGGTAAGGTGATCCAGCGAGGACACCAACAAGTAGGCATAGGCCTGTCGGTTGGAGCGGCCAACCCGACCACGCAGCTGGTAAATGTCGGCTAGGCCGAGATGATCGGCCCGGTTGATAATGATCGTGTTGGCATTGGGGATATCGAGACCGGATTCCACAATCGTGGTACAAACCAGGAGATCGAGCTCGTGATTAATAAAGCGCACCATGACATCTTCCAAATCCGGCCCGGCCATCTGCCCGTGAGCAACACCGATGCGGGCCTGTGGCACGAGGGTTCCGATGGTTTCCGCAATGCGATGGATCGATTGCACCCGATTGTGGACGAAAAAAAGTTGGCCGCCACGCTCAATTTCCCGCACCACCGCTTCACGTATGACTAACTGATCATGCTTGGCGAGGAAGGTCTTGACTGCCCGCCGCTGCTGCGGAGGGGTGGAGATCACAGAGAGATCGCGAATACCCAAAAGCGACATCTGCAGCGTCCGGGGAATAGGGGTGGCGGTAAGGGTAAGGACATCGACGCTTGCCTTGAATTTTTTAATTTTTTCCTTATGGGCAACGCCAAAGCGATGTTCCTCGTCAATGATCAACAGGCCGAGTTTATTAAACTGGATATCTTTGGAGAGCAAACGGTGCGTACCCACCACCAAGTCAACGGCACCGGTGGATAATTTACCCACAATCTCCTTCTGTTGTTTACTTGTACGAAACCTGTTCAGGCAGGCAATTTCCACCGGGAATGAGGCAAAACGTTCCCGGAAGGTAGCTGCATGCTGCTCTGCCAAAACCGTGGTTGGGACAAGAATAGCCACCTGGTAACCGTCCTCGATCGCTTTGAAGGCGCCACGGGCAGCGACCTCTGTTTTCCCATAGCCAACGTCACCACAGACCAGGCGATCCATGGGTTGGTCATGGGTCAGATCATCAATGACGTCATCAATGGCTTTGGCCTGGCCACTGGTTTCGTCGTAAGGGAAGGACTCCTCCAATTGGCGGTACAAATCGCCGGGAGGAGTAAACCGGTGCCCCTGACGCATGGCCCGCTTGGCGTAGATTTCCAGCAGTTCCTGGGCAACTTTCCAGACCGCATCACTGACCTTTTTCTTAGCCGCCTGCCAGCGTTGCGAACCAAGACTCTCCAGCTTTGGCTCCTGGTCGGTCAGCCCCTGGTAACGGCTGACCCAGTGCAGGCGATCGACCGGGACGTAGAGTTTATCGTCGCCACGATAGCCGATAAGGAGGAAATCACCCTGCTGACCGGAAAATTCCATATTGATCATACCCTGGAATACACCGATTCCATGGTCGCGATGGACAACAAAATCACCTTCAGAGAGCTGTTCGATTTGAACGGCCTCAGCTTCATTGCGGCTCTTGCGTTTCTGCCGGCCTGAACGAAGCCGCTTCTCCCCAAAAAGCTCTGAGGCGGATAAAAAATGGACGCCTTCACCGGGAAGGTCAAATCCGCGAGAAAGAGGTTGATCAAAACAGTGAATAACCTTTTGATCTCGAACCTGCGCACCACTGTACGGAGAGGGTTGGAGGACCGTCTGCAGGTGGTAATGGCCGAGCAACTCCCGGAGATGTTCGCACTGCCGCAGTGAACGGCAGGCAAGCACAATGGTCTCCTCCTGCTGTTGCCAGTGCATAATGCGGTCGACAAGGGGAGCGAGCAAGCCTCGTTTTTTCCGCTGCAGCTCAATCTCCTGGGCAAGTAACCCATGATCACTGCAGGTAAGAGCAACACTCTCGACCAGGCCTTCCGGATCTGGCAAGACGGAAAAACGAGCAGAAAGCCGTTTCGCCATGATATCGGCCCATTCTTGATCGCTGATGAAGAGTTCATCCGCAGGCAATGCCGCGACCTGTTTATCGACTGCCTCCTGGTAATTGGCCTGGATACGATCACGCACCAGCGCCATCTTCCGCCCGACAGAAGATGCATCAGCCAGCATAAGCAGGGCATCGGCGGGCAGATACTCAAAGAGACTGTGCAACTCTGCACTGCCACCAAAGATGAGCGGTAGAAAAAATTCGATCCCAGGAAAACGCTGGCCCGTTGCCAAGCGTTCACGCAAGTTCCGCGTTGCCTGCGCAGTCCACTGATGTTTTTCGCCGTTTTCCTGCAAAAAGGTGAGCCAATCCCCGCGTTTCTCCTGCCCAGGAAACAACAGTTCGGTAGCCGGCAGCAAAACGGCTTCTTCAAGAGACTGTTTTGATCGCTGGGAAACCGGATCAAAGAGACGGATGCTCTCTATGGTGTCGCCAAAAAAATCAAGACGAAGCGGCCCGGAGAGTTCCGGATCAAGGGTCGGAGGAAAAACATCGATGATGCCGCCACGAAGGGCCAGGTCCCCTTCCTGCCGCACCATATCACAAAGCTGATATCCACTGGAGGTGAGGGACGCGACTAAGGCCTCACGATCAATCTCCTCATTGGCGATAACCAGCTCGCAATGATTGCTCAAAACCGTGGCTGGCAAGACGCGCCGGAGTACCGCTTCGGCTGAGGTCAGGAGAATGCAGGGCCGGGAACTTTCCTGTACCTGGTAAAGCGTGGCAAGACGTTGACAGACCGTGGCCGGATCTGGAGAGAGCGGTGTATAAGGGGGAATTTCGTAGCTCGGGTAGATCAATACCCGGCAGGGGGTAAAAAAAGCCAAGTCTTGAGCCAGCTGCTCAAGCTGCTCATCGGCAGGAAGGATGCAACAGATGGTCCGGTGCAGAGTCTCCACTGCCCTGCTTAGCAGCAGGGCAGTGGACGCTCCATGAAGACCGCAAATATCAAAAAATGGGCCGCGTTCACGCAGCCGCGCTAGGATCGACTGCATGCACAGCGTTTGGTTGAGTGTTTTGGATGGATTAGAAGGTTCCGCCCATACTGAAATCCCAGTTAGAGCTGTCTTCACCATCTTGTTGGTCTAAATTAAAGCCCCAGGCTAAACGCAGCGGTCCGAGCGGCGAGGCCCAAAGGATGCCAACACCCGCGGTCTTCTTGTAGTTGCTGAAATCCCAATCCTCGTCCACATCGTACACGTTACCGAAGTCATGAAAGATCTCGCCATCCATGCCCATATCTTTAATCAAGGGGAAAATGATGGAGACCGTTCCATACCACATCTTGTCGCCACCGATTTTATCTCCGGTCAACGGATCAAGCGGACTGACGGATGCGGATTGAAAACCTCTGATTGAGTTCATGCCGCCGAGAAAGAAATGTTCATAGACCGGAAGCTTCCCGTCTTCATTTTCAAAGGCTTGCCCGGCTGCCCCCTTAACATGGAAAACAGTACCCCAAACCATGGGGAAGAACCAGGAAGAGGACGCCTCCACCTTAGTAAACTGGGCATCACCAGCAAGAACTCCTCCTGCATACTCCACACTGATGCTGTTTCGCGACCCTTCTGTGGGAGAGAAAAGCTTATCCCGGGTGTCGCGTACCAGGGAAAAATCGACTTTGCTCTCCCAATGGATATTAGCGGACTCCTTAATGTAGGTCGATGCCGTGGAATCGATATCGGTAATATCGGTGTCCTGCAGAGTATACCCGTAGTAGATACGCCACTGCTCAACCAGCGGATGGCCAATCCGTACAGTGCCACCGGTGGAATCCTTGGTGAAGTCGTCGTATTCGTGTTCCCAGTTAAAAAGATTCATACTTCCAGATACCTGGGAATCCATGATTCGGGGATTGGTGAAGGTCAGGTTATACTTGGTCGACTTGCTGGAAGTCGAGGCGGCCAATGAAAGTTTATTCCCGGTACCAAAGATATTATCCTCTGAAATTTCCCCCATAAAGAGCATGTTTTCCGAGGAGGAATAGCCCGCACCGATACTGAACTGGCCAGTGGATTTTTCTTTGACATCCACGACCACATCCATCTGGTTTTCCACCATGGTTGGCTTGGGTGTGACCGTCACTTCTTCGAAAAAACCGAGGCGATTAAGTTTTTGGGTCGAAGTACGGATGGCCTTGGAATTGAATTTGCCCCCCTCTTCCACCTTAAGGTCGCGGCGGATGACGTTGTCCCGAGTCCGAGTATTGCCTTTGATCTCCACCCGATTAATATAGGCCATGGCGCCCTTGTTGACGTGGAGCACCAGATCGATGCGTTTGTTTTCCTCGGACTTATTGATTTTGGTACTCACATCGGCAAAGGCAAAACCCTGTTCGGCATACAAATCCGTCAGGTGGGTAATATCATCACGAAGCACCTGTCGATTCAAGAATTCTTCGTTGCGAATCTTCAACTCGGCAAGAAGTTCCTCCTTGCTCTTGATCAGGTCACCGTTTATATCCACGGTCCCCACTTTGTAGCGGGTACCCTCGTCAATGGGGAAGGTCACATACAAATCCCCTTCCTTTTGCTGAACAATGGGCTCACCCACCTTGGCCTCAATGAAACCGTGATTTTGGTAAAAGTTGGCAACCCGCTCGGCATCCTGGCGTAAAATTTCCATTTTGAGAACACCGGCATCGGTCAGCCAGGAAAGCCACCACTTGTGGGTACTAGTCTGAACAACGTCTCTTAGATCACCAGAAGAGAAGCTGGTATTACCGGTGAACGCAATCTCCTCGATGCTGACCTTTTCCCCCTCGGCAATTGAGAAGCGGACTTCGGCCTTACCGTCGGCAGCCGTGGTGATCTGGCCGTTAACCTCAGTGTTATAATATCCCTTGGATTTATACAGATCCCGGATTTTTTGTACAGCCTCGTTCACTTTGTAGGGATTGAGAATCGAGTTGGCGGTGATTCCTGCCGCCTCGCGAACTTCCTCTTCCTTAATCTCGTCCGCACCGGTAATGATCACCGTGCTGACCAAAGGCTTTTCCTTCACGCGAAAGATGATCTTCTTTCCACCCTCGGTATCATTGGATTCGATTTCGACATTGTCGAAGTAGCCCAAGGAAAAAACCGCTTTTAAATCTTCCCGCAGGGTTGAAGGATCGTAGATATCACCTGGCTTGGTGGTAATTTTTTGGAGAATGGCGCCCGAATCAATGCGGGAGTTACCCTCCGGGGCAATAGAGGCCACGGTGGCACTCCGGTTGGAGTACGCAAGCATGGTGCCGACAATATCGCCGGAAAGGCGAGGGAGTTCGTTTAAGGAATCAGCCTCTCGAAATGCCGAATAAGGAGCCTGAGGTGCAAGGACATCGACAATGGAACAATCAACACTGATCCGGCTCCCCAACTTGTTGACGCTGCCGACCACGACATAATCGGCGCCGACAGATTCAGCAACCCGAACCAAAGCTGCTGCAGGAGGGGGCCAAGCCCCTGTGTACCCGACAGCTTTTTCCGCCTGCGCCCGCGACATCATTTTCATTCCCTTGGCAGTGACTTCTTGCGCCAGAGCCTTGTCGGCCACGAGAGCAGTATTGGCGGCATCCGGGCTGTTGATTTTGAACGGCAGGAAAAGGGTGCTGTGCTCCAGAGCCATGGCCACGCGGGGCAAACAGGCTAGACAACTCAACACAATAGCACAGAGCACAAGTGAATAAGTCTGATACGCCGATCGTTTGTTTGATGTCGACTGCATGGATGTAGGTCCTGTTAGAGTCATTTTGTTGTTCGATGTATAAAAAAACACGCATACACCGGCCAAAGGAGGAAAAAGAAACGGCAAAATGGCAGGAATCAGCCATCTCCTTGCAACTGTCGTTCTCGTAAGACACTGTTTTTGCGATACGCAATATTGTCGAGCTCGCTTTTTTGCGTATCCAGCTCAATTGGTGGTCATTATGACAGGTTTGCTTGTTTTTGCAAGAAATTCCGCGTCTCGCCGGAGATCTTCATTGTATTTGAAATCAAGAAATTTCCTACAGTTGCCCTCTACGACCTAAGAGAGAATCATGCGGCCATCAAGGCTGATAGTGTGAATCCAAAAGATGGGCAACGGTCGCCTGCAATTCACCGGCAAGGGCCTGTTTATCGCTGCTCTTGAAATGATCCGTAGCCATGGGTTGCCCAATGCGAATTACAATCTCGCCGCCACGAGGGAGAAATTTCCCCTTGGGAAGAATTTCATAAGAGCCGTTAAATCCCAAAGGAACGATCGGCACCCCTGCCTTAATGGCGAGAAGGACAGCTCCGGCTTTAAACTCGTGCAGCTTTCCATCTCCACTTCTTGTTCCTTCGGGAAAAATAAGCACCGACGTGCCGCCAGCAATTCTTCTCCCGGCCTCATCCAAACTTTTCAGTGCCTTTCGCCCGTGGGACCGATCTATGGGTATATACCCAACGCGGTGCATAGCCTGGCCAAAAAGAGGAATCTGAAATAATTCTTTCTTGGCAATCCATCTAAAATCGTGCGGGAAATACCCTTGAAACGAAAAAATATCGTACTGACTGACATGGTTGCCCGCAAAGATGTAGGTCTGCTTGGGGTCAAGATGTTCAAAACCCTCAATCCGCACCTTGACCCCAGCCACCCAGCACAAAATACGCCCCCAATAACGGGGGAAGACCTGCGCCTTCACTTCTGATTTTCGCCCCCACAGGAGATCGAGAAGCGAGAGAGAGGAAACCACAAAGGTTAAAAACGGAGCGACGATCAGGGTGCAAACCCCGCGAAACAGATGAACAGGCGACATGAAAAAAAACCATTGGTGGAGCGGAATGCTCATTGGGGAAATACTGCCGTTCACGATAACGACCGTGTCACAGCGAGCAAGATTTCTGTGTTATTTATCAAGGACCTGGCTGAAGAGCAAGCATTTATCCCCCCTTCACCAGCCTTTCCAGAATCCGCTCCTCTTGCCCCCTCATGGATCGGGAGGAGGGAGCGGCGGGATTGACGGGAGAAGAGCAATCGAATATAGTCTTTTGTTTTCAAATATCGACTGTACTTCGACTACTTCACCAAAGAAATAACGACTTGTCGGCATTAAAGGAGTCTACTGTGACTGCAGAAATCATCACCGTACGAACTGATGGAACGCTGAATGTTCCCGAGAACCCCATCATTCCCTTCATCGAAGGAGACGGAATCGGGCCGGATATTTGGGCAGCGACCCAGAAAGTGCTCGACGCTGCAGTGGCCCGCAGTTACAACGGATCCCGCTCGATTGAGTGGCTGGAAATCCTCGCTGGAGAGAAGGCGTTCCAGACTACCGGAGAATGGCTACCCAAGGCCACGATCGAGGCGTTAAAAAAATATGTAATCAGCATCAAAGGCCCTCTGACCACACCGGTCGGCGAGGGGATGCGTAGCCTCAATGTGACACTACGCCAGGTCCTTGACCTCTATGCCTGTGTCCGCCCTGTCCGTTACTACCAGGGTGTGGTTTCGCCGGTTAAACATCCGGAACAGGTTGACATGATTATATTTCGTGAAAACACGGAAGATGTCTATGCCGGGATCGAGTGGCAGGCCGGCACGGAAAATGCCAACCGGGTCATTGAATTCATGCGCAACGAGATGGGAGCCTCTATTCGGGATAACTCTGGTATCGGCGTGAAACCTATTTCCGAGTTCGGCACCAAACGCCTCGTTCGCAAGGCCATTCAGCACGCTCTTGACGCCGGTCGCGACTCAGTGACCTTGGTGCACAAGGGCAATATTATGAAATTCACCGAAGGCGCCTTCCGCAACTGGGGATATGAGCTGGCCGCTGAGGAATTCGGCGAACTAACCATCACCGAAGCCGCATTGTGGGAGCAGCACAACGGTGTTCTTCCCCAGGGTAAAATCCTGATCAAAGACCGGATTGCCGATGCCATGTTCCAACAGATTCTGCTTCGTCCCCGCGAGTACTCGGTGCTGGCTATGCCGAACCTCAACGGCGACTACATGTCGGATGCGCTGGCAGCTCAAGTGGGCGGCTTGGGCATAGCCCCTGGAGCCAATATTGGGGACGGGGTCGCCATGTTTGAGGCCACCCACGGAACCGCACCAAAATATGCAGGCTTGGATAAGGTCAATCCTGGTTCCCTGCTGCTCTCCGGCGTCATGCTCCTGGAATACATCGGTTGGAAGGAAGCAGCCACGTTGATTCAAACAGCTATGGAAACCACCATTTCCAAAAAAACGGTCACCTATGACTTGGCACGGCTGATGGACGGAGCCACCGAGCTTTCTTGCTCCGCCTTTGGCAGTGCAATCATAAACAACATGTAACCCAAGGACAGGGTACCGGATGCTCTCCTCCCTGCTCGGAGCTATCCAAGATCTCCTGTTTCCCCCGCTATGTGTAGGCTGTTCGCGGCGGCTGGATCACTCCCGGCCGCCGCTTTTTTGTGCCGACTGCACCGTCAAATTAGCCTTCATCACCGCTCCGCTTTGTCCCTGCTGCGGCATCCCGTACACCACCGGCGCCGACCATCTTTGCGCAACCTGCCTACGCAACGGATACGAATTTGATCTTGCCCGCTCCTTACTGTTCTACCAAATGCCTGTGGATGCGCTGATCCTCGGCCTTAAATTTGGTGGGCAACTCAACGGCCTGCAGACCCTGGGCACCCTCGCCTCCGGTTCCCCCTGTTTTTCCGATCTCGCCAGGCCGGATTACATAATTCCTGTGCCGCTCCATCCCCAACGCATCCGTGAACGCGGCTACAACCAGGCGACCCTCATTGCCCGAGAGTGCTTCCCCCAATGGAAGGCCCAAATTCGCTTAAACATCCTGTACAGAAATCGACTCACCACCCCGCAATCACAACTCACTGGTAAAGAACGGCGGGCTAACCTCAAACAGGTCTTTTCCTTGAATCCAACGGTCGCTCTCGAAGGGAAAACTATTCTTTTGGTGGACGATGTCCAAACGACGGGAAGTACCGTCAATGAATGCGCCAAAACTTTGCGCAGAGGTGGGGCCGGGCGAATCGAAGTCTTTACTGTGGCCCGCAGTCTCGGCAAGAGCGCCTGGTGACACAAAAAAGGCACCTTAGGGATTCCGCCCCAAGGTGCCGTACAATCGTTTCTGGCACCGGAATACTCTTCCGGATGATGTTTTGCGTTACCAGGTGCGATACATTCCGCTATCCAGATGCACAAAATCAGACTGGGGATAATACCCTACCCCACCGGTCTGCATGGCTATGGCACATTGCCGGACCTGGTTCAGATGCGCACCGGGCAGGGAAATATCGATTGCCTGCCCCTGCATATGTAAACTATGCCCGGCAACGCCTGATTTAGTGAGACGCAACTTACGATTGGTTTGCGGTGAGCGGAAAGCAGAAACAACCTTATAGGACCCTTTACAGCCCATTTCCTGCTGTACAACCCAGAGGATATCGAGCAACTTTGGATCCATCTGGTGAATCTGTCCAGTTTGATAATCGCGGAGAAAAGAATTAATTTTTGCCAATGCCTTGGGGTTATACGAATTTCCCGTGGCGTAAGTCAGAGTCAGTTCTTTTTGCGCCCGTACATGAAACAGCGAAATCGTCCGTTTCTTGGCGACCTTGGCTGAGCAAATCTCGGGAATAGAGAGTGCGGCAAGACCAACAAGGGCCTGGGTGGAGTGAATAAGAAATGAGCGACGGGTCGATTGGAAAATAGTATTTTCTGAAACCATTCTTCTCTTTGTGTTTGGGCTTTTCACCTTTATCCTTGTCGGACAAAACCGTACACCCACATGGAGTGGTTGCAGCCAAAATGCTGGAACTCGCAAAAACGGCGAAAAAGGAATCCCCGATTTGCAACATGCTGTCTTCGATAACATGTTGTGCTTATTTTCAAGCTTTTCGAGTCCCAAAATTGGTACGCATTTAAATGGATGGGGTGAGTATTGTCAAGGCTTTGAGCAGAGCAAACAGTGGCTTCCTCAAAATTCACCGTATCTTTTCAGAGAGTTAAACAAAGATTTTTTTTATGATTATGCTACGTTCGCCACAAAAAAAGTACTGTTTTCGCATTATTTCCGGGGGCCAGACCGGTGCCGATCAAGCCGCCCTTGACGCGGCCATAGCCCTTAATATTACCCACGGTGGCTGGATCCCCAAAGGGCGCAAAACAGAGGCCGGTCAGCTCCCGACCCGGTACAAGCTCAAAGAACATCATTCGCCACGGTATCGAGATCGGACCGAGTGCAATATTCTCACTGCCGATGCCACATTGATCTGCTCCTTCGGCCCTCTTTGCGGAGGATCTGCGCTCACCGAGGCCCTTGCCATTCGCCATAACCGTCCTTTTCTCCATGTCGATTTTACCCATGCGCCACCGCTGGATTCGGTGCATCGGGTCGAACATTGGCTCGCCAGGATTCATCCCCAAACCCTCAATGTTGCCGGCCCCAGGGCCAGCAATGAGCCCCGAATCTATCAGGCGGTGTATGAACTGCTCACAACCATCCAATGGTCCAATTAACGACCCGCCGCTCTTTGCGGCTCGACAGAGCTCATATCCAGCACTAAGGTCTTTTTAATGCACTTTATTCAACCTGCACCACAAGGACCTATGAATACTCTATCGCTTTCATCGAAGTACAGCCGGGGGGAAGAACTGGCCAACAGCATTACCCACGGAGTGGGTGTTGTACTTGCCACCGCCGGCCTCGTATTGCTTATTCTCGTTGCCACCTGGCACGGAACCGCGCGTCACATTGTTTCCAGTTCGCTCTACGGCTCCACCCTTGTCCTGCTCTACCTGGCCTCAACCCTCTATCATGCGGTGCAACAGCCAAAGGCTAAAAAAATTCTGCGTATCTTCGACCACTCGGCTATCCTGCTGCTCATTGCCGGTACATATACGCCGTTTACCCTTATCAGCCTGCGGGGTCCCTGGGGCTGGAGCCTCTTCGGCACCATCTGGGGACTGGCCCTGCTGGGTATCATCCTGGAGATAACTCACCTACGGCGTCTGAGGATTTTGCTTATTGCCCTTTATCTGATTATGGGTTGGGCTGTCGTGGTGGCGGTTAAGCCAATGCTTGCACATGTACCTCCGGCTGGTCTCTGGCTGCTGCTGGCAGGTGGCCTCTGCTATACTGGTGGCCTTTTTTTTTACCTCTGGAAACGGCTTCCCTACCACCATGCGATCTGGCATCTCTTTGTTCTCGCCGGATCAACCCTTCATTATTTCGCTATTTTATATAACGTCTTACCCCATTCAACGAGGATCTAATCCACAAACAACGAGCCCAACATGACCGGAACAGCTCTACAAACCACTGATTCGACCATCATCCCTTTGCCACCGACAAGTATCTGGCCCGTTCTTGCCGATATCAGTCGATATCCCCAGTGGTGGCCCCGCACCCTGTTTCCGCGTGTTCGCCCATCAACCACCGGCCTTATCGCCAACGAGCTCGACCTACGCCCTATGGGGATCCGCCGATTCACCTGTCGTGTGATTGCCGCCAGCGAACCGCAGACCATCGATTTGCAATACGTCGGCAACTTTATTACTGGCCAGGCGCAATGGAAACTCGAACCTGCTGGCCAAGGCACCCGGGTGAGCTATGTGATCGACATCGTTGTCCATGGTACCATGGCTGTCCTAGGAGCAAAAATTATTGATTTCAGGGCAATCCATTCGTATTCGATGCGGGGTATTTTCCAAGGTCTACGGAACCAGCTCTTTGAGTAAACCATGGTCAAAACGACTCTAAAGAGGCGGCAAAATATCTGAACAGCATGCGGGACAAGGCTTTTACTTCATTGGTTCATTTTTTTATGCTACCAATGAAGATGGTGTCGTAAAAATTTCGATTTACTGCGTCACAGCGTTTTTCTCGACACTCGACATACCTGATGTATGCCTTCGCGCCGAAAAAATACCACTGTTCCTTGTCTATCTGTGTTTTTTACTGAGCCATCTCTCAAGCCGTTCATCGCCCCTGGTGGCTATGTAATGGATTGAATACCTGGAGATGTCGAGCACTCTTCCGAGTACTTGTTCAGAGCCTCCTTCTCACTTCAACCTTGAACATCTATGGCCAACCAACAAGCCTTTGTTGAAACCCTGCGCACCTTTCTTGAATCGGAACGGCT
>JAQUEZ010000513.1 GCA_028684915.1 Desulfobulbus sp.
CGGCCGGGCGCTCTCCCTGCTGCTCAAAGCCTTTCTGGTCTATGTCATCTACCTGGTCTTGTTCCGTTTGAGCACCCCGGAGAACATTGGCCGTTTGGCCAGCCAGTTCGGTGCAAAAGCCCACGATATCTACCACGGCTTTTTTGCCATCAAGCCGCACCTAGTGCCCCTGGCCACCAAGAGCAGCTTGCTCATGGTTTTGGCGGCGGTGTTTCCTTATGGATCGGTCTATCTGCTTGACTGCTGGCATCGCCACCGGATCAAGCGCAACATACAACGTATTTCTGCCTAACCAGCAATGGAGGTTCACCCATGGAACACGAAGAGAAAAAACAACGTCCCTCTTGGCAGGAGATCGAGGAGAGGAAAATCAATCTGGTGAAGGAAAAAGGCTCGCGGGTCATGCGGGTCAACTCGCCGATTGGTTCGACCATGTTCAGCATCCTCCGGCAATTTGACATGGCCTATGCCAATTTCAAGGGCCGGCTGGGTGAGATGGGCGGCATCACCTACGAGGAAGGGGCGGCCTTGATGGAAGAAGGGCGAGAGATCGTCATGGCCTTCTCTGATTTCACCGCACGGCTCAGTCGGAGGGTCAATTTCCGCTACTATGCCCCCAATGAAATCAAAGATTATCTGGAGTTGCTCAAAACCCAGGAGAAGAACGAAGAGGTTTCGGGTGGCGCCAAGGGGTCGGTTTCAGCCGAGGTATGACGCTCCAAGGCAATTGCACCTCGCCTTGGTGGGCAAGATCTGCCATCTCGCGAGCCACGACAGTTTTTGTGGAATATCTCTTCCAGTGGAGCAGCTATGAAAAAAACCGAGTTGATCGACAAGGTCGCCAAAGAAAGCGCCTTGAGCAAAGCCGCCGCCGAGCAGGTGGTCAACAACGTCTTTTCAGCGATCACAGAGGCGATGAAAACCGGGGACAAGGTCACCCTCGTGGGGTTCGAAACCTTCTCCATTTCAGAGCGGGTCGCCCGTGAAGGAAGAAATCCGAAATCGGGAGAAAAAATCATGATTTCAGCTAAGAAGGTGGTGGACTTTAAGGCAGGGAGCAAACTGGTCGATTCCGTGAAATAAAACTATCGGCCTAATTGTTCGACTCGGTCAATTGCTCTCAATTTATGGCCATCAAGAAGGTGGATGGTTGCTTTGCAAGAGCGTCCTCAAGCCGATAGCCGCCGTGATTTACGCAACTATTTTCCGAAATAATCGGAACATCATTCCGAAATTTACGTTGATCGTTTCCAGATTTTACATTACTACGGGCGCATGAACATGACATCTCTTTACCCGCGCCTGATCGAACCGCACATCGCTGAAGCCTTGCTGGATACGCCGGTCGTTTTGCTCGCAGGCCCCCGCCAAGCGGGCAAGACCACGCTTGTGCGCCAGATTGCACAACAACAAGGGCTACGCTACCTGACCATGGATGATGAGCTGGTGCTGCTGTCGGCAAGGGAAGACCCTGTCGGCATGATCCGAAGCCTGGATCGGGCTGTTATCGATGAAGTCCAGCGTGCTCCCCAGTTGCTGCTGGCAATTAAGAAAAGCGTGGACGAGGATCGTCGTCCCGGCCGTTTTCTGCTCACTGGTTCAGCCAATCTGATGTCGCTGCCGACCGTAGCCGACTCGCTGGCCGGCCGAATGGAGACGCTGTCTCTCCTGCCCTTGTCGCAGAGCGAAATCGGGTCGCGTTCGGCAAACTGGATTGACAGCGCTTTCGCGGGTCGGATTCTCAAGGTAGATCAGCCCGCACTGGGGAGTGATCTGATCGATCGCGTGCTGCGCGGCGGATACCCCGAAGCAATATCGCGCGCGACCACCAAGCGTCGTGTGGCGTGGGCACGGCAGTACATTGACGCCCTTATTCAGCGAGATATCCGAGATGTTGCAGGTATCGAGAAACTCGACCAGCTACCACGTTTCCTGCGAGCTCTAGCGCAGACGGCTGGCCAGATGTGTAACTACACTCAACTGGGTGGCCATGTGGGGTTGGATGGCAAGACAGTCTCGCGCTATGTCGGTGTCTTCGAGCAGATGTATCTGCTCAAGCGGATTGACGTCTGGGCTCGAAACAGGCTCAACCGTGTGATCAAGACCCCGAAGCTGCAGTTCATCGATTCCGGCCTGCTGGCAACATTACTTGATTTGACCGCTGAGGAAACTCAGCAGGATCGCACGCGGTTTGGCAACGCGCTGGAGAGCTTCGTCTTTGGGGAGTTGCTCAAGCACACGACTACGGCAAGCGGTGATTATCGCCTGATGTACTACCGGGATGCGGACAAGTTCGAGGTTGATGTTGTTATCGAAAACGCCGCTGGACAGTTGGTGGGAGTCGAGGTCAAAGCCGCCGCTACCGTCAAGGAAAGCGACTTGCGTGGCTTAAAGAAGATGGCCAGCCTCGCGGTGAGGCAGTTCAAGATGGGCGTGTTACTTTACGACGGCACTGAGACTATGCCGTTAGCCGAAGGAATCTGGGCAGCACCGTTATCGACCTTGTGGGGAATATGAGGCTATGTCTTTGTAAATTGCCAGGGGTACCGTTCAATTCAGGGAGCAAGTTGATCGACACCGTGAAATAATTCACAAACACAAAGAGTTCGTTTACGTTTCCCTAAACACATGCTTAATCGTTGCCTCGAAAAAATGGAGCAAAAATGGAGCTTTTATATAAAATATTTTAGTATTTTTTTAATAAATCAAATGCTTACGCGAAACATTAGCTAGGTTCAGGGTCTAGTTGGGGTTCCCCAGTGGAAGTTCGAGTCTTCTCTTCGGCACCATTTTATAAGTCACGAAGTTCTCGGGTTATATATCCCGCTAATTTCGTTACCGGTTTTGCTTGAAA
>JAQUEZ010000514.1 GCA_028684915.1 Desulfobulbus sp.
TCACCGTTGAATTGTGCAAGCCCGTTGCGGCGGCGATTTGCGTCTGGGTGTAGCCGAACTCCTGGCAGGCCCTGAGAATGGCTGCATCACGGTCTGCACGGCTTCCTGTGACAGGTACAATCTCTTCCAAGGGTGGGCGATCAGCAAAGCGTTGAACGCGGGGGATTTCTTTGAAAACGCTTTTGTCTTTGAGCAGGGGGGAGAGCTTTCCCAGAAACGCCTCGTCTCCGAGAAGGCACTGACCTTTCAGATTTTTCCAGGGTGACTCCAACTCTAAACCTGCCATGACAAAACGCCGGTACGCTTGCCGCGCCTGTGGGCGATCAGCGCCGAACTGTTCCAGAATCCAGTCCACAGCGAGAAAGTCGGTTTTTTTGTCGAGCCCAGCTGTGGCTCGGTAACTGGACCACTTATACGAACCTGGGTCCTTGACCATTGCGGCCCTGACGGGGTTAAGGACAATGTACCGGCACAGTTCAAGGAGATAGGCTTCCCGGTCAATGACTATGGATTTGAACCGCCCTTGCAGCACATGCCCAACCCGGCCATATCGACGGTTGAACGCTTGGGTGTAGACGCTGTTGAACTGGCGCATGGCGTTGGAAAGATTGGCGTCCGGCGTCTCAATCAACAAATGAAAATGATTGGTCATCAGGCAATATGCATGGCAAATCAAGTTGAACCGATGCAGGGCCAGATTGAGGACGGAGAGACAGGTTTTTCTGTCGATGTCGTCCAGGAAAATGGCAGCCTGGGCATTGCCCCGGGATGTCACATGATAGATGGCTCCCGGAAATTCTATGCGGAGTGGTCGGGCCATGAAGAGAAGATACTCCAGAGCGATTCAATATTCAAGATCTGACCCCATGTGACCTGACCCCATGTGACATGCATGTCACATATATCACATGTCAGGCATGTCAGGTGGATTGGTAAGGGCGGGAGAGAAACCCGCCCTTACCAATCCGGTATTTTTTTTTGGGGCGTATTGAATGGTTCTTCGCTAGCACTTTGGCCTTTCAAGGTATCCAACTATCCCAGACTTGGTGCCCGGGGCGAAAGATTAATGGCTTACTATTATGTTGTTAATTTCAGGTTTCGCTTCCTGATGACTTAGATTTACTGCCCACGCTCCTACTACCCATGGGTGGGCAGACCCTATTTGGTTATCTTTCCCGTTTATAATGAACAAGTCCGCCGACACACCAATTCCAGAGCTTAGTTGTGCTAATGAGATCCAAGGCGGACCCCAGACCCCAAATGCCTCCCCATCTGAGACATGACCGCTTGGGCGTTCGGCAACAAATATACTTGGAGGCGGAGTGTCATTCTGGATACTACCAGACCCAGAAATGTAGAGTTCTGAAAGGTTTATGATGGGAACGGATACATCAAATGTGTTTACCCCGGGGAATATAGTTCCGCTCGTTGTGACTAGAGGAACTACCCCCCTCTGTTCATCAGTCCCCCATACATTTTTGTCTTTTATATATATGGAAAAAGAAAAACTTGCGTTTGCTGGCCCAACAGTTGGTGTGTAGTAAATGACTGTTATAATCATGACATCGTTCTCCTCATATTAATAAATGTCCAGCAGACCCATTCCACCGAACGGTTTGCGTCACCCGCGTGTGGGCGGAGTGTCGATTCGGCCTAGCTAAATCCAAGAGCTAAATCCAAGTGTCAGATCTTGAATTTTGAATTATTCCGTTTGCCGCATGATTTTGCTCACCGTTGAATAGTGCAATCCTGTTGCGGTGGCGACCTGTGCCTGGGGGGTAGCCGAACTTCATGACAGGCCTTGAATAGCACCACCCACCTTTTGCAAGCCAATGACGCCATCCGCCCCATGCAGACACTGTTGGGCCATGCCGACACCAGAACGACCATGATACACTCCCATTGCGTTCCGAGCAGAACGGCTGTCAGGTAACGTCCGGTAGCATCGACAAAATACAAGAGAAAATCAACCGGAAAATGGCCGGAATTGGAGGCGAACGCCTGGAAGGTTTGCAGCCATTGGCTTGGCCGGGCTCAAGTTTTTTCCGCTGAGCCGATCAACGGCGTATACCGCGTGCGATATTGACCATGTGCAGCGAATGGGTGCGGCGCCAGGAAAGGCTGAGGCGCCATGAGCCGGGACTGCTGCTTCCGGCTCAAAGGACTCCACCGGCAATCTCCTGTTTTTTCGTTCGCCACGCCTGGCGAACAGTTTTCTATGGCTTTTCCCGCCGAAGATCCCTATGAATTAGGTATCATTCCCATTCACCTTGGAGACGCCCATGCTACCCGGAAAATACCAGACGTTCTTCCAGCGCATCAAGAAACAGATCCCGTCCGAGCAGTTGATCACCGACCCCTTGCGCACCATCACCTTCGGCGCTGACGCCAGTTTCTATCGGCTGATCCCCAAGATCGTGATCAACGTCAACAATGAGCAGGAGGTGCAGCTGATCCTGCGCGAGGCGGGCCGATTGCGGCTGCCGGTGACCTTCCGCGCCGCGGGCACCAGTCTCTCCGGGCAGGCGATCTCCGATTCGATCCTGGTGCGCCTCGGTCCCGGCTGGAACCGCTACCGGGTGTTCGACAACGCCGCAAAGATCCAGCTCCAGCCGGGCATCATCGGCGGCCAGGCCAACCGCATCCTGGCGGAATTCGACCGCAAGATTGGGCCGGACCCGGCCTCGATCGACAGCGCCAAGATCGGCGGCATTCTCGCCAACAACGCCAGCGGCATGTGCTGCGGGGTGGAGCAGAACAGCTACCGCACCCTGGACGCCATGCGCATCATCCTGGCCGACGGCACGGTGGTCGACACTGGCGACGACAAAAGCAAGGCCGCCT
>JAQUEZ010000515.1 GCA_028684915.1 Desulfobulbus sp.
GTAAATAAACTCACCGTCCGCCTGCACCAACCGGCTAATCATTGCAGCAGTGCAACGATTCTGCATCTCCTCGAGGAATTGAACGCAACGCGAACGACGTTTCCAGGCACCGACCTCCGCCTGTTTTGCGAATTGGTATCGTAGCAAAATCTCTCGAGATCAGGAGTTCTGGAATACAACCAAGGCCTGCAAAAAAAATAACTGCAGGCATATCAATAATAGCATTCTCAGAAATAGTCGGAATAAAATTTCTTCAAACATTCAGGGCAGATGCCATGGGAGAACTCCGTATGGGTTTTCTTGCTCAGATAGCTTTCGATCGGCATCCAACTATCCTGTTTCCGCGGGTCAGCCCCTTCAAGGCGGATACGTTTGCAATGAGAGCAAATCGGGAGGATATTTTCCAACTGCGTTATATGGACAAGAGCATTCTCCAGCTCAGAAATTTTCAATCGGAGTTGCTGTTCGTTGCGCTCCAGGGAAGTGGTCATACAATTAAATGCTTCAGAAAAATCCCCCATGAAATCAACCTGTTGATTGTAATCACCGCTCGCGACCTGCTTAGTCTGCCATGTCAGATGAAGTAGGCGGGAATAAAGTTCCTTGAAAGGGGCTCCCAGAAAGTTCCGGGCCTGCGGCGGCTGCACCTTGGCCAGATTTCCTTGAGAGAGGGGCAGAATAAACTCATTCACTTCCCGCAGGTAGGTAAACAGCTCGTTGAGTAGTTGGGCGAGGTGGCGTTCATCCTCGGTTTCCAGGTTTTCGGTGGTGATGTAATCCGGCACCTTCCCCTGCAGCAGAGAGGTCAGTTTTAGGCAGGCTTCATTCATCATCATTGCTCTCTCCTCTCAGCCGTGCAGCAAAGCGGCAAACCCTGTCACCGCTTGCCCAGCAATCAACCTCTTTTACGTTGAAAGGTTTTCCGGTGTAGACTTCAAGTATTCCGGCAATGAACCCCTCATCATACCGGCAGACAGTCTCCTCGGTGCAGGGTAGGCCGGAGCAATCCAGGTCTTCGGCCACAGTAAGGGTGAAATGCATCGCTTCGAGGTCAACTTGCTCGATGCGGAGAATGCCGATGACCTGTTCTTTGAGGACACTCTGGAGTTGGGCAATGAACTCGTTAAACGGCAGACCCGCATTGAGCATGTTGCGGCAGAACTCCTCACCCGCCAACTTGCCCGCCTGGACCATGATATTGTCTGCCTGTTTGGCACCGAGTTCACGGACCAGAACATCCCACAGCGTGAACTGCATCAGACGATAGACGCGCACCGGAACCATCGGCCCGAGATTCGGCCTTCCTATCTCAACTTCACCCAAATCCTGCCAGGAGAACCGTTTTGATTTCGTATTCTTACGCATGCATCCACCTCCTATGTTCAATACTTACTGAAGGGAAAGATCACATTGTCACTTATGCGTATAGGCCTCCTTCGTGAATGCATGTTTGGCTGAATGCCGGGGGCGGGCTGTCGTTGGAGCCTTTGCAAGGCATAACCTTTATCATTTTATTGTTACTTATTATTACATAAAGATCAATCCCGGTAAGTATTACGAGAGGGGGAGCAGAGGATGAATTTAATTTCAGCTCAATATGATATAAGCAATCCAGCTTGATCGAACGTCTTTTCTCCCTGCACAAAAGGCCGGTGTATCCTCTGGATGCGCGACATAGAAATCATGCTTGACCTGAACACGGGCTTGCGGGTTTAATGCCCAAACTAAAAATTCCGGGCGTCCTTGACATTGCCCTCCCCCATTGACCGGTAAAAGGAATCGATATGAATCAACCCATACCCGAACCCGCCACGCTCGACTTCTTTTCCGCAGCCTTTCTCCTGCCCAACGTCGGCGCCCCCTTCCTCGTTGGCTTGGCTGTTGGCTACTTTGCCAAAAAAATGCTGAAGGTAGCCCTTTTCCTGGGTGGGGCCGCAGTGGTGCTCCTCTTTGTTGGTGAATACTACGGTGTTACCCATGTTGACGACACGGCCCTGCACCAGACTGCGCAGGCTGCTGCCGACCTTGCCAGTCAATCCGGCAACTTTCTCTATAACCGCCTGTCTCAACTCACCTGGAAGGGTGGCAGCGCGGTAGCCGGTTTTCTTGCGGGGCTAAAACTCGGATAACAAGAGAGAACATGGGGGGCGTTTTATCGTCGTCCCCCTGCCCCTAAAAGATTCTCTACTCCCTGCCCTGCCCTATTTTTCCTGCTGAAAGACATTTTTTCCATGCCCCAATCCGACATGTTCATTACCCTGGCCACACTTGCCTGTGCGGCCACACTCATGATCACCAATCGCATCCGAGCCGACCTGGTCGCGATGCTGGTGGTGCTGACTTTACTGCTCAGCGGTGTACTCAGCGCAACTGAGGCCCTGGCCGGTTTTTCCAACCCAGTGGTCATCATCATCGCCTGTATGTTCGTGGTCAGCGAAGCCATTATCCACACCGGCATTGCCCAGCGCATGGGTGATCTGGTCCTGGCTCGCAGCGGCACCAGCGAAGTCCGGTTATTGATCATTCTCATGTCCGCCTCCTGTCTGCTCGGCTCCTTCATGAGCTCCACCGCCACTGCAGCTATCTTTATCCCTATTGTTTTGACCGTGGCGGAAAAGGCTGAGATCAACCATAAACGCTTACTCATTCCCCTGGCCGTGGCCTCCCTGATTAGCGGCATGATGACCCTGGTGGCCACGCCGCCCAACATTGCAGTCAACAACGTCCTGCGCGAACGTGGCCTGGAGCCGCTCTCTTTTTTCGACTTCACCCCCTTTGGCCTCATTTGCCTGCTCCTGGCGATCGGTTTCATGGTGATCGGTAGATCGGAAGA
>JAQUEZ010000188.1 GCA_028684915.1 Desulfobulbus sp.
TGGGCGTGCATCGGACTTCCGCGCAACGCCGGGCCACCCGAGAGAAGTGGGCCTTCCAGGAAACCGATGGGCGTGGCGGCAAGGAAAAGCGTTACCTCGTCGGCCAACTGCCCAAGACCGTGCAAGTAGCAATCGCCGCGAAACAGAGCGCCGGCGATTTGCTGCCGGCGGCCACCGCACCGATTTCGATCTTCCCTGAACCTGACGCTACCCCAGCCATCAAAGCCGCGCCTCCTTCCATGACCCAGCGCATGGAAGAAAAGATGAAGCACAAGGCTGCACTGCTTGGCCTCTATAATCGGGCGTTGGCCGCAGCCGGCTGGGGCAACAAGGTGCCGGCGCGGTTGGAGTTCGAGCAGGCCTACAATTCAGGTCTGGCCTGGCCGCATTTGTATGAGCAACTCGGTCCAGTCAGTTGGAAAACCATCGAGGCCTGGGCGGTCAAGGTGCGCAAACACAACAACGACTGCTTCTTCCTGGCCGATAAGCGCGGCGTCCATCTGCGCGGCAAGTGCAGCCTTTCCGAGCAGCAGACCGAGATATTCCTCCGCTGCGTCCTGCGTCCGAACAAGCCCCGGATTACCGGGTGTATGAACGGGATAATCAGGGCGAATATCGCCAGGTGAATTTGGACTTTTCTGGAATTGCGTGAAAAAAAGCGAAATCCCGGCCGGCGATGGACGCCGGCCGGGATAATCCGGAGGTTGCGCTCCGGGTCTGACGAGCAGCAAAGGAGAAACGAACACCATGCCCGTGAACGGAAAATGCCCTCGCTGCGCCTATAAGGCGCCGGTGAGTTGTTTTGTGGATGCGGCGGAAAGCGGTCTGCTGTTGCAGGCCTTTTCCGAACTGCCCCACGAGGTGCAGAAACCGTTTTTGAAATACCTTTCCCTGTTCAAGCCGCTCACCGGCTGCGCGATCCAGCCCACCAAGGCGGAACGATTGACCAGGGAGCTGGTCGCTCTGGTAGTCAAAGGGTTTGTCTCGGAAAAGGGCAAGCCGGACCGGCCTTGCATTCCGGTGTTCTGGGTGATGGCCATAGAGCGGATGCAAGAGCTTGCCGGGACACTGGATCTGCCGATGAAGAACCACAACTATCTGCGGTCCATCGTTTACAAATTAGCCAACCAGGCGGATTCCCAGCGGGAACAGCAGCTACGCCAGAAAGAGACCGACGGTAGCCACCGAATTTCTCGGCAGCCTTCAACGGACGGTTTAAGCGAGGTCATGCGCAAATATCTTGAACAGTACGGAGAGCCACGGTGAAAAAGGCAAGCAATGCCGAAGCCGTCATTGAGCAACTCAAAGCCCTGAGCAAAGAAGAACTCTTGGCGCTGATATTCTCGAATGCTTGGTGGGTGTGGCGGCTTAATCTGCAGTTGAGAGACATCAATCAGGCCAAGGGCAAGGTGATCCGTGCAAAAGCAGACGCCGCGTTTGCAAAATATCAAGAGATCTCCCAACAAAGAGGGGAAGGATCGCCGCATGACACCACGACTGTGGAAGGTCAGCTTGCCTTTTGGACACGCGTTAAAGAATCCGAATCGTGGTTTAAAAAATACATGCAGCTGAGCAATAAGGCCGACAAACTGGAATTTGGTCATCTCGATCTTGATTTGAAAAAAGGAGCAACCCATGAGGCCAAGTAACAGCGCGCTGGCGAGAATCCACATCGCCAAAAAGGAGTTGGCCCTGACCGAGGAGGCCTATCGGGACATTCTCCAGTTCAATTTTCAGGTGGAGTCGGCCAAGGAACTCACCGAGCAGCAGGCCCTGGAGCTGATCAAACTGTTCAAAGCCAAAGGCTGGACGCCGAAAACCAGCGACAAGAACCGGCAGTGGAAGAAGGATGGCCAGTTCATCGAGATCAAGCCCGGCCCTGCAGCCCGTCAGCAACGCAAGGTGCTGGCCCTGTGGCACGAGCTGGGCTACGACATGGCCAAGCTGCATGCCAGGGTGAAGAAGCAGTTCGGAGTGGACCGGTTTGAATGGCTGGAGGACAACAAGGCCCTGCACATTCTGATCACCGATCTGGAGCATCGGTTGGATACCCAAAACAACAAGAAGAAATGAGTCAACAGAACGATGACATAGACTTGCCGCAGGACGCCTGGCCACGGATCGAGGAACTGAACGGTGATATGCGCACCGTGGCCGAGCTGATCGGCATCGGCAACGCCCTCAAGCTGGCCCAGCGGTTCGACGGCACCCCGGTGCGGATCTACGGATGGAAAACCTGGACCCGCAGCTGGCGGGATCGGTGTATCCGGCGGGATTATGACACCGGCAAGTACTCAGGGGTGGAGTTGGCCAGAAAGTATGGGCTGCAGGAACGGCAGATCTGGAATATTTTGGGGCGGGCGGATGAGCGGCAGTTGAGGTTGTTTTGAGGGGGAAAATTCAAGATAAACAGGAGCGCTATTGATTATTAACATAAAACTCAGTCGACGCGAAACTGCTTAGCGGTTAGTGTAGTCGACTGTGGCGACTTGCTAGGCGTTATCATCGCGGCGTCGGAACATCAAAAGCCATAACGGTCAGGTAGATCTCTCGATTTCTATCGTCCTTATTGGCAAACAGGTGCCGAAAGATCGTTTCCGTCGAACCGGGCAAATCTTTCTTGTACTGCGGATGTGTGCGAACAACCTCAGGTATCGTCGCCAACACTTTCGAGAAGTCCCGGTTCCGATTGAACAGGACCACAGCTGTTTTCGTGTCTCTCCAGGAACTGTATCCGAGTAACTGATCTATTGTTTCTGAAAGCTTCTTTGGTCCCGACCAGAACTTGCACTCTGCGATGAAAATATTTCGCCCCTCCGAGCGTATCAGAATATCCGTCTTTCCCTCGTAGTTGAACGTTTCGCCGGTTGCTTGACCTTGGTAGTGACCATTAAGCTGCACGAGGAAATGCGAACGCAAAGCTTCTTCGTCTACGTCATGGAAGGCTGAGGGACTCAATTCCATTACCTGAGTCATCCCTTGCATGACGCCTAGAATGTGCTCGTAGTCATTTGTTCCAATTGTCGGTTCTGGCTTGTAGGGCAAAGAACTCGCCTGCGGAATTACAGGGTTTATCTTTTTCCTCACTTCCGACGGTACATATGTCTTTGGAGCGTCCTGCCGCTCTTTCATTCTGAACCCAAGCGAGGCAACTGTATTCCGATTCGCTAATACCTTGTTCCTTCGGGCCTCAATAGCATTGCGAGCCTCTCCCAAGAGCTGTCCGTTTAATCCGGCCACGTTGGCGCGAAGATTTGTCAGATAGGACTGGATCTCTCTGACGGTCCGTTCAATCTCACTCCGTACCTGAGTGGCGTCCAAGTTGGTTCCTGAAATTGCGAAGGACAACACGGTGCCGCGAACGGTAGCCCTAGGCGGGTTCAGCGTATACGGATTTGGTTGGATTTTGAACGCTTCTGCCTCGCCATTAAACGGAATCTCCACTTCAATTTCAAAGCCTGTCACATAGAAGGGGCTGTTGCGGTCGGTGATCCACCTGTTCGGGTCTCTGCTGACGTCGATTTGTTTCTCCCGCTGATCGACGACTAGGTTCTCTTCGTCAAGGGTAGGAACATCGATTTTGTATTTATCGGAAAAGAAGATCGCCAGATCATCGGCTGAAGTATTTAGCAGCCGATCAGGATCGATCCTTTCGATTTCAGCGACCATTTGCTGGCGCTGATGGCGATCAACCGAGTGCCAGTCGGGCCCCGTGAATAGATAGTTTACGCGATCCAAACGCTCCTCCTCTTTTGAAATTTAACGATAAGGGCAACTTGAAGGCAAGAGTGAAACGCTCGATAGGAGTGTAGTTTTTTCCGATGAAGTTGACCCGCCGGTAGCTCTTCATTCGGATCTTCTAAAATCAGTCTGCCTGCTTCCTTTGAAAACTTATCCCAATCAGGCTCAACCTGCCGACCTGAGCCTACACAAGCAAATTGCATAAGCCTTTAGAGCAGTTCGTACTGCGTAAAAAGTCTGAAAAAAATAAATGCCATTTTATCTAAGCGCGCCAACATCCTTCCCCTGTTTGATGTTTAACACGTTATTGTGCAATTTAAACGTCCACCACCATGGCTCTTCGCAACAGCAGCTTAAGGTGGTTTGAAGCCTGCTCCTGCAATTCGATCCCGAGGGGGGCAATCCACCCCCCGGTCTGGTTTATTGACTTTTTTGGACAGGTTCCACTTCTACCAAGGACCACGTGGCGCTAGGACCTTTACCTTGGCGCCGCACGAATTTCGTTTCTCTAAGGAATGAGCTTGTTTGTGAGGTGTGGTTATGTCCCAAGAGTGATTTTATATCGCTATTGGGTGCACTTTTGTGGGTTCTAAGAAATGAGAAAAGTTCTACATATTTTGAACTCGCTGCAGATAATCGATAGGTTTTTTGCACGTCGAAAAAAATGTTCCATTCCGGGCGAACTCGAACATAAATTCCTGATTTATCGCCACAGAGTTGGACATAGGGAAGACGATGTGCCGCCTGTTGTATGCTGTCCCACGGATTATCCTCAGTTTTACTGAGACGTGCTTCTAATGATGTCGCTGGTACAAGACCAGTTTGATAGACGGAATTTAGCACCATAAATTCTGGGATTCCACAAACGTCTTTGTGAGTTTCGCTCGCTACAAAGACTGCTGGTCGAATATATTGTGCTTGCATCGTGACGATTACAGAATCCCCTTGCTCTTCAAAGGTCGGGAAATCGCGGCCGTAGCGTAATGAGTTGAGGCTCATACGGAAAACACCCATACCGGCGCGATCCACTAGGTGGTACTCCATCAACATTCGAGCGAGATTTTTATTCCTATGTCTAGGTTCATGACGAAAAATATTATCAGGGCGAACACCTCCATAGAAAGTTCCTGGACTTATTAGTGTTAATTTGTCATCAAGAAATTCAATTGAAACCATTCCATCAATTGAGTAGTCTCTATGAACGAGTGCATTCAGGAATGCCTCGTGGAAAGCAATACGGTCAATGAGTTGTACACTGTATTTAGTTTTCTGGAATACTATTTCAGCCGGTACATTGCAACTTTCGAAATGTTTTTTTGCTCGTTTTATTGTATGCCAAAGGCAATCATCCCAAACATCATTGATCGTTAATTTTCCTGTTCTTGTTTTCCGGCTAAATCTATACTCAAAATTCCCAAGTATGTTTCTGATAATTGATGATTTCCCAAGTAACAAAATTCCAGATTTTGTTAACCTTCCATTTACGGTTACTCCAATAGCCTCTAGGAAGTCATGAGTTGTAGAATTTGTAGCTTTACGTCGAGATGAAAAGTCTTCGTAGGCCTCTGTGACTGCTCTTTTGTCTAAAGCATCCTCTATTGACATTTCAATATATTCAGCGCTCCAGTCATAGTCTTGAAGTGCTTTAACTGCTCTTGATATCTCGTCAGGCTCCATAGCTCTGCTAGACTTTCCGTCACGTATGCAAACTTTTCCTGATGTTGTTGAAACAAGACTGTCGATTCGCTTTGGAACGCTGATAATTAAATAGTTTCGTTCTTCGAATATGTACTGGTGTAATTGCAGGTGTTGCTTTGGCCTTAATTTTCCAGATAATCTCTCTTGAGTTGTATGTATGTCGACAACGGGAAATCCTTCGAGTTGATCTGTCCATGAACAATTTTTTACATCTGAGCTGTCGCGAATGCCAATGATAATATGTCCACCATGATGATTTGCAAGAGCAGAAAACTCCTCGGCTAACTCCTTTGCGTTATGTAATGATTGCTCAGATGAATAAAGCTTAAATTCGAGGATATCGCTTTCCAAGCTTTCGCTGGGAGTTGTCTTTAATTTATCTAGTATTGAAGCAAAATCTTGATAGGTAATCATGCGGTAACCTTATATGATGCAGATTTTTGTTGGCTTTGTATCCAGATAGAAGCAATGATTATTTCTAACAATATAAAAATGTAATTTTTATGAAAAGTATAAAGAGATTACGTGAAAATATTAATAGTTAAAATGAATGGTGGTGTTAATCTAAAATATTTATTTAATCTCAATATGTTCATTGCTAATGTGAACAGGTGAGGTGTTGATTGTGTAATTCTGCGTTTAAAGCACTTGTACTGCTTTCGCGCTATGCAAACTCGAACGTAATATTAAGCATTTATTCAAATTCCTTGGTTGTTCCATCTGAAAAAAGAACTTTACGAGCAGCAAACGTAACCTTTAAATTTGTTTGATCTTCACTGCGTAGACGTTTATGTGAGTCCTTAAATTGATTATAGTCGAGTTGACCATCCCATTTTAGAGCTGAGTTTGCTTTGACATGTTCGTTGATTGCAAGAGATGAAGAAATTACGCGATTGTCTAAAAGGTCGTTAAAGATAAGAACCCCATCGAAAGCACGAATATCCTTGCCTGTAAGATTTTCAAAGGACACGGAGAATGTAATAGCTTCTTGAAGGATGCCGGCTTTGTAGTCTGAGCCTTGGAATCCTTTTTTTACCAAGGTAGCGCTGATGGGGGGCTCCTCAATGGGTTTGGGAGGAATCTTCTGGGTGGTTGATTGTGATTTCTTGGTGGAAGGAGGGGCTGCGAAGGCTGAAGCTAAACTCTTTTGCATTTCCTGCGCGGCTGATTGCAATGTTATCCGCATTTCGTATTTGAGATGTTCCCTGCCAGCAAAGTAGCCAATGATGAGACCGACAAGTGCAGCGCCAAAATAACCAAGAAGTTTTCGACCCAATTCCATTATGTCTCCAGTGGTCAAGCCCAACGCCTAAATTAAGCCCGCCGCGAAGCGGTATCGGCTAGGGTGAAAGTTAATTGCCAGTTGCAAGATCTGACAGATACCACCGCCTATGAAGCTCATTTAGATCTTCCATTTGCTTGCCAATAACTCCAAGTACCCCTCCCGTCCATGCGCCGAATACCTGTTTGCCGTCAAGGTCGTAAATATTTTCGGGCAACGTACGGAGCGTATAGACAGGATTTTGAATGCCATACTCTGCACCTAAAGTGTGAAAATAATTCCCTTTCAGCATGAATTTCGGATTGCCCTTACAAGAAAGGATGACAAGGTTGATTTTATTGTTCTTTAGGATTTCTGCTGATTGCAACAGGGTGCGAGTGACATCAGCTGGGCTGTTATTTCCAGAGACACTGCGAAGGTCAAACACCAAGATATTAGGGTCTGTAAACCACTTGTAATGAACAAATATATCCACACCTTTGTTCCTTGGATCGACTGAGATCGCTTGTGAGGCAGGCCGAGATACCGTAGTATAATTCCAAAGAGCAACTGCGACGAGTCCAATGAAGACTGATATTGTTGCTGCGATTAAACGACGGGCCATAATCTCTCCTGTGGCAGTTAAATGCCAAAGCTCTGTCATCTTGAGCCAAGAATGTGCTGTCCTTAATAGGTATTGCCAATCTATCCCCCAATACCCAAGCGAAAGGCTCAGTTATTCCAATAAATTTAAGCCATTAAGGATTACGGCCTGCAGTTGCCACAAGGCGAATATCCTGCCGCAATAGCCTCCTCTCTTGACCGAAAGACAACTGTACAGTTCTTGCAGTTGTAATCCTTGCAACTTGATCGATGAAATTTGTGGCTTCTCAGGTTGCCATGGAACACACCAGCGACATCGTTGTGAGTGGGTTGTTCCACGGGAGCACTGATTTGTGCATTGGTCGACTGCTGCTCACCGCCATGGCGCCATTCCCACGGCGGCATGGGGGCGGCATCCTTCCAGAGTCCCAATTGGGCCGACTGAGCAGACTGCTGGTTCTGCGACCAGTTGCTGCAAAACGAGAGCGTGCAGTACTGCGAGTACACCCAGGCGTACCCGGCCCGCACCATGGCTTGATTAACGCTGGCGCCGTCTGCAAACACCAGGGCGACCGTTCTCCCATAGCGATCTTGGTCAATGTTCTCTACGGTAATGTTTCGACCAGTTATTAAACTCTTGAGCGCAGCGGCAGACGCCTGCCCAAACGGTTGCGATTTTTCCGGGGCGTCTATACCATACAGGCGGATTTTGATTTGGGAGTTGTTGGCGACAACTTTAATGGTGTCGCCGTCGGTGACGCTGACGACTTTGACGGGCACAGCCTCTGCAGCAAATGACAGAGTGGCAATGAAGATGGACAGAATGACAGAATACAGCAAAGCCACCGCTGATTTCCTGGTAAGCATGAACACCTCTCGGAAATGTGGATCAGGGCACTACGTGTAAAGTTTTCTGATTCTTTGTGAAAAAATATGACCTCAAGTCTCTAGCATGGATTTGTGGTATTGACAAGAACGGATTTTTTCGAATTTTCAATAGGTAAGTTTACCTATTGCTCGCCTTGTTCAACGTCCTTCAGTTCATCACCAAGGCTGATCTGGTAGTGCTGTTTGAGCGCTTCCTCGATCACATGCCCCCGGTCATTCTCCTGCTGATCGATCCATTGCCAGATCCAGGCAGGGAGGCGGATGGCCTTTACTTCCCTCTTTAAAGTCACATCCACGGGCTTTCGCCCTTGGCCGCGTCCAGCGCCGCCGCGTCCTTTGATCATGCTCTCCTCCTTTTATTCAGCTCTTTCGTAACCGGCTCTGACCAACCGCTCGCCGTCGGCCAGGGTAACCACCCAGAATAGGCCGTTGTCGCCCAGAATGATGTCCATTGGTTTGATGGCCCGTTCGGTGAACCGGGTGGCCATGGCTAAGGTGTTAAATTCAAATTTCTGGATGGTCATTGTTTGCTCCTTGGGTTGCGTTCCTTGTTGGTGAATAATGTATAACATTAAACAATCGGACGCATCAACGACAAAGAGCAGAGAAATCGAGTTATTTACCAGAAATTGCTCAGTTTCTATGTAATTTTAGCGCTGTATTCGCGCAGCCTTATAGCTCCCTCCCATCTCCCCTATATTTCCATCGTCACCATGGCTCGGACAAGCCATGCATTCTCCTTTTCCTTGGGACAGGGGCGGGTCTCGCAGCCCGCCCCGTCTTGGGGTTGAGATCCTTACCCATGACGAGGGACCATGAGTTTTGCCAACGCATTCGCGACCACCATGCAACATGAGCAGGGCTACGCCAACAACCCCAAAGACACGGGCGGCGAGACCTACATGGGCATTGCCCGCAACAAGCATCCCCAGTGGCCAGGCTGGCCGATCATCGACGCCTGCCGCAAAGCGGGCCAGGCTTTGTCCCTGGAACCAAAGCTGACCGACTTGGTGCGGGAGTTCTACTTCAACGAGTTCTGGCAGCCGCTGCAGTGCCACCAGATCGACCCGGTGAGCCCGGAGGTGGCTGAGGAACTGTTCGAGGCCTCGGTCAACTGCGGACCAGGCAACGGGGTCAAGTTCCTGCAACGCGCGCTCAACGCCCTTAACTCCAGCCAACGGTTGTACCCGGATCTGTCCGAGGACGGGGCCATGGGCGCCAAAACTCTGGAGACCACCTTGATCTGTTTGCGTAAACGGCCGCCGCGCCTCCTGGTGAAGTGCCAGAACGGCGAACAGTACCTCCACTACAAGAACTGGCGGCAGCACGAAGACTTTCCGGGCGTGTTCGCCCGCATCTGAACCATCACTCAACCCCAAGGAGACACCATGCACCCACTGTTCACCGCACAACGCTTCAAGCAACTCGCGCCCATCCTGGCCTTTGTCTTGGCGGCACTCCTGCTGCTGATCACGCTTACCGCCTGTTTTGCCGACAAGGGCGCTTCCACCCTGGGCAACGGCAAGGTGGACGCTGTTGAGGCGGCCACCCTCCGCGTGGCCGTGGGGCTTGCCTTTACCGCCCGGCCCGATACGGCGCTTCCCGCCTATACCGCTGCCACCGCTGTGCTGGCGGTGCTTGGCGAGGACAGCGAGAGCGTGCCGGCCTCGATCATTGATCAGGTGATCGCGGACAAGCTCAACGCTTTGAACTTGGACCCGGCAACCCGAGCGTCAGTCAACGACCTGGCGCTGTTGATCAAAACCCGGATCGTGGAGCAACTGGGCGTTGACTCCAGCGGCGCCCAGAAGGTGGTGGTGGTGCGGGAGATCGTTGAGATCGTCCGGGAGACGGCTGCGGCCCGGCTGGAACTCGCTGGCCGGTAATGGACGAAGCGGATCACGCCCAAGCCAGCCGTGAACACTTCGACCGCCTGGCGCTCAAGCGCTGCCAGGAGGCCATGCCCCAGGGCGAGTCGGCCCTGGAGTGCGAGGACTGCGGCGAACCCATCCCCGAGGCCCGGCGCAAGGCGGCCCAAGGCTGCACCCGCTGTGTGGATTGTCAGCAAACCCATGAGCAAAGGAGACCCCGTTGAACGGAGAACTGAGCATCATCAACACCCTGATCACCACTCTGGGCGCACCGGGACTGCTGATCGTCTGCATGCTGGCCCCGACCGTGATCATGGCCTTCATGTACCTTGACCATCGCCGGGCCGAGCGGATGCGATTGTCCGCCGTGCAACTGGAAGCAGACCGCGAGATCAAGCACCGCGAAGACATCACCGGCTTTCGCGAGATGGTGATGCAGATGCTGGCCGCCCAGGAGAAGCGGTTTGAAGAGGTGGTCCGCAACTACGAGAACAACGTCATCCTGGTCCAGGGCTATGAGAAGCTGGCCAACGACCTGGCCGGGATCATCCACCTCAACACCCAGTCCATGACCAAGCTGGTCGACCGGATCGACGGGCACCTGCTCAAAGGAGGCAGAAATGTTGGATAACGAACGGCTGACCAGACGCGGCCTGTTGGCGGAGAAAGAGAGCCGGGTGCGGGAGCTGGAGTCCTCGATGCAGGGCGACATCTTTGCCGTGCGGGCGGCGCTTGAACCCTTTGTGCCCCTGACCGAGATCAGGCCGGACCAGGCTGCGGCGCAAGCGGTGGAGCTGGCCGGCAAGCATGCCGAGTACCTGGGCCTTTTGGCAGACATTTCTGCCCTGAAACGCGCCCTGGGGATGGCGGGGAGTTAAAAAGATGCCCGAGTCCTACGGATGGGAGACTATTGAGGCTGCCGAGGAGTTGTACATCCTCGACGGCCTCACCTTTGAGCAGGTGGCCGAACGCACGGGCGTCTCCGTCACCCAGCTCAAACGGTGGTCCGCCGATTCAACCCCTTCCTGGCCGGACCGGCGGCGGGAGTATCGCCAGGCCCAGGTCTCGGTGCGGCGTGGGGTGATGCTCGCGAAAGCGAAGCTGATCGAGTCGGTGATCAACGAGGAGGATCCCCAGAAGGCCTATGCCTTTTCCTCGTTGGTGGGCTCGGGCCAGGTGATTGAGCAGGAGGCCCGGCAGCGCAGCGGCGTTGCCGAGAGACCAGCGACCAACGAGATGGCGCCGCCGGCTGATCCGGCCAACATGATCGATGGCCTCAAGTTGGCTCTGCAGCAGAAGATCGCCACCCTGATCCAGCAGCCGGGCGCGCTGACCCTGGCGGCGATCAAGGAGCTGCAGCAGGCCATGGCCATGCTGGAGCAGCTGAACAAACAAGGCCAGGGCGAGCCATCCCAGGCCATGACCCCGGAACAACTGCAGGCCGAGATCAAGCGGGTCTATGGGATCTGAACTGTTCTATCCCTATCAGCAGCGGTGGGCCGGCAACGACAGCCGGTTCAAAATCGGCATGTTCGCCCGCCAGACCGGCAAGACCTTCACCACCACCTTTGAGGTGGCCAGCGACAGCCAACTGGCGGATCTGGGCGGCAAGCGGGCGCGGTGGGTGATCCTCAGCCGGGGCGAGCGCCAGGCCAAGGAAGCCATCGAAGAGGGCGTCAAGCGCCATTGCCAGGCCCTGGGCTCGATTGTGCGCAGCTATGAGCAAG
>JAQUEZ010000030.1 GCA_028684915.1 Desulfobulbus sp.
TGCTCGGCCTTGAACAGCTTTCGCCCGAGGACCGCAACGTGGTTGCCCGCGCCCGCCGCCTGGAGCGTTTTCTCACCCAACCTTTTTTTACAACCGAGCAGTTCACTGGCCTCAAAGGAAAATTCGTGAGCCTTGATGATGCCCTCGACGGCTGCGAACGCATTCTCCACGATGAATTCAAGGACTTTCCGGAGAGTGCGCTCTATATGATTGGGGCGATTGCCGAGGCGAAGAAAAAAGCCCCATCGGACAGGCCTGCCACCAAGCGCGACGCCCAACCTGAACCGCAGCCGTTAAATTCGCAACTGAAACAAGAACCAGAGGTCGAACATGCAGCCGACACGCATGCATCTTAAGGTGCTTTTACCGTTTCAGATCTTTGCTGAAAAAAATGACGTCTCTCGCATCGTGGCCGAGACGCGACAAGGGGCGTTTGGCATTTTGCCGCATCGACTGGACTGCGTTGCAGCACTTGTTCCTGGCATTTTGATTTTCGAAACCGAGGCGGACGGTGAAGTGTTCGTGGCTGTGGACGAAGGGGTCCTGGTCAAGAACGGATTGAATGTGCTCGTCTCGGTACGCAATGCCATTGGCGGCACGGATCTCGGCCAATTGCGGGAGAAGGTGGAGGCGGAATTTCTAACCCTTGATGAACGTGAACAGAGCGTTCGCTCGGTCATGGCAAAAATGGAAAGTGGTCTTATTCGTCGCTTGGCGGAGTTTCAGCATGAGTGAACCGGAAGATAAAGACATAAAGGACCGGACGCCGTTGAGTGAGGAGGTTGGCATTAAGGCGGATCGTAAGCTTAAGGCCCGGCGTAATCCCACACCAGGGGTCTGGTTTGGCCTCGGCATGATGGGGCTTGTCGGCTGGTCGGTGGTTGTACCGACGCTGCTTGGCGCAGCCCTTGGGCTCTGGTTGGACAAATACCATGCGGGCAAACATGCCTGGACATTGGCTTTGTTGGTGGCTGGCCTCATCGTTGGCTGTTTCAATGCCTGGCATTGGGTGGCCAAGGAAGAAAAGGCGATGCGGGAAGAACAGGAGAAGGCGGATGAATGAAACCTTGATGTTGCCACTGGTGCTGGCGGCAACCGCAGGATGTGTCTTGGGGGCGCTGTTTTTTGGCGGTCTGTGGTGGACGGTTCGCAAGGCGGTTTCGTCCCAACGGCCGTCGTTCTGGTTACTTGGCAGCCTGTTGTTACGAACGGGCATTACCCTGGCCGGATTTTACTATGTCGGCAGCGGTCACTGGCAGAGATTGCTGGCCTGTTGCCTGGGCTTTGTTCTCGCGCGTTTTATCGTTATCCGGCTTACGGCAGCACCGGTTACTGCCCAGAACATTTCCGGTAAAGAGGTCGACCATGCGTCTCAGTCCTGATCAAATCATTTTCTGGCAGTACGGGTTTTTCAAGCTCAATGCCACCATTGTCTACACATGGGGTTTGATGCTGGTGCTGGCGGTCGGCTCGTACCTGATCACGCGCCGACTTTCCAGAGGATTGCACCGTTCCCAGTGGCAGAACCTTGTGGAAATTATCGTCACCGGCATTGAGAAACAAATCGAAGAGGTGGGGCTGAGTCAACCACGACAATATCTCGGCTTTCTGGGCACGCTCTTTCTCTTTGTCGCCGCGGCCAGCCTCTGCACGATCATTCCCGGTTATGAGCCGCCAACCGGATCGCTTTCGACGACTGTCGCACTTGCGCTCTGCGTTTTCGTGGCTGTACCGTTTTTCGGCATTGAGGAACAAGGATTAGGCGGCTATCTCAAATCCTACGCTGAACCGACGGTCATCATGCTGCCGTTTAACATTATCAGCGAACTTTCACGCACCCTGGCCCTGGCGATCCGACTCTTTGGCAATATGATGAGCGGGGCGATGATTATCGGGATACTGCTGACCATCACGCCCTTCCTCTTTCCCATTGTCATGACCGTGTTGGGTTTGCTGACCGGCATGGTGCAGGCCTATATCTTCAGTATCCTGGCTGCGGTGTATATCGCCGCCGCCACGCGAGTTCGCAAGCCTTCGCCTGAACCCGAGGCGCAAGAAAAAGAGTGAAAGAACAACGACCACGAAAGGAGCTTTTATGTATGACAATATGACGATTATCGCAGTGGCATCCATTGTCATCGCCGGCATCACCACCAGTTTTGGTTGTTTGGGCCCGGCACTGGCGGAAGGCAGGGCGGTTGCGACGGCGCTGACTTCACTGGCTCAGCAACCTGACGCCTCCGCCACGATAACCCGGACCTTGTTCGTGGGACTGGCGATGATCGAGTCCACAGCCATCTATTGTTTCGTGGTCTCGATGATTCTCATTTTCGCCAACCCTTTTTGGAACCACGTCATCGCCCAAACCACAGGGAAATAACCCCATGCTTATCGATTGGTTCACTGTTGGCGCCCAGATACTCAACTTTCTCATTCTGGTATGGTTGATGAAACGCTTTCTGTATCAGCCGATCCTCCATGCCATCGATGCGCGGGAGAAACGGATTGCCGCAGAGCTGGCGGATGCCGACGCCAAAAAGGCCGAAGCCCACAAGGAGCGCGATGCCTTCCAGCAGAAGAATAAGGAGTTTGGTCAACAACGCGATGATCTGTTTCGCAAAGCGACCGACGAGGCGCAGGTTGAACGTCAGCGACTTCTTGACGAAGCGCGGCAGGCGGCTGAAACGTTGCGGGTAAAACGGCAAGAGGCGTTGAGAACCGAAGCCGGTGATCTGAAGCAAGCCATTCAGCAACGGACCCGGCAGGAAGTCTTTGCCATCACCCGAAAGACGCTGGCGGATCTTGCTGCAACCAGCTTGGAAGAACGTCTGGTTGCAGTGCTCTTGCAACGATTACAGGAGATGGATAGCAAGGCGAAAGAAGGCTTTGCCGAGGCGCTTAAAGAAAATGCGCACGCCTTGATTGTTCGCAGTGCCTTTGACCTGCCTACCGAGCAACGGGAAGCTATGCACCAAGGAATCAACACCCTTTTTTCGGCTGAAATCAGCATCCAGTTCGAAACCGCACCTGATCTGATCTGCGGCATTGAACTCGCAACCAATGGGCAAAAGGTGGCGTGGAGTATTGCGGATTACCTGGCTTCGCTGGAAAAAGGGATCGACGAACTGCTGAAAGACAAGGCTGGGCCCGAACCCAAAGGGGAACCGGGGCATGAACACTCCACGATTGAAACCCAAAGCCCATGAACAGGGAACCTGAAAGCCTCGAGAAGGTACTCGACAGCACTTTTAGCGTGATAGGCCAAGCGCGAACAGCGTTTACCCCGCAACTGGTGCCAAGGGAAGTGGGAACAATCACCAGTGTCGCCACCGGCATTGCCAAGGTGTCTGGCCTCCCAAGCGTAGGTTTCGATGAACTGGTGGTGTTTCCCGGTGATGTCTTGGGGATTGCGTTCAACGTGGACGCGGATGAAATTGGCGTGGTTCTGCTTGGTGAATACTGGCATCTGCAGGCCGGCGATGAAGTCCAGCGAACAGGCCGAGTTACGGACGTGGGCGTGGGCGAGGGCTTGCTGGGCCGTATTATCGATCCCCTTGGCCGCCCTCTCGATGGCAACGGGCCAGTGATCACGAGCCATCGCCTGCCCGTGGAACGGCCTGCCGCCGCCATCATGGACCGTGCGCCTGTCACTGTCCCCCTCCAGACCGGTCTCAAGGTTATTGATGCGCTCATTCCCGTTGGCCGCGGTCAGCGCGAGCTGATTCTCGGCGACCGCCAGACCGGTAAAACCGCTATCGCCATTGACACCGTTCTTAATCAGCGTGACCAGCAGGTTCGCTGTGTGTATTGCGCCATCGGCCAGCGTGCATCCACCGTGGCCAAAACCGTGGCTACCTTGCAGGAAAAGGGCGCCATGGAGTACACCGTCGTGGTCGTCACCGAGGGCAACGATCCTCCGGGCCTTACCTATATTGCGCCCTACGCGGCCACCAGCATTGCCGAGTATTTCATGGAAGCGGGCCAGGACGTGCTGATCGTCTATGATGACCTCACCCACCACGCCCGCGCCTACCGTGAGCTCTCACTTTTGATGCACCGTCCGCCTGGGCGGGAAGCCTTTCCCGGTGATATTTTTTATATTCACTCGCGGCTGCTTGAGCGGGCCACCCATTTGAGTCCGGAACGCGGCGGCGGCTCTCTCACGGCTTTGCCCATCATAGAAACCGAAGCGCAAAATATCTCCGCCTATATCCCGACTAACTTGATTTCCATTACCGATGGGCAGATTTACCTTTCCCCGGCACTGTTCGAATTGGGTGTCTTGCCGGCGGTCGATGTCGGCAAATCCGTTTCGCGGGTTGGAGGCAAAGCGCAAAGGGCCGCCTACCGTGCGGTGGCAGGCGATCTCAAACTGGCCTATGCACAGTTTGAGGAGCTCGAAACCTTTTCGCGGTTCGGGGCCCGCCTGGATGCTGATACCCGTAAAAGTATTGAACACGGACGGAGGATTCGTTCCTGCCTGAAGCAACCGGAATCAACCCCTGTCTCCGTACCGGCGCAAATCGCCGTATTGCTCGCCTTAATCGCCGAACTCTTCGACAATGTGCCGCTTGAACGGATGAAAGAGGCCGAGGGAGCCGTGCAGGCGTCGGCAGCGGACATTCCGGTGGAAGTTCGCACGCGATTGGATACTGCTGAGAAATTGACTGCAGAGGATCGAGCAGTCATTCTCGACCTCGCCCGGAACGCGCTCAAGGAGTTCACACCCGAATCAAGCCCTCCGACCCAAAAGGAGCCACTGAAGAAGGAACGAACCCAAGCCATAAAGGACTCGTAAAAAGACCATCAGGTTCTGCAAGGGAGGAGAAGACAAGTATGCTCACGAGACTACGCCACTGGTGGCAAGAAATACGGTCGAGCTTCTGGTTCATCCCCGCCATGATGGTGTTGGATGCTGTTCTACTCGCTACCGTCTTGATAACTCTTGATGCGACCGTTGACCTACATATCGTTGAACGGTGGCCGTTGCTCTTCGGCGCCGGTGCGGCCGGATCTCGCAGCCTGCTCACCGCTGTCGCCAGCTCGATGATCACGGTGGCCGGAGTGGTGTTTTCCATCACCCTTGTCGCCCTTTCTCTGACCTCCAGTCAATACACGTCACGGGTCATCCGCATTTTCATGCGTGATCGCGTCAACCAGGTAGTGTTGGGGGTGTTCGTCGGTATATTCGCGTACTGCCTGGTGGTGCTCCGGACCATCCGGGGGGGCGATGAACAAACGTTCGTCCCTTCGTTGGCAGTGTTGGCCGGCTTGATCCTTGCCTTCGTTGGAATAGCTTTTTTGATCTACTTCATTCACCACATTTCGACGTCGATCCAGGCGTCGAGCATTATTGCCGGGGCCGCGCAGGAGACTATCGAGACCGTGGAACACTTGTTTCCCGAGGAGTTGACCGCAGGGGAGGATGAGAATGAGGACAGCGACCGATGGGCATCTCTTGCCAATCAGCCTTGGGTTGCCATCCCGGCTCGAAAAGGGGGGTACCTCGAAAGTTTCGATGCAGACGCACTTTTGCGTGTGGCCAAGAATTACGGAACGATCCTGCGGATGGAATACTGCATAGGGGAGTTTGTCGTCGAGGGCAGGCCGCTTGTCTCGGTGGCCAACCCGGATATTCTGGACGATGCAATGACGACAAAGGTGAATGCTCTTTATGTTATCAGCCGTCAACGCACAGTGGAGTACGATGTTGCCTTTGGGATTCGGCAGATTGTGGATATCGCCATGAAAGCATTGTCGCCCGGCATCAACGACACAACCACGGCGGTGATGTGTGTGGATTATCTCACCGCGATTCTGGTCCGACTTGCCAACCGACGGATTGTGGCCACCCACCGCCTAGACCATGGAACGTTGCGCCTGATAGCAAAAGGCCCGAGTTTCGAGAGCTTTTTTGCTGAGGCCTTCGACCAGATTCGGCAGAATGCCCGAGGTAACGTCGCCATCATGTCCCGACAGCTCGGCGCGTTGCTCACTATCGCCCGTCAGACAACCAACCCAAGTCGGCGACGGATGATCCATGAAAAAGTACAATGGATCGCCGAGCTCGCCGAACGAAGCATCGAGTCACCATACGACAGGGAAATGTTTGAAAGCCGCCTGGCACGTGTGCGCGAAGCCATGGTGTCGGGTTGAAATGAAACAAGGAGCGCATGGGTACTTGGACACTCACGTACGATTCCAGGAGAAGCAATGAGCGACACCACCGCAAGTTTGCGCCGCAAGATCGAGAGTGCAGAAGATCTCCAGTCGGTTGTTCGCACCATGAAGGCAATGGCTGCTTCGAGCATTGGCCAATACGAAAAATCGGTACACGCTTTGACCGATTATTTTTCCACTGTGGAGCTTGGTTTAGGCGCATGCTTACGCAAAAATGGGACGGCGTCCTTGCCTGTTCAAGGGATGCGATCCCAAAGCCCTCAGATAATCACCGCAGTCGTTTTCGGTTCGGACCAGGGATTAGTTGGGCAATTTAATGATGTGGTGGCCGATTATGCAGTGGAGACGTTGAAGCGGCTGCCGATCCGAGCCGAGGTCTGGGCGGTCGGCGAGCGTGTCCATGCCCGCCTGGAGGATGCGGATCTGCAGTTAAAAGGACTCTTCAATGTGCCAAACTCTGTCAAAGCCATCACCCCACTGGTTGGAAAAATTCTCCTGGAAGGAGGGACACGTTTCAGCCTGGATGAAAATGCCGAATTGTACCTTTTCTACAACCGGCCTCATGCAGGGTCCGTCTATTCACCGGTCAGCCAGCGGCTGCTGCCATTGGACGAGGAGTGGCAATACAGTCTGGCCAAGCGTTCCTGGCCAACGAAATATTTACCCGAGATCATGGGGAGCGACATCGCGACCTTGCGGGTGCTCATTGGTGAATATCTTTTTGTGTCGCTTTTTCGGGCCTGCGCAGAATCGCTGGCGAGTGAGAACGCGAGCCGCCTGGCAGCAATGCAGCGAGCCGACAAAAATATTAACGAATTGCTTGAAGAGCTTAAAGGAACATTCCACCGTTTGCGCCAGAGTAGCATCGACGAGGAGCTGTTCGACGTTATTTTCGGTTTCGAAGCGTTGCATGCCGAGAAAAAATGATGCGCATGGGAATAGAATGCAACGCTCCTTTAGGAATTGACCATGCCGTCAAAGTGAAACGTAAAAACATGACTTTGTGAATTTCAACGATATCCTGGACAAGCTACCAAGGGAGAAAGAACAGAATGAATATAGCAGACTGGCTGGATGAAAAAGAAGCAGAAGGCGTGGATGTATCGCAAATCGTCTTACCGAAAAATTTATCGTACGATGAAGATCCAGATGAAACGCTCTATTTTAAAACAATCAATCCATGCGGGCTTCTCTGCGAAGAAAATCACCCTTTTTCCACTGTCGAACGTTTTGGCCACTGGTATTACTGTAGAGGCCAGGACAAGAAAGCCGGGATTCATTCCTCGGAAATGAAATGGCGGCTGTTTACCAAGGATAAAGAGCTCGCCCTCAAAACGGCGCAAGCGCACATAGAATAACAAACCAACCCACAGCCTTCCTTTTTAGAGGGCCGCCCTACCAGATTGAGCGTTTGTCTCTGGCTCTCAAAGTTTCGGCTTATTGGCAGAAACAAGAATGGATTGAGGGCCCAAACCCCTTCCACCTGGCCCACCATCAGGTCCTCTGGCTGAAAGTCTTGGGGAAGCGAGGCCTTGTGCTTTTAGCTATTTTTGAATTTTCGCTCGTAATCGAGTTCCATTGAATAGGGGAAACTTTGGTAGGGATATGCTTGGAGGCGGAATGCAACCGGGACATATTTTTCTATAGCGTCTCGCAACGCTCTTTCCTGCAGCGGTGAGGAGACAACGCCTCGGCGCAACTGGATTTCTATGAGGAAGCAGCTCTCTTGGACACTGAGCCGAAAATAGCCGGTTGTGAGGGCGGCCACAGAAAAATCGGCGTAGATTCCCTGCTTGACCGCTTCGGGGGCAAGAGAGGTGTTGCCGATAACCAGCGCCCGGTTTTTTCTGCCGCCGATCGCGACCAGAGGCAACTTGAGTTCCGGACAGAGATGCCCGTATCCGCAATCCTGCAAAATTGTTTTTAATTCATTGTACGAATATAGCCTTGCAATATCGTTGACATTGTAGCGCATCAATGGGATCAGCAAGGCGTCGCTGAGCATGGAGACAACCAGTTCTGGAGATCCGTCCCCACTTGCACTCACCTCGAGAAAGGTGCGATGTGGATAGTAATGAAAGAGCGTCGGTTGCACCTCGCAGCCTTGCCCGTAGAGCGCATAGCGCAGCTGGCTGTCGGCAAGAGCGGCTCGTTGAATGCGGATGGAATCCTGTGACTCATGAAAGAGGTTCAGATCAAGTTCCGCCACTCCCATGGTGCCGCCAATGACGCCCCGGTCCATCCGTTCCCAATCCGTGCCCAACAGACTGCCGAGATAGCTACGAAAAGTCTCAGGCATCCAATCTTCGCCTGTGATCAGATGGACGTTTTCGTGCTTCCAATCAATGCCCTGCTCGATTCCTTCTTCCAATATTTTTTTAAGAAAATGTGGATCGCTCAGGATGATGATCTGATCGAATTCTGATGAGAATTGACGAAAAATGGCCAAAGCCATGTCCCAGCGAACGCTGGTGTCGGCCACCGGCAGCGATGTCGGCACGCGCACGCCCATGGGCAGGCTATTGATAAACAGTGTTTTTTTGCGGGAGGTGTGAAAGATGTAATCGAGCGCCGTATCGATAGCTTTGACCGCATTTCGTTGATTATCGTGCGTATTAATGCCAAAGGAAAAAATTCCGGAGAAACCGGAGCTTGACATGGCGCTACGGATTCTGCCGATGCTGCCGTCCAAACATATTTCCTTGATACTGTATTTGGGGAAGACGTCTTCCTTGGTAATCAGGGGAACCAGGCTTTTGAATGCGGCAATCGAGGTCACCTGCTCAGGCAAGCAGCCAGCATTTTTGAGGATTTCTCGATAGGCTGGAACACGGCGCGCGGCGCGCTGAAAGGCTTTCAGCAATTGCTGCTCTCCATGAGTAACAAGCTGCTCTGGGGCTGTTGTCGTCAGTATTTTTAGGGTTTTTCTTCGTTCAATCAGCACCAGCTTCCTGCGAATTTCAGCGACTATTTTTATGCCTTCTTCCTGTGTTTTCATTTTCTTCTCCTGTGGCTAATACATGAGTACAACGGCGTCATCACTTATCGGCACGGGATGACGTGTCACTGGAAACCTGCAACGCTGAAAACACCGGGACGACGTTCCTGTTCAGTGACGAGCACACGGTTCGCAAAAAAAAGTGTAGAATTCATACCTTTGCATTTTCATCGCTTCCAGGATCTGGGGTATCGAGGCACCGTAGATTTTGACCTTGCCGTAGTAATCGATTTCCTCGGTGCTCAAAAGTTCGAGATGGATGCCGTATCGGTTCAGCAACCGGTACAGCGAATCTTCAAAGGTGGCGATCCAGTGGGTGATACCGAGGTCAAACCTGCTGGCGAGATACATGACTTTGAACAGTTCGAGAATGACTTCCGGGTATCGTCTCCGACGGTCGCCACTTTCTTCATACCCGTCCAAACCGAGTAAACCGTCCTTGAGTCGTTTACGATATTGCTTGGAAATACAGAGTCGCGAAATCTCGGCGGTGGAATGAAGCGGGAAGCCAAAGTTATCCAAATGTTGGAGCAGTGAGCCAAAGTGACGGGCCGTCGGAAAAGAATGCCGTTCTGACCATCTGACCAGACGCACCGTTCCGATGACGTCATCGTTGGTACTCGCGCTTGTGGCCAAAAAGTGTTCGGAGACAGCGTCGAAGTCGTCAATCTCCAGGCCAGCAGGATAATGATCCGGATCGAGGAAATGAACCTCATTGCAAAACACCTGATAGCGCAACCGGTGCATGGCATCGTAATCTTGGATATTTTCTCCCTTAATCAGTCGTTTCGCATGCAAAGACAACGATCCGGGAAAATGAAATTTTCCGTCTTGATCCTTTTGCCCAGATTCTGCGGGCGTTGAGGATGCCTGCAATATATTGCACGGAGTTGATGGGGCGTTGTGGGACATGGTTCTTCTCTCTTGACGCTTTTCGGCGGCCATGCCATTGCTCTGCATCACAGCATTGCCACCGCATCGCCTATGGCGGCGTTGTCGAATAATAATCCACCGTGGGATTGTGCCAGCCAGATAGAAGAGCAGTGGAGGCCGTTAACCACAATGGAGGCGGCTGCACAGACAAAAAAAGGAACCGGTTGTCTTCGGTTCCTTTTTTCGCGCGTTACATTACACGGTTTATTTGCGGCAATTTCTGCCCACAAATGCAAGGCCCATCAGGCCTGCGCCAAACAGAAGCATGGTGGCCGGTTCTGGGACCGGGGCGGTATGAGCCTCCAGCGGGTCGGTTAAACTTTGGCTCCACTCAGCTGTTTCGCCATCAGTATCGAGTTCCAGCACGTTGAAGGAAAAAAGCATGTCATGCACGCCGCCAGAAGAATCCACAATCATATTGGAATTGAGCTGGGAGTACAGTGAGCCGGTTGTCAAAGAGCCGTAACCGATGCCTTCACCAGAGGTAGGCGACTTATTGCCCAATACCGTCTGGACGATGGTCACAAGGGTATTTGCCGGATCTACACCGCTATCAAAAACGCCCTTGAGCAAAACATTACTCCCCATGCCGGTATATCCTTCCCCGTCAAGACTACGGGCTCCTGGTCCTTGCAACAGGTCAACATCGCCAGCGACCGAATACAGGGTAAAACCACCACCCTGTTGCCCAATGCTGAAACCGTTGTCGGTGGTCATCATGTAATTGTCGGTAAGACCGTAAAATACGCCATAGATTTGGTCGCCGTCATCGGAAGCCCACAAACGGTTGGCAACAGTCTGAGCCTGCGCTTTGAAAACACCGTTGACCGTGATGACGCCCCAGGTTTCTCCCTCAGGAATCTTCGTTGTGTCGAGGCTTTTTGAATACCCTGACAGGTCAAAATACAGCGGTCCCTGATAACCGGCGAGCGCATCGACCAGCGTTGCAGACGCCTGTCCAGCCATCAGCAAGCAACCGACACCAACCAAACCAATTACTTTTTTCTTCATAGTTCCCTCCGTTCTGTTTCCTTGTTTGTGTTGCCAAATATTTGTTTTTCGCGAGAAGAAGCACCGGGTGCATGCTCTGCCCATCGAATAACTTTTGACAACGCTCTTTGCCGAGCATCATTGCCTGGCAAAAAAAATATTCCCCAGTCATCTGCCACACCTTGAAGATTACAAACTGCACGCGCACCATAGGGACACACCTGCGGCGCATCCTGAGCCAGGATCGAAGCTGTCAGTTGCATGGGGGAAATCGTGAATTACGTGAGATACGTGGTGTTTTTCAAACACACTGTGGAGGGCCCGTCGAACGGGTTAGATTGACTCCACCTGGATCGGACTGCATGAAGAAACATCGGTGCTAGCAAGAGTGCCGTCGACAATCAAGTTAGGTTGTGAAATTGGGTCTTACTGTTTCCAGAAGTGTTAAAAATTTCCCGGAATAGGTTAATTTTTTCTCGATACATTCTCTTGAGCAAGACGCGCACCTAAAAGGAATGCCTTTGAATTATAAATTTTATAGCGATATTTTAGGCGCATGAACCTCATATGGCGTTAAGCGCGAGGACGTTCAGGTGCGAAAGGGCGTTGCGTGCAACAGAACAGTACAGCTCAATTATGCTGCAGGTTACACTTTATCCGTAGAGTGGATGATAAAGAAGGTCCCAACTACCGGTCGGGCCAGAACTCTGGGGGGGTTATTGTTGCAACTCCCATTGCCCGTTTTCATTGCGGCATGCCGTATTGTAGGTTTTCTCCAGTTTACCGTTGATGACGACTTCAATTTCAGCCTTTCTGCAGACCCGCCTAGACGAATCCTGGTAGGCCGGTTGTGGGGTTACGGCGTAATGGTTGCCGCTGTCCGGATTCACCCAGGACGAGCGTTGGTTGGAAGCCCCTTGCTCATAGGTGTGATTCAGCCTGTCCCGATCTGATTTGTCCATTTCATTGCCGACGATGTAGCCGGCCATGCCGCCCACAGCCGCGCCAATCAAGGTTGCCCCTGCACTATGGCCGATGGCTTGTCCGATGAGGGCTCCTCCTGCAGCCCCTCCCACTGCGCCGGTTTGGCCTTTGGTGGCGCATGAGGACAGCAGGAGTAGGAAAAGCAGGGCAACCACATTGAGATGTTTCATTATAATTCTCCATGAAAGCGTAGTGAGCGCCAGTGGGGCAAAAACGGTTAGCCGATCCGTCTGGTCTCGGGGAGAGCCAAACTGCCCAACAGCGATGGCGCAAATTTTTATTGCAGGCGTCGACACTGCCAAAGCAGGTTTCAATTCTTTGCGTCAATGCCTCCGGAGGTTGGCCGCCGACATGCTGTTCCAGTAGAAGGTGTGATTCCAGATCTGTTCGGCATTGTTGATGGCGGCGTAAAAACTCCGATCTACTGCGTCGCAGCGGTTTTCCTTACATTCGACATGCCTTATGTGCGTTTTCGCGCCGGGAAAAAACAGACTATTGTATATCTTTGTTTTTACTTAGCTCTCTCTGAATGTGATGGACTCTTTACGAGTCCATCACTGGTGAAGAGTGCGGTTTTCTCGGCAAACCTGAGGCGGTGGTAATAATTTTCCCCAGGAGTGAGTAGCATGCTCTGTTCCCACGAACAGCTTGTTCCGTTGGTCGACTGCAGCGTCGGCATAGGGAAGGGAATGGAGCGTTATGACTGCTGCCGGTTTGGGGGATGGGTGAGGCGGCAACGGTAACCTGGACATTTCAGGTGGTTCCGTTCATTGGGTGAATATTTGGGGCTGGCGCTATTTCATATCTTTGATGAATTCCTTCACCTCTTTTGCCCCTTTAGAATAGAGCTTATCCTCATCAGGGGCCAGTTCCTTGAGGAGACGAAGAAATTCTCCGGCGTGGACGAGCTCTTCCTCGGCAATATCTTTCAAAACCGCGATGGCGAGCTTATTGTCCGTCGATTCAGCAAGTTGCATGTACAACTGCGTCGCCTCGTATTCAGAGGCTATCATGAACCGGATGGCACGGATCAGTTCTTCGTTGGTGAGCTTCTTGTCGTTTGCCAACCCTGAAAAGGCTGTACTGAATTGCGGCATACTGATTCTCCTTGTTGTTAGTTGTTCCAATGGCTGGAATGAACCTTCGCTGCGATGTCCCAACCGGGGGGCCAAACTTCTCTTTTAGGCAGCGGTAAGAAAGGCGAGTAGATCGGCGTTGAGTAGGTCTTTGTGCGTATCGGCCAGGCCGTGGGGAGCACCCGGATAGATTTTCAACGTTGCGTTTTTGATCAGTTTTGACGAGAGCATCGACGAGGCCATGATCGGCACAATCTGATCGTCACCACCATGGATAACCAGGGTCGGGACAGCGATTTTTTTAAGGTCTTCGGTGAAATCGGTTTCAGAAAAGGCTTTGATGCAATCGAACTCGTTCTTGAGCCCACCCTGCATTCCTTGGAACCAGAACGCGTCCCGCATGCCCTGGGTTACCTTGTGCCCTTCGCGGTTGGCGCCGAAAAACGGGGTGGTCAAGTCTTGGATAAACAGCGAGCGATCAGCAGCAAGGCCAGCACGGATATCATCGAACACTTTCATGGGCAGGCCGCCGGGATTAGCCTCGGTCTGGAGCATCAACGGCGGCACAGCGCCCATCAAAACGACCTTGGCGACCCGTGCGCCGCCGTGCCGTCCGAGGTAACGGACAACCTCGCCGCCTCCTGTTGAGTGACCGATCAAGCAGGCCTCTTTCAGGTCGAGCGCGTCCATCAATTCCGCTAGGTCGTCGGCATAGACGTCCATTTCATTGCCATTCCACGGCTGGCCGGATCGGCCATGGCCCCGGCGGTCATGCGCGATGCAGCGATAGCCGTGGGAGGCAAGAAAAAACATCTGGGATTCCCAGGCGTCGGCATTGAGCGGCCAACCGTGACTGAAAACGACAGGTTTGCCAACGCCCCAATCTTTGTAGTAAATCTGCGTGTTGTCTTTGGTGATTATAGTGCTCACTCTCTTCCTCTTTGCGTTGTGGCTTGTGCAACGCCAGCGCTGACGAGCAACCGGTTGCCCCCGTAGCGTGAGTGACGCGGCGCACCAGGCCGGTTATTTACGTTCTGCTTCGGTTGCACCTTATTCACTGGTCATCCAGTTGTTGACGTCTTTCACCTTGTCCTCGTCCCAGGCGTCCGAGTTGGCTATTGGAGGCGCGCCTTTGATCTCAAGCCTGTTGTCAACGCTCTTCACTCCGGGCAAACCGTCAACGGTCTTCTCGGCCAACACCTTGGAGGATTCTTCAGATACCAGCCCCGTCAGGACAACATGGCCCTTCCGAGCCTGAATCGTAATGTCGTCGTTATTGAGAACGGTTTGGAAAATATAGTTTTTACGGGCCAACGACTCGATACGGGCGTCGGCCTTTGACGCGGACTCAGGCCTAGAGAGTAACAGCAGGGCGAAAATGGCCGCAGCAAAGGCTGCATAATACAGTGGGTGCATGGAGACGTGCTCCTTGTAGTGGTTGACGCGTCATGCCTCGTCTGCTTGAGAAATAGAGTTACTCCCCTAGAACTTCCTTGATTTCGCCGATTTTTTCTTGGGCCTTGCCGGCGTTTTTTTCAGCCTTGCCGTCAACTTCCAGTTCGGGTTGGCCAGTGAGTTTGCCGGCAACCTCTTTCACCTTACCTTTAACTTGATGGAACGATCCTTTTGCTTGATCCTTTATGCTTGATTTCATGTAATGACTCCTGGTTGGGTTATTAGGGTCGCGGGAAAAAAATAATTATCCAATTCTGCTTGTCTTACGGCCCGGCTACGGCGTTGCTTTAACTAGTGAATATGCTTGATATTCACCAGTTAAAGCGCCTTGTATCCGAACCAAAATCCGGCGCATTATTCGAATACTTTATTCTTTCCCCGACCCTTAGCGTTCTCTGTGCCTTATTTTTTGGCGGAGGAAAAGACGCCGACCAGCGCCTTAGTCACTTCGCCAATGATCACCGCGTAGGTCGCTATCTGATCGGCGGTTTCAATGGCCCGGCTTGCCTCGCCAAGGCCGGACCGCAACTCGCCGGTGAGGGCAACCACATTTTCCGAGGCCATGGCGATATTGGGAATAGCCAGTTTGAGAGCGTCCTTATTTTCTTTAAGGATTGCCCCGATATCCTTGACTGCGGCGTTGACGTTTTTCAGAGTGACAATGACATAACCGCCCACTACCAGTAGCAGCAGGAAAAGAATCAGCAGGCCCAGTTGACCAAATGTGATGTATCCTTCCATAAGGAAATCCTTACCAATGAGGCTTGATGGCGCCGAAAAAAACACTACTCCTTGTATATCTGTGTTTTTACCTAGCCCTCTCTTAGAGCGTGATGGACTTTTTACGAGTCCATCACGCTGAACTTGTACGCCTTTTTAGGCGCTTTCTTCGCCTGAATCCGATGTTTCCTTGAGCGATTGCTTGGCCGCATCAACGCCCTTTTCGGCCGCTGTGCATACTCGGGAGCCTTTTTCCTCGACTGCGCTAACCAATCTGTGCCCGGTGGTGGAGACATTGTCCCTCATTTTCCCCCAAGCGTCGCAACTGCGCTGGCTCAGATCTTGCCGCGTTTCCCTTCCGGCCTTGGGCGCATACAGGATGCCCGCAACCGCGCCGACTGCACCGCCAAGGGCAACGCCCAAGGCCAGCATGCCTGCGCTTTTCCGGCGCAACGTCTGTTCACGGTTGATTCTGGCACCCATTATCCGATCTGCCACGTCTTTTAGAATCACGGCCGATCCTCCTATTTTGATGAGATTGTTGAGTAAGGTCATACTGCCTCCTGCACAAGAGAACAGAGGCCGCCGTACATCGGCTGATGTGCCGTTACGAGGACGATCTCTGGCAATAGCGTTGATTTCATCTTGGTTGCTGGTCCAAGGTTCCCGTTGCGTTCACCGGCGGCCCTGGAAAAAATTGATCATTAAGACGACCAGGGCCACAATCAGCAGGATATGAATCAATCCTCCCAAGGTGTAACTGCTCACCAGTCCAACCGCCCATAGAATCAACAATATAACTGCGAGTTTCCACAACATGTTCTCCTCCGCTCAAATTATACCAATCACCCGAAGCCGGCCAAGGCCCATGCCGCGTCTTGGCCGGTAGTCAGGAGCTCTGTTATTTGGTTTCGGGTGCTGATTTTTTGATAACCATGTTGTTGACAACACTCTTAACGCCATGCACGTCTTTGACGAATTTGGTGGCCAAATCCATCTCAGCGGCATTTTTGGCTGTACCGCTCAGTTCAACCACGCCGTCCATAGTTTTGACCTGGGTGTTGAGGGCGCTGGTTGAACGATGATAGAGCAAAGTTGCCTTGACTAAGGCGGTGATAGAGGCGTCGTCTATCGACGTGCCCATGTCTTCGACTTTTTCACCTATGGTTTTCCCCGCGTTGGAGATGACCATGTCGTTTTCGACGTCTTTGACCCCGTCAACATCCTTGATGTATTCAGTGGTCAAATCGATTTGGGCCTGGCTCGCGGCCTCTCCCCGAACAGTGACGACCCCGTCTTTCACCTGAAAGTCAGGCTTGGTGACGCTCAGGTGACGATGGTACAACATTTCAAGTTTGACCCGTTCTTTGATCACGGCGTCCTGGGATCCAGCGGTTTCCTCGTTATTGAGCACCAACTGATTGTCCACGCTCTTAACGTTGGGGAGGCTCTCAACGGAATCCGTTGCCAGTTGTTTGTGGGGTTCCGCAATGACGCTTCCTGTCAGGACCACAACCCCGTCCGTTGCTTTGATTTTGATGTCGTCGTCATTGAGATAGTTTTTAAAGATGTACGACTCCTTGGCGGACGATTCGATGCGGTCGTCCGTTTCGGAGGCGAACGCTGGCACTCCAAACAGCAGCAGCGTGGACGCCGTAGCCAATAGAGCTGTGGAGCATGCCGCTTTTATGTGCAATGTTCTTTTCTTCATTGGAATTTCTCCTGGTTGTCTTTTATTGATTGTTAGTTGCGCACGCCTGCCTTGGCGCACCGTCAAAATTACAAATTACACCTGTGCGTCTTCAGGGGCCGGTTCCACCCCAAAATAAGCGTGAATTTCCTTTGCCCAGCGTGGGTCTGCTCCATCTGGCCACCTGTCTTTGTCAAAACCAGGCACCTTTGCAAGATGCTCCTTTTCCACGTTGAGAATGAAGCGTTTGTTGGTGGTGTCGAGCGTCAACGCAATCCAGGGCACGGCAAAAAATTTTTCGCCCATGCCGATAAATCCTCCGAAGGCCAGCACCGCATAGCGCACCATACCGCTACGCACGTCGAGCATGATGTCTTTGATGTCGCCAATGTCTTCGCCTTTATGGGTGCGCACATCATAGCCAATCAGGGCTTTAGCCCCCATCAAGACGGGTCCAGGGCTGCCGCCAGGCACATCTTCTTCTTTGTTCATGGGCGTCTCCTGTTGAAAGGGGGAAAAAGTGGCTTGTCGAGAGTGTTTATCGGGTCCGTTCTACCGCCGAGGCTCCCCGGCCGGTTTCCCGAATGTGTGGGGTGTGGCGCCGGTGTGTATTTCAACGCTCATACCTTTGGTTACGCAAGTTCAATGCCTAAAGGAACTGGCGTGGCTCTATACATTTAATGGTGATATAATAGGCGGTTAAACTCGTTGCCGCCTCGGGGCAAGGTGGTAGTCGAGAGGCGATAGCGTTGCGTGTCGCACAAGCGTTGCGATTTTCTCGTTACACTCGTTGGGTGTATCTCTTTTCGTTATCCTCTAAAACGACAGGAAAGATTGAGAATAAGAGGAGATCAGGGGACGGGGATGACTTTTGCGCCCTTGAGCGGCCAGTTTGCTGTGGCACAGGGGCGCCTTCTTTTTCATAAGGCGCACTCAACCTTGAGATCTTGCATCTCAAGATTTTGGCTTATTGCCCTCAACAAGAAGGGCTTCAGGGTTCAGATCTATTCCGGCTGGCCAACCATCAGGCCATCTGGCTGATAGTTTTGTGGAAGCGAGTCAGCGAGGCAAAGAACAACGCCACGCCGATCACCAGGATTCCCAGAAATTGCGGCCACACAACGTCAAATCCGGCGCCGCGATAGAGGATGGCCTGGGCAGCCGCCACAAAATGGGTGGTGGGAGCGACCAGCATCACGTCCTGCACAAGTTGGGGCATACTTTCGCGCGGCGTGGAGCCGCCGGAAAGCAGCTGCAACGGGAGCAGCACCAGCACCAGCAGCATGCCGAACTGCGGCATGGAACGCGCCAGGGTGGCGAGGAAAATGCCCATGGAGGTGGTGGCAAAGAGATGCAACGCCGTCGCCAGCATGAACAGGACGATCGAGCCCTGAACCGGCACCTGCAAAACGCCCTGCACCACAAACACCAGTGCAATCAGCGCTGCCACCAGCACCACCAATCCCATGGACCAGACCTTGGCCAGCATAATCTCCGTCGGCGTCACCGGCATAACCAGCAGATGTTCGATGGTGCCGTGCTCGCGTTCACGGATCAAAGCCGCCCCGGTCAGGATGATGGAGAGCATGGTGACATTGTTAATGATCTCCATCAGCGACCCAAACCAGGCTTGCTCCAGGTTGGGGTTGAAGCGCATGCGCAAGACCAGATCAACCGGCAGTGCCTCTGCTTTGCGGGCACTTTGGAGGAATCCGCTGACCTCGTCAGCGATGATCTGCTGGATATAGCCACTGCCGGTAAAGGCCTGGGTCATGCGGGTTGCATCCACATTGAGCTGGGCTGCCGGCGCCCGCCCGGCCAACACTTCGCGCTGAAAATTCGGCGGAATGTCGAGGACAAAGGTGTACTCGCCGTTATCCATGCCAGCATCGACCTCGGATAGCGAGATCATCTGCGCCATATTGAAGTGGGGTGGGTAAAAACTGGCAACGAGACGTGCCGATAACGGCGATCCATCTTCGTCGACAATGGCGATGGAAGCGTTGTGCAGATTTTCCGGCATGACCGTGGCGGCAATGTAGATGGACACGGTGAAGGTGTAGGCGATCAGCGCCAGCATCATCGGATCCCGCGCCAAGCTCCACAGTTCTTTGACGCCGAGGCGGCCCATATTAGCAAACGACAGACGCATTTCAGGACTCCTGTTTTTTGAGCAGCACGATGGCAAGGCCAAGGATCACCGGCACAGCCGCCAGCAACGCCCAGAACGAGGATGTAAGGTGGGTGATGTCGAGGGCCTTGTTGAACACGCCTCGGCTAATGGTCAAAAAATGCGTGGCCGGATAGATGCGGCCGATGAAGGCGCCCATTCCTTCCAGCGAAGACACCGGGTTAAGCAGCCCGGAGAATTGCACACAGGGAATAATGGTGCCGATCATGGTCACAAAAATGGCTGCAATCTGGCTGTTGGTAAAGGTTGAAATCAGCAGGCCAAAGCCAGTGGAGCAGACCACAAAAATCAGCGCAGCCAAGGCCAGGGTGAAAAAACTGCCCTTGACCGGCACCCCGAACAGCGTGACCGCCAGCACCGTCAGCAGCAGGAAATTCAACATCGCCAGCACGATGTAAGGCAACTGCTTGCCGAGCAGGAATTCGCTGCGTGTGACCGGAGTGACGTACAGGTTGATAATGGAACCCAGCTCCTTTTCGCGAACCACCGACAAGGCGGTCAGCATGGCCGGGATCATCATCAACAGCATGGGGATGATTGACGGAACCATGGCAGGCAAACTCTTGACGTCCGGGTTGTAGCGGTAACGGGTTTCAAGGGTGTGACTCACGCCCAAGGTCCTGCCCAGGCGATGCACCGCCATATCGGCCAGCCACATCTGGTGCATGGCCATCACGTAGCCGCGCACGGTCTCGGCACGGGTCGGCATGGCCCCGTCCGCCCAGGCGCCAATCTGCACTTTGACGCCGCGCTGCAGATCGCGGCCGAATCCAGGCGGGATCTCGATGGCTAGGGCCAGTTCGCCGTTGCGCATTCGCTGGTCGAGGTCGGTGTAGTCGATGATTGGCGTTTTTTGGATGAAATAGCGCGACCCCGAGAGATTGAGTGCGTAATTCCGGCTCAGCATGGTCTGATCGCGATCAAGCACGGCATAGGCGAGGTTTTCCACATCCAGGTTGATGCCGTAACCCATGATAAACATCAGGATGGCCGTGCCTAAAAGCGCCAGGGTGGCGCGCACCGGGTCGCGCTTGAGTTCCAGGGTTTCGCGCAGCGTATAGCTCCAGGCTCGCCCGAAGCTGAAACGGGTTGGCCGTGAGGCAGCCGGCGCAGGCGCGGAGGGCTCAGGTGTCGCCTCGTTCGGGGCGTCCACAGCATCTTCCGTGCTGCCGACGGCTTCTTCGAGGTAGGCGATAAAGGCCTGTTCGAGGGTGTCTGTATGGCGCAGCGCAACCAAGGCAGCGGGTTTGTCGCTCACCAGCACCCGGCCGGCGTGCATCAGCGAGATGCGGTCGCAGCGTTCGGCTTCGTTCATGAAATGGGTGGAGATAAAGATCGTCACCCGATCGTTGCGGGCCAGATCGATCATCAATTGCCAAAAAAGATCGCGAGCCACAGGATCGACGCCGGAGGTCGGTTCGTCAAGAATCAGCAACTCGGGTTTGTGGACCATGGCCACTGCCAGGGATAGACGCTGGCGGTGCCCCAGCGGCAGTTTTTCCGGCAGGCTGTCCTGGACTTCGCCCAGGCCAAAACGTTGGACCATCTCGTCAACCCGCGCGGGGATGTCTGTTTCGGTAAGCTTGAACAACCGCGCGTGCAGCACCAGATTTTGCCGCACCGTGAGTTCGCCGTAGAGCGAGAACGACTGCGACATGTAGCCCACGCGTTGACGGGTGTCGAGATTGCTGCTGTCGACTGCCTGGCCAAACAGACTGGCCTGCCCTTCGCTTGCCTGCAGCAGGCCGGTGAGCATCTTCATGGTGGTTGATTTGCCACACCCGTTGGAACCGAGAAACCCAAAGATCTCGCCACGCCGGATACGAAAATCGACATGATCCACAGCCACAAAATCGCCGAAGCGCATGGTCAACCCTTGCGCTTCGATGGCGATCTCGTCATCGGCACTTTCCGCCAACGGTGGCACAATGATCTCTTTGTGGTCGCGTCGTTTTTCCTCGGGCAACAGGGCGATAAACGCGGCGTCGAGCGTGGCGGTATCGGTTCGCTCATGGAATTCGGCCGGAGTTCCGGTAGCCAGCACCTTGCCGCTGTCCATAGCCACCAGCCAGTCAAAGTGGTCGGCTTCCTCCATATAGGCCGTGGCGACCAGCACGCTCATATCACTGCGTTCGCTGCGGATCTGGTCGATAAGATCCCAGAACTGGCTGCGCGAAAGTGGGTCTACGCCGGTGGTGGGTTCATCGAGAATCAGCAGGTCAGGATCGTGGATCAGGGCGCAGCACAATCCCAGCTTTTGCTTCATGCCACCCGAGAGCTTGCCCGCCGGGCGGGTCAGAAAATCTTTGAGATCGGTGCTGGTGGTGAGCGCATCGATGCGGCGCCGTCTCTCCTTGGCGCCGTGGCCGAACAGGCGGCCGAAAAACTGCAGGTTTTCCTCGATAGAGAGCGTCGGATACAGGTTGCGGCCGAGTCCTTGTGGCATGTAGGCAATGCGCGGGCAGACCGCCTCACGCTGGCTGCTGTTGGACATGTCGCTGCCGAGCGCCTCTACCTGCCCTTGTTGGGGGGCACGGGCACCGGCGAGCAGCGACAAGAGGCTCGACTTGCCGACGCCGTCGGGGCCAATCAGGCCCACCATCCGCCCGGCGGGGATATCCAGACTGACGCTATCGAGTGCCACGGTTTTGCCGTGATGCAAACTGACGTCCACCAGCCGCGCCACCGGCCCAGCGGTTGCGTTGTCTGCGTTCACTGCGGGACCTTGATTGCCAGTTCAGCCGGCCACGAAATTTGCGGGTCGAGTTTGATCCAGGCGACACCCGGTAGGCCGGTCTTGACCAGGCGAAGGTGTTTTTGCAGCAGTTCACGGTCGATTTGCGCTTTTACCCGGAACATCAACTTTTGTCGTTCGCTGGCGGTTTCCACCGTCTTGGGGGTAAATTGGGCGGTGCTGGCCACAAACGAAACCTTGGCGGGAATCACATAGGTGGGTGCCGCGTCCAGCACCAGATGCACCTCGCCGCCGAGGACCACCTTGCCGGTAGCCATTTCAGGCAGGAAAAAGGTCATGTACACATCGTTGAGATCAACCAGATTGAGCACGGTTCCGCCTGCGGCAAGCACTTCTCCGGCCTGGGCAACGCGGTACTGCACCCGACCATCGCGAGGAGAGGTGAGTTGGCTGTCGGTGATGTCGGCCTCGACGCGGGCAATCGTCGCCTCAGCCGCAACCACGGCGGAACGCGCCCCCACCACCTGAGCCTGGGCCGCTTCGATTGCGGCCTGCGCCGCCGTCACCTGGGCCTGAGCCGCATTGATCGCGGCCTGCGCGCTTTGCACCCGTGCCCGATCATCATCCAATTCCTGCTCCGAGGCGGCGCCTTCGGCGGTCAGGGTTGTTGACCTGGCCAAACGGCGTCGGGCGGCATTCTGTTCACTCTCTCGCTGCATCACCAGGGCTTGAGCGACAAGCTTGTCGCTCTTTCGTGCTGCAACCTGTGCCTGGGCACCAACCACGGAACTCACTGTTTGTTGATACTGGGCCCGGGCTTCGTCGCGCTGCGCCTCCAGCACCTGGACCTGCATGGTCGCCAAGAGCTGACCCGCGGCGACAAAATCGCCTTCATTCACAAGGAGCTGGTCAATCCGACCGGCAAGCTTGGCCGCCACGTCAATCTCGGTCGCCTCGATGCGGCCATTGCCACTGGCAAAGCCCTCACCTGGCCCAGATTTGTGCAGCTTGGTCCATGCATACAGACCCGCTGCTGCCGTGCCGACCACAACCAAGGCAATGATGCCCCATTTCTTAAGCGGATATTTCTGTGCCGCTTGTTTGACGGCGTCTACAGGCGTGTCTGGGGGCGATTGAACGGGTTGCGTTGCCTGATTTTTTTCGGGTGCTGCTGTTGGTTCGCCAGTGGATTTTTCAGGCTGAGGAGGAGCATTCATATCAGTTGGCCTTTTTGAGGATGCGGAAAAGGGTCTGGGGGCAACGGAAACAGCGAGATGCTACGCTCCACCACCCAGTGCTGCGTACAAATCAACCCGGCTGGACAACAGAGCCCGTCGCGTTTGCGCCAGTTGCTGGGTTGCATCCAGCAAATTGCGCTGAGCATCCAGCACTTCGAGAAAGGCGGCAGCGCCGTTGTCGTAACGCAACTTGGCAAGGTGGGCACGTTTGGTTTGCACTGCGAGAGTGGCTTGCAGCACCTGCACCTGCCGGGTCAGCCCTTTTTGGGCGGCCAAGGCGTCGGCCACATCGCGAAACGCGCTCTGGATGGACCGCTCGTAGACCGCGACGGCTTGGTCGCGGCGAACCTCGGCCAAATCGAGATTGCTCCAGTTGCGGCCTCCGTCAAAAATCGGCAAGGAAAGATTGGACGCAAAGGTCCAGGCGCGACTACCGGCTCCAAACAGGTTGGCAAGCTCGGAGCTGGCTGTACCGAACGAACCGGTCAGGGCAATGCGCGGAAAAAAGGCCGCCCGCGCCGCGCCAATATTGGCATGGGCCGCCTTCAACTGATGTTCGGCCGCCACGATGTCTGGGCGCTGGATCAACAACTCCGACGGCAGCCCCACACGGACAATGCGCAATACCTCCGCATCGTCAAAACTTGTGGCCACCGGGCCGAAATCGACAGGTTGCCCCACCAGCAAAACCAGTCCATTGGCCTGGAACGCACGATCCTGTTCAAGTTGCGCACCCAGCGCCTGCGCCTGCTGCAACAGGGTCTCCACTTGGGTCAAATCCAGTTGCGAGGTCGAGCCGACCTCAACGCGACGCTGGAAGATGCGCAGTGACTCGGTGTGGCTGGCAATGGTTTGCCGGGCTAGCATGAGGCGTTCGTCAAGTTCCCGCAGCCGCAGATAGCCATTGGCCACCTGCGAGATCAAACTGACAGTGACGGCTCGGCGCGCGGCATCACTGGCCAGATAGTTTTCCAGCGCCGCGTCCTTGAGACTGCGTACCCGACCCCAAAAATCAAGTTCCCAGCTATTCAGGTTCAGCCCTGCCTGGTATTGACTGCCAACCACTGATTGGCCGGTGGTATTCAAATCGCCGGGAACACGCGAACGGGCCGCGTCGGCGCCGACGCCGATGCTTGGAAATTGATCGGCGCGTTGGATGCCGTAGGTGGCACGCGCTTCCTCGACACGCAAGGTCGCGAGACGGAGGTCACGATTATTGTTCAAGGCCTGGTTGATCAGCCGTCGCAGCCGTTGGTCGGTAAAATACTCCCGCCAGCCGGTTGCAATCGCGCGCTGTCCGGAACTGGCAGGCAAGACAGAAGGCGCACCCGGATAGAGAGGCGCCACCGGCAGCGGTGGTTGTTTGTACGAGGGTGCCATGGAGCCACATCCGGACAGGGCAAAAAACAGTACCAGCATCAGCCAGCACGTCGCGTGTTGCCGCCGGTTCGCCCGGCCACAGAGGGCCGAGCCACCGACGTAAACGGCCTGCGCCTTCATTGTTGGTTACCCCACTTCCCGTTGCGGATTCCCATCAGTTCTGAGAGGAGTGGCATGGTTGCTGTTTTCATGATGTGCTTTTCTTTTTAGGCTCTGTTGTTGCTGTAAATGCGTTAGGGACTTCAACTGCCGGGCTGTCAGGTCACCGCTCCTCGTTGGTTTCTCTCCTCACTCAAACGTTGCGCAAAAAACCGTACCTCAGCGCGCAGATATTCCACCTCGTTGAGGAGATCGAACACCGTGTTGAGCCACGCTAAATCGCAACGGTGAACCGCTCGCATGTGCTCGATCCGGCGAATGATATAGATGGCCTCTTCCGTGAACGCCATCATTCCGAACGGCGGCAGCAACACAGGTTGTACCAGCCGGGCACGGCAATAGATTAGCAGGGCACGGCGGGGCACGGCGGCAAGATGAGCGGCTGCATCGAGGCTGTAGAGGGCGTCCGCCTGCGGCTGATACATCTCAAGGGCTAGGGACGGCGGCATGTCTGCATACGTTTGTTGCATCATAAGGGCTTCCTCGGGTTAAAGGTCGATATGGCAGCCAACGACTCCCACAGTGCTTTTTGTTCGGGTGTACTCTGTGTCGGTGTCTGCAGAGAAATAATGGCGTACAGGTCGCCACGGGCGCCGTCGCCATCCGGCAACCCTTTGCCGCGTAAACGAAATCGCCGTTTGGCGGACGTTTCTGCCGGAATTTTCAGGGAAACATCGCCATCAAGGGTGGGCACCGGAACAGTAGCGCCCAACACTGCCTCCCAGGGCGACAAGTCCAGGTCGAGGTATAGGTCGGCGCCGCGTACCTGGAAATCGGGATGTTGGGCAAAGACGACCCGCAAATACAGGTTGCCCGAGCCGCCACCGTCCACGCCTTCCAGCCCCTTGCCGGCAAGCCGGATCATCTGCCCCTCGTGAACACCGGCGGGGATGGTGACGCGCAAAGTCTGGCTTACGGGTTGCCCGCCGCGCGGATCCGTGCGTTCGAGCCTGATCATGCGCGTCGAGCCGTGCAAGGCCTCCTCAAGCGTCACCATAATATCGTTTTCAAGATCATGCCCACGCTGGGCAAAAGTCCTTCCGCCCATTCCTGCTGCTCCCGTTCGCCCGAAATTGTCGAAACCACCGGATGCCCGGCCGCGACCGCTGAGAAACTGTTCAAAGAAATCGCTGAACCCCGTTCCCTCGAAATGGAACTCCGGGCCTCCTGCCGTGCCTCCGGTAAAGCCCTCTTCCTGTTGTCTCCCCTGCTGTGCAGGCTGATTCCAGTTTGCGCCCAATGCATCATATTTGCGCCGTTTTTCCGGGTCGCTGAGCACTTCGTTGGCCTCGTTGATGGCGCTGAATCTGTCTTCGGCTTTTGGGGTATCCTTGGCGACATCGGGATGAAACTTGCGGGCCAAGGTGCGGAACGCCTTTTTGATCTCCGGACCGGTGGCATTACGACCCACCCCGAGGGTCTGGTAGTAGTCCTGAAATTCAACCGGCATGGACGCCATCCAAGTCAGCGGCCAAGTCGAACGATGCTCGTTTTGCGACAAACATGCAGGTGGTTGCAGCTGCTTGGTTCATCATTGCTCCTTTGTTGGGCCGCATCATCACTCTCACAGAATGTGCGCATTCCGGCGGGATAGCCGGGCCGTTATCTCAACGCCGTGGTGCTTGTGCTCAGGAAATCGAAAACTGGACTACGTACCGGCTCGCTGGCGCAGATGGTCCTTTAAATGGGATCGATCATTTATCATGTGTAAAAAAGGACCGTGCTTGGCCATTTCCACGATGCTGACAGAGGCTACGTCCATACTGATACGATCTCTATATCGCCCCATATCGATTCCTAAGAGGGAACACAGCATAATGCGGAGGGTCGCTTTATGAGAGACGACAAGGACATTGCCCGACCTGCAGGTTTGCTCGATTTCCCCGAGCACAAGCGAACTGCGCCGCGCAACATCGACCCCTCTTTCTCCGTCGGTAGGCGCATTCCAACCCGGATCGGCCAACCAGTGAACATAATCCTCGTGAAAGGCAAGATTCACCTCGTCGGGCGTTTTTCCTTCCCATTGACCATAGGCGAGTTCTTTGAACCCCTCCTTGAGTTGCATTTGGATTCCTGTTGCCGTGCAGAGAGGTTTGGCCGTTTCCATGGCCCGTCGCTGCGGACTGGAAAAGACGGCTGCCCAGGGGAGCGCCTTAAATGCATCGGCAAAATTCTCTCCCATCTCATACCCTTCAAGGGTCAATTCCGGGTCAAGAGTGCCGCAGTAACCGCCCACTTGACTGGCTGAGGTTTCTCCATGTCGTAAAAAATAGATAAAAACGCCCATATGTTCCTCTTTCCTCTCAACCTTTGCCAGGGGCAGCGATTGCAGTGAGTTCTTCGGTTGTCTTTTCTTCTTCACCTGATTCCAGCCGCAACAGGCGCGCATCGATGTCGGCCAGCAATTGCTCGTATATCACCTGACTCAGGACACCTTGCTGGAAGGAATCCAATACATGATTTTTCTCCGTCAGCAAGAGATGCCGGCGTGCCCATTGCGATTCCTGGGCGGCAATCACCGCACGGTCGAGATCCAGCTCGCCAATCAGTTCCCGCTCTTTTTTGATGCGTTTTTCATACGCGTTTTTCAGGCCTCCACGCACATCTTCCCCAGAGAAACCTATGTAGGACATGCGCTCCAATTCTTCGAGCGCGGCACTCGCAGCCTGCAGCTTGCCGCGAGCGAATTCATAAGCGGCCCGGTGTTCGCTTCCCTTGACGATTCCCAGCCAGCGGAGCAAGGGAGAGACCGTCATCCCATGCACCAAAATCGAAATCATCACCACGCCAAAGGTCATCGTGACCAGGAGTTCCCGGTGCAAAAAATCATACGGCAGGCTGAGGACCAGCACCATCGGCAGCCCCCCGCGCAATCCGCCCCAGGTCAGTACAACGCTCCATGACCAGGGAATTTTCTCCCGGGTCTTGCGGATCAGGCTGGACACGGCGAAGATCACCAACGCCCGCCCTGCGGTCACAACCAGATACGCCACGAGAATCACTTTCCAGGAAGCGAGGAAGGCGTGGAAATGCACCTCCAGGCCTATGAGCAAAAACACCATCGAGTTCAAGGCGAAGGCCACGTATTCCCAAAAGGTTTCCACGGCAACCCGCGTGGACGGCGACATACCGGTTCGAGCACCGTAGTTGCCGCAGAGAACCCCGGCAGCCACGACCGCGATCACGCCTGAACAATGAAAATGCTCAGCCGTTACAAACGAGCCATAGGCCGCAATGGTGGTGAGGGTGATCTCGATCATGGCATCGTCAATCTGTTTGATCACCTGAGATGCCGCCAAGCCGACAGCGGTGCCAATGAGCCCGCCAAACCCGACAATTTTGAGAAAATCCGTTGCCAGTTGTCCGCTCGTGACGCTCACGCCGGTCACCAGGGTAAGACTCAGGGTAAAAAACACGATGGCCGTGCCATCATTGAGCAGGCTTTCCCCCTCCAGCAAGACCGACAATCGCCGCGGCACGCCTAGGCTTCGAAACACCGCGACGACGGCAATCGGGTCGGTCGCCGAGATCAAGGCCCCGAACACCAAGGCGTATTGCCAGGTAAAATGCGGGGCCAGATGCAGCGTATTGACGGCGGGAGTCAGGACGACAGTCGTCAACGCCACCGCCGCGGCCACGCCCGGTACGGCCAGCGATGCGATGGTCAGGCGGTTGCGCCAAAACTCGCGGAACTCGATGTGAAATGCAGCTTCAAACAACAGGCCCGGTAAAAAGACTGAAAACAGCAAGGCCTTGGTTAAATGGGGTGGAGTGAACAGATTCAAGATGCCGAGTGCCAACCCGGTGAGGACCAGTGCCACGGTGTACGGCACATGCAGTTGCCGCACCGCAATGGCAACAGCAGCCGCGATCGAAAAAAGCAGAATCAAGATTGTTTCAGTCTGCATGATTGCTTAGCGAGGTTTCAGAAGACCAAAGTTTCGCGTGGAGCGTATTCCAAAGCGGTCCGATCCGATTCACGAGTTACCCTCCTTCCATCGCGGCCGTGTATTGGCCACGGCGTGCCGCCTGGTTGCATCTGGCCCGGTGTGAAAGCGCTTTTTGTGCCGCCGCCAAGTTGACCGCTTCGCCCTTCCAGATCTCCAACGCGGGTTGTTGAATCGCGCGGCCAAACGAAAAAGACATCGCCCATGGCTGTTGCGACTTGAAACGGACGTTCATGGCGTTCAAACGAGCCGAGGCCAGTTCCGCAGTTTGTCCACCGGACAAGAACGCAATCCCCGGAACTGCGGCGGGCACGGTCCGCAGCAAACACCTCACCGTGGCATCGGCCACCTCGTTTACAGATTCCTGTTTGGAGCAGGCCAATCCCGGAAGCACCATGTTAGGCTTCAGGAGCATGCCTTCGAGCAACACTTGCTGATCATGCAGATGATGAAAAACAGTGCCCAGAATCTGCTCGGTTACCTTGCGGCAACGCTCCAGGGTATGGTCACCATCCATGAGCACTTCCGGTTCGACAATGGGCACCAAGCCAGCCTTCTGGCACAACGCTGCATAGCGGGCAAGTGCCAAAGCATTGGCCTCAATGCACCTTCGGCTCGGAAGGGCAGCATCAATGACAATCACCGCGCGCCACTTGGCAAAACGGGCGCCCATTTGCGCGTATTCTCCCAGGCGTTCGCGTAGCCCATCCAGGCCTTCAGTTACTTTTTCTCCGGGATGTCCGGCCAGATCCTTGGCTCCAAGGTCCACCTTGATGCCGGGAATAATGCCCGCATGGGTGAGGACTTGAACGAACGAAGTACCGTCATTTTTCTGTTGGCGAATCGTCTCGTCGTAGAGGATGACGCCGCTGATGCACTCCCCGAGATCCGGCGTGGTGATAATCATTTCCCGGTAGGCGCGCCGAGCCTCCTTTGTTTGCGCAATCCCGTGCTGTGCAAAGCGCTTATCGCAGGTTGGCGTACTTTCATCTATCGCCAGCAGTCCTTTGTCGCCGGCCACCAGCATGCTCGCGGTATCGCCAAGTTCTTGTAGCCTCATTTTGCATTGCCCCATTGCCAGTTACGAATTTCGGGCATATCCTCGCCGTTCTTATCGATATACTGCTTATGCTCGATCAGTTTATCAGCAAGCTGCTGCTTCAGATAAATGCCCTTGTCGCCGGTCTGCGGCAGGCGGTCGATGGTATCCATCACCAAATGAAACCGGTCGAGATCGTTTAAGACCGTCATGTCGAACGGTGTGGTGATCGTGCCTTCTTCTTTGTAACCGCGGACATGGATGTTCGCGTGGTTGGTGCGGCGGTAGGTCAGCCGATGGACTAACCAGGGGTAGCCATGGAAGGCGAAGATGACTGGCTTGTCCTTGGTAAAGAGTTGGTCGAAATCCATATCGTTCAATCCGTGCGGGTGCTCGCTTTGCGGCTGGAGTTTCATGAGATCGACGACGTTGACCACGCGTATTTTCAGATCGGGCAGATGCTCGCGCATTATGGAAACGGCCGCCAGCGTTTCCAGGGTGGGTACGTCGCCACAGCAGGCCATGACCACATCCGGTGAAGAATCCTGATCGTTACAGGCCCACTGCCAGATGCCGACACCCTCGTTGCAGTGGATGACGGCCTCCTCCATCGTTAGCCATTGCGGTGCCGGGTGCTTGCCCGCAATCACGACATTGACGTAATGACGGCTCCTCAGACAGTGATCCATCACCGACAGGAGGCAATTGGCATCCGGCGGCAGATACACGCGCACAATCTTCGCCTTCTTGTTGACAACATGGTCGATGAAACCGGGGTCCTGATGGGTGAAACCGTTGTGATCTTGCCGCCAGACATGGGAGGCCAGCAGGTAATTGAGCGAGGCAATCTTCCGCCGCCACGGCAGGTGGGACGTCACCTTGAGCCATTTGGCGTGCTGGTTGAACATTGAGTCGACAATATGAATGAACGCCTCGTAGCTGTTCAGCAGTCCATGCCGCCCGGTGAGCAGGTAGCCCTCAAGCCAGCCCTGGCATTGATGCTCGCTGAGCATTTCCATCACGCGGCCTGTGGGCGCAAGAAATTCGTCGTTCGCCACGGTAGCGGCGTCCCATTGGCGACTCGTTGTTTCAAAAAGTGCCTCCAATCCGTTGGAGAGCGTCTCGTCCGGGCCAAAGACGCGAAAATTTCGCTGGTTACTATTGAAATCCGCCACATCACGAAGGAACCGCCCGAGGACATGGGTGTCTCCGATACCTCTCACCCCTGGCGCAGGAACATCGACCGCATAGTAGCGGAAATCGGGCATTTGCAGATCGCGCAGCAAGATGCCGCCATTGGCGTGGGGATTCGCCCCCATGCGGCGATCGCCTTGCGGTGCCAATTCAGCCAATTCTGGTCGGAGACGGCCTTCCTCGGTGAAGAGTTCTTGCGGACGGTAGCTCTTGAGCCAGTCTTCCACCAGTTTGAGATGCTTAGGATGGGTGGCCGGGTCGGAGATCGGCACCTGATGCGCCCGAAAGGTACCTTCGATCTGCACGCCATCGACCACCTCCGGCCCGGTCCAACCTTTGGGCGATTTGAGGACGATCATGGGCCATCGCGGGCGCTCGGTTTTACCGTATATGCGGGCGTTCTCCTGAATTTTCTTGATCTGCGCCACCGCCGTGTCGAGCGTTGTGGCCATCGCCTCATGCATTAATTCGGGCTCGTGTCCCTCGACGAAATAGGGCGTCCAGCCGTAGCCGCGAAGCAACTGCTCCAACTCTTCACGGGAAATGCGAGCAAGCACCGTCGGGTTGGAAATCTTATAGCCATTGAGATGCAAGATGGGCAGCACCGCGCCGTCGGTGGCTGCATCGAGGAACTTGTTGGAATGCCAGGCAGTAGCCAAGGGTCCGGTTTCCGCTTCGCCGTCCCCCACCACACAGGCAACGATAAGATCCGGATTGTCGAATACGGCCCCGAACGAATGGCTGAGCGAATAGCCCAACTCGCCACCCTCGTGGATCGAACCCGGGCACTCCGGCGATGCATGGCTGGGGATTCCTCCGGGAAACGAAAACTGGAGAAAGAGTTTCTGCAAGCCCGCCTCATCCTGGCTGATATTGGGATAGATCTCGCTATACGTCCCCTCAAGATAGGTATTGGCCACAACCGCCGGGCCACCATGTCCAGGCCCTGAGACATAAATCATATCCAGATCGAATTTCTTGATGATCCGGTTCAGGTGCATGTAAATGAAGTTCTGCCCAGGGGTCGTGCCCCAGTGGCCGAGCAGCATGTGTTTCACATCCGCGAGCGTCAGCGGCCGCTTTAAAAGCGGATTGTCGAACAAGTATATTTGCCCGACTGACAAGTAGTTGGCGGCGCGCCAATACGCATCCATTTTTTGGAGCAGGTCCGGAGTAAGTGTTTTGTTTTTTGTATACATAGTCGTTTTTCCTTTGATAGTCGCAGAGCGTTGAGAGGGCCGAAACAGAACTCAGGGGCCTGCTACGTCGTGATTGATCGGGCTGAGCAGCAAGCCGGAAACAAGGGAAAGCACCCTCGTTAGCGGAGGGTCGATTTTTTTTGATGGACTCGTAAAAATGATGTGCTCGTAAGAAGTCCATCGCATCCTGCAAGATGGCTCAGTAAAAACATAGATATACAAGGAGTAGCGTTTTCCTCGGCACGAAGGCATGGAGAAGGGAGGTCGAGTGTCGGCAAAACGCGTCGACGCAGGAGATCGAAGTTTTTACGACGCCATCATTTTTTGGACACTTTCATAATCAGAACAACCAGCAGCACCACCACCAGTACGCCGATTACCGTCCAGAGCCACATCCCTCCGCCACCGCCCATCCATCCGTTCATCCATCCACTCATTTGATTCATCATTTCTATGCCTCCTTTGCGTTACGTTGTGTCGCGACCAACTCACCATCTCTAGGACAGGTAATTAGTACAAAAGACGGCTGTATCAGTTGCATCGCCACAGTGTTCCTGGATTCGACATTTTGTTGGGCATCTTATCGGTGATGGACTCGTAAAACGGGGTTCACCTCCTGAAAAATGGCTCAGTAAAAACAAAGACATCCAAGGGTGTGTCGTTTTTTCCGGCGCCATCATCGTTGCCACAGGACCAGCGAGGCTTCCAGGGGAACGGTGACACCATCAAGGTTCGGGATTACCCGTGCGGTATAATCGAGCACCGGGCGAATCGCCGGCACCGCCGCCTTGTACACGTAGCCTCCAGCCGCACCCACGAGGTCCCGGACCCGATGCATTTCTTGCCGAATTGGGTCTTCGCCGTTGATTCCGTCCGCATACAGCTCGACCCGCACCGTCTCCAGATCAAGGTCATCAAGATAGACCTGCACCTCGACGAGGTGCCGTTCTTCGTCGGACTCAACCATCATTTCACCAAAACGGAGCTTGCCCCATTGCTTTTGCAGGTTCTGCCGCCAATCGACAATTTCCTTGCCGACTGCGCCGTTATCAGCCGCCCGCTTGCTGTAGGCAACCGCCGCTGGCAGGTAGTATTTTTTTGTGTATTCCCGCACCGCACGACCGGCGGAAAAGCGTGGGGTCAACCGCGCCATACTTTCCCGCATCCGGGTTATCCAGGCAGTGGGAATGCCATGTCCATCACGGCTGTAAAACTCTGGGATAACCTGCTGCTCTAGCAGATCGTACAACGCCATGGCTTCAGCAGCATCCCAAGCCGGATCGTCGCCATGCTCCTGACCATCCCCCAGAGCCCATCCAACTTCGGGGGTATAGGCCTCGGCCCACCAGCCATCCAGTTCCGAGAGATTGATGCCACCATTCACCAGGACCTTCATGCCGCTTGTTCCGCACGCTTCCCATGGTCGCCGGGGCGTATTCAGCCAGACATCAACCCCTTGCACCATTTGTTCGGTCACCAGCATGTCGTAATCGCTGAGAAAGGCTACATGCGGGCGAGCATCGGGGCGGCCGATGAAACGGGTCCATTCCTGAATCAGGGCCTGTCCCGCTTGATCGGCTGGATGGGCTTTGCCGGCAATGATCAGCTGCACCGGGTATCTTTGATTGGTCAATAGGCGCAGCAATCGTTCCGGGTCGTGCAGCAACAAATTCGGTCTTTTGTAGGTCGCGAAACGTCGGGCAAAGCCCAAGGTCAACACATTGGGATCAAAAATATTTTTGGCAGCTTCAAGGACCTCGGGGGCAGCACCGGAAATACCGAACTGTAAGCACAACCGCTTGCGTACATAGGCCACAAACGCCTTGCTGGCAGCGATGCGGAATTGCCAGAGAGTGGCGTCTGAAACACCACGGAGGTCTTGCTCCAGCGTCTCGGTCATACCCAACCAGCGTTCCTTGCCGCAGGCATCTGTCCAAAGGCTGTCTGACGCCACTGAGTCCCAGCTCGGCATGTGGACGCCATTGGTCACATGTTGGATCGGCACTTCCTTCTCGGGCCAGTGAGGAAAGAGTGGCTGCAGCATCTTCCGGCTCACTTTCCCGTGCAGACGACTAACGCCGTTGACCGCCCCGCTGCCACGAAGTGCCAGATAGGCCATGTTAAAGGGCTCAGAGGAATCGTTTGGGTTCAGGCGGCCCAAGGCCAAGAGATCATGAAGGGACAAACCGAGTTTTTGCTGAGCATAATCCCCAAGAAATTGTTCGATAAGTGCCGGGTCAAATCGGTCAAAACCGGCAGCTACCGCTGTGTGGGTCGTAAAAAGGTTCCCTGCCCGCGTCACGGCCAAGGCAACTTCAAAGGGTTGCCCGCTTGCTTCCATGAAACTTCGGGCTCGTTCCAAGACGGCAAAGGCCGCATGCCCTTCATTGAGGTGGCACACTTGCGGCTGGATACCGAGTGCGGTGAGCAGTCGCCAGCCGCCGATACCCAGGAGCAACTCCTGCTTGAGGCGCAGTTCGGGACCGCCGCCATACAGTTCACTGGTGATCCCTCGATGCGCAGGAAAGTTTGCCGCGTCGTTGCTGTCCAGCAGATACAGCTTGACGCGACCGACCTGCACCTGCCAGGCACGGAGCCAGACCGAGTAACCAGGCAAAGCGACCTCCAACCGTAACCACTCGCCGTTTGCCTGTCGCAGGGGGGTAATCGGCAGCTGTCCGGGGTCGTTGTAGGGATAGAGGGCCTGTTGCACGCCATCCTTGTCAATCACCTGACGAAAATATCCTTGTTGATACAGGATCCCCACACCAACCACGGGTACCCCTAGGTCGCTTGCGGCTTTCAGTTGATCGCCGGCAACATTGCCAAGTCCGCCCGAGTAGATGGGCAACGCCTCGCTCAGCATAAATTCCATGCTGAAATATGCGACGCATGTCAGAGGATCCTGCGCATGATCCCGCTGGAACCACGCAGGCGTTTCGACCTCTTGTCGCCTGGTTTTCACTAAGTTATCTACGTCGTTACGAAAAACTGGATCGGCCAATACGCGCTCGATCTTATCGCGTGAAACCGTCTGCAGGACCACCCATGGGTTATGAGTGATTTCCCACAATGCAGAATCGAACTGCCGCCACACTTCGTCGGTGGAATGATCCCACGAGCAACGCATATCCAAAGCGAGCTCAGCCAGAGAATCAACCCCCTCGATTTCCGTTGGGAGAAAATTATAGAGGGGATGGAGGACGCGGGCTTGTTGACTCATTTTTTCTCCTGATGGTCGAAGACTGATGGACTGGTAAAAAGTCCATCACACTCTAAGAGATGGCTAAGTAAAAACACAGATATACAAGGAGTAGCGTTTTTTTTCGGTGCGAAGGCATACCTCAGATATGTCGAGTGGCGAGAAAACGCTGCGACGCGGTAGATCGAAGTTTTTACGACGCCATCAAGGCTGATTGTTATAAAGCCGCCGCCAATGCATTGCCGACAATCGTCTGCGCGTCCGCCTGGATGCGGTGCAAATGCTCTTTTCCCCTGAAACTCTCGGCGTATATCTTGTAGAGAGCTTCCGTTCCCGACGGACGCGCTGCGAACCAGCCGCTTTCGGCTGTTACCTTCAGTCCGCCGAGGGGTTCACTGTTGCCCGGCGCGCGAGTGAGGATTGACTGAATTGTTTCACCCGCCAGTTCGGTGAGCTGAACCTGCTGTGGTGAAAGCTGTGTCAGCAAAACCTTTTGCTCCGGAGTGGCGGCGGCCTCAATACGCTCATAGAACGGTTCGCCCAACTCGCGGGTAAGATTATGGTAGATCTCACCCGGATCTCGTCCCATCCGGGCCGTGATTTCCGCCGCTAACAAAGCCAGGACTATGCCGTCTTTGTCTGTGGTCCAGACACTGCCATCCAGACGAGCAATGGAGGCTCCGGCGCTCTCTTCGCCAGCGAAGGCCAGGGCGTTATCAAGCAGACCATCGACAAACCACTTGAAGCCAACCGGTACTTCATAGAGTGTCCGGCCAAGCTTGGCGGTGATTTTATCGATCATCTGGCTACTCACCATCGTCTTGCCGATTGCAGCCTCCGCACCCCACTGTGGCCGGTGTTGGAAGAGATAATAAATGGCGACCGCAAGATAGTGATTAGGCGGCAACAATCCCGCGTTTCGAGTGACGACACCGTGACGGTCATGATCGGTGTCGCAGGCAAAAGACAGGTCAAACTGATCCTTCATTCCAATCAATTGCTGCATCGCATAAGGCGAGGATGGATCCATGCGAATTTTCCCATCCCAATCCAGCGTCATAAAACGAAAGGTCGGGTCGACCTCTTCGTTGATGACGGTGAGATTCAGGCCATAACGTTCGGCGATCCGTGCCCAATAATGGACCCCGGCACCACCGAGGGGATCGACGCCCATTTGAATGCTCGCGCCGCGAATGGCCTCCATGTCGAGCACATTGCCCAGGTCATTGACATAGGCAGTGAGATAATCGAAGCGGTGGGTCGTGGTTGCGTGCAAAGCCTGCTCATAAGGGATTCGCTTCACACCCTGGAGACTGCTGGTAATTAACGTATTCGCCCGGGCCTCTATCCATTGCGTAACAGTGGTATCAGCCGGTCCGCCGTTGGGCGGATTGTATTTGAAGCCTCCGTTGTCCGGAGGATTGTGCGACGGCGTTATGACGATGCCATCGGCCAAACCTTTTTTGCGCCCACGGTTGTACTTGAGGATGGCATGAGAAATGGCTGGGGTGGGGGTGTATTCATCATTTTCGGCAAGCATGACTTCCACCCCGTTAGCAGCCAGTACTTCGAGCGCACTGGCAGCCGCGGGTATGGAAAGGGCATGCGTGTCGATACCCAGGAATAAAGGCCCATCGATTTTTTGCTGCTTGCGGTATTGGCAAATGGCCTGACTGATAGCAAGTACATGCCATTGGTTAAAGGTGGTGTCAAAAGCACAGCCGCGATGTCCGGAGGTTCCAAACGCGACTTTTTGCCGGGGCTCCGATAAGCTGGGGACCTGCGTGTAGTAAGCGGTGATCAGCTTGGGTATGTTGGCCAGCATTGAAAGTTCAGCAGGTTTCCCTGCCAGCGGATTGATGTGCATGATGACTCTATCCCTGGAAAGAATGTGAAATTCATTCAATGATGGACTCGTAAAAAGTCCACGGAAACGACGTATTCCGCTTATTCCTTGAGAGGTGCGTCGTCATCACATGCCGGGCCAACCCATCTAATTATGCAACGTGTTTGCCGTGCAGCGCCAACGCCTCAACATGACGCAGCAAGTTCAATGCCCAAAAGATTGAGAACGGCTTTATTGAATTTAATCCTGCCATTAAAGGAAGTTGCCACCTTTTCCACGCTAAAGGCAAGCGCGACTCGGTGATAGAAAGCGTTGCATGTAACGGAAACGTTGCGATCACTTCTTTTTGATGGACTCGTAAAAAGGCCAGCACAACTGGCTTCCCTGAGGGTTGCAATCCCCTACATTCAAGAAATTTCTTTTTATTCTCTTCACCCCCCGCGCGGCTGCTTATAAAGATCTATTCCTTGGCCGTGGCCCTGAAGCGTTGCTCGCGATTTGGAAATGGCGCTCAACACTTCCGTTGCGAGCAACATTTCCCCCCCTGCCTTTTACTGGCATTCCTTATTCGTGTTGTCTTTATAACATACTGTTTTATTGGGATAAAATAAGACAAGAGCGATCGCTCGCGGTGCCGGCACGGATCTTGGTAACAAGAAGGTACGCTGCGGTCTCTTGGGGCTGTTTTCTGAGAAGGTTGGCTTCTATGAAAAAGAGAAGTCGGCGCACGAGATGGCCCCGTACAAATATAGATACCGCACATACTTCCTCTCTGACCAATGCGGGGAGCGTTCAGACGGTTGAGGCAATCACCGATCCACATAAACGCTTCTTATTTTCACCATAACAAGGAGAACATCATGAAAAAAATGCAATCAATCCTGCTCGCCCTGACCGTTCTCATTCTGCCATGCAGTGTATTGGCGGGGGAGCAGATGACCATGACAACGACCGAAACCGCTGGAACAATCAGCGAATTCGGACCGGACAGGATTGTCGTCCGTTCTGAAACCAGTTCGTCTCCCATGACCTACAGTTCAACCAAAACGACAACCTATACCGACGAGACAGGCGCGCCTGTTTCTATGGAAACGGTCCGTTCCGGTTTGCCGGTGACGGTGTACTACACCCGTGAAGGCGATCGAATGATTGCCGACAAAGTAGTGGTCCGAAAGACCACAACCGAAACGTCCCAAAGACCTGTATACGAAGAGAAACGGACCCACAGTACAACAACGACAACTGAAACAAGATAATAGCGTCGTAAAAACTGTGATCTACTGCGTCGCAGCGTTTTCCCCGACACTCGACATACCTGCGGTATGCCTTCGCGCCGGGAAAAACACTGCTTCTTGTATATCTGTGTTTTTACCTAGCCATCTCTTAGGGTTTGATGGACTTCTTTCGAGTCCATCAAGCAAGCTAATTTGCCGAGTCACTACATTCTCAAAAAGGCTCACATCTGACCTCGGTTTGTATGTGACCATTTTCTCTCAGTTACAAAGGATGACCGTAATGAAAAAGAAAAATATTTTTACCCTATTGTATCTCGTCTCTTTTGTCCTGGTCGCCAGCATGATGGGCTGTTCATCAAAAGATGAAAGACCTGACCAGGTGATTGAAAGAAGTTCGAGTAGCAGCTCAAGCACAACCATCGAAAGTCCGGTGATGCAACAGAAAAAGACCACCACAACGACAACTGAAACTCGATAAGTATTTTACAAGTTCCCCTTTTGCAACTTGCACCGGGGGAAATTACGTTTCATCAATGATTTGGAGGTATAATCCATGACACGAACGCATTTTTTCAGCACATTTCTCTTAGTTACCTTGATGACACTTTTCATTGGATGTGCATCGACAAAACATCAGGAAGGAACCGGGGAATATATTGACGATACTGTCATCACCAGCAAGGTGAAAACAGCAATTCTCGGAGAACCCACATTGAAATCGAGCGAAATCAATGTCGAAACCTTCAAAGGTGTTGTTCAACTGAGCGGATTCGTCAATTCCAGATCCGATATCAACAAAGCAGTAGAGGTTACACGCAGTGTAAAAGGGGTGAGCTCGGTGAAGAACAGCATGCGGCTTAAATGACGCCCCATTAGGCACATAAAGCCCTCTGGTGGTTCACGCCCAACCCACCGTCTCCGCAAAGGTATCTTACAACAACGAGACGGTGGTGTGTTTAGAGACCTTCATATTGGCGGTGGAAACTTGGCAGACAGCACCGACCTGAACTTGGAAAAGCGAGTGCTCGGATAAAACGCGGCTTTAATGGCCGTGACCAGTAGCTTTTTCGACTCAAAGGGAAAAAATGGACACCATCGGCGCAAAAAATATTCAACAACCCGCTCGTCACCCGAGTCCTGCCTCCTCGATGTGCACGCCAGAATTGCCGAACCTGATCCGCCTGCTGTGCCAGCGGGCTCAAGAACACAGAGAGAAAACCGTCTTTACCTATCTTCTTGACGGGGAAGAGCAGGAAAGCAAGCTGACCTATGGCGAACTGGAGCGGAGGGCGCTTGCCATTGCGGCCCATCTTCAATCGCTATCCATTGTTCCAGGAGAACGCATCCTTCTACTTTTCCCCCCGAGCAGCGCATTTCCCGTGGCGTTCTTCGGCTGCCTCTGCGCGGGCATGGTCGCCGTGCCAGCCTACCCTCCGCATTCAAAACAGTTCATGGCCAGCCTCAAGGCAACTGTAACCGACGCAAGAGTCACGGTCGCTCTCACTACGGCAGCCACCCTGAAAGAGTTTAGATGCCAAATAGAACAAAACGCCGAACTGGCATCGCTCACTTGGATAGCCATCGACACCATTGCCGACCACTTGGCAGATGTTTGGCAAGAACCTTCCCTTGGGGATGATGCCCTCGCTGTTCTCCAATACACCTCCGGCTCCACGGGACGCCCCAAAGGGGTAATGATCAGCCATCAAAACCTGCTCCACAATTCATCCGTCATCCACACCGTTTTTGGGAATACGCCACATCTCCGAGGCGTCATTTGGCTCCCCCCGTATCACGACATGGGATTGATCGGTGGAATCATTCAGCCTGTGTACGCAGGGGGGGATGCGATATTGATGTCGCCTGTTCACTTCATCCAAAAACCGCTCCGCTGGTTAATGGCCATCTCACGCTACAAGGGGACTGTGAGTGGTGGGCCGAATTTTGCCTACGAGCTTTGTCTTCGGACAATATCTTCGGAACAAAAGTCAGGACTTGACCTGAGGAGTTGGGAGGTTGCTTTCAACGGTGCCGAACCCGTTAGGGAGGAAACGCTCCGCCGCTTCGCCGCATTTTTTGAATCCTGCGGCTTTCGCCAAAAAGCCTATTTGCCCTGTTATGGTCTAGCTGAATCAACCCTCCTTGCCTGTGGATGCGGCCGGGGTGCCGAACCAACTTCTCTTAAGGCGGATGCGCAGGCGTTGAAAGCCGGTACATTTGCCCTGGCGGCAGAAGACAGTGACCACGATTTGGCATTGGTGGGAAATGGGGGCGCGCCATTAGGTCATGAGATTGTTATCGTCGACCAGAAGAAGCAAAGGCCCTGCACGGACGATACAGTCGGAGAAATATGGCTCGCAGGGCCAAGCGTTGCCCAAGGATATTGGGATCGGCCCGAAGAGACGGAGCAGGCCTTCCGGGCCCGATTTGCCGACACGGGCAAAGGTCCCTTTCTGCGTACGGGAGATCTGGGGTTTCTCCATGCCGGCCAGCTCTTTGTTACCGGTCGCCTCAAGGATCTCATCATCATCCGCGGGCTCAATCACTATCCTCAAGACATAGAAAGGACCGTGGAGAGAAGCCATGAGTCTTTGCGGGCTGGCTGCGGCGCGGCATTTGCCGTGGAAGTCGGCGATGAGGAACGGCTTGTGGTGGTGCAGGAAATCGAGCGGCGATTCATTAGAAACCTTGATACCAAGACCGTTATCAAAGCCATTCGGCAGAATGTCACCCGAGAGCATGGAATCCAGGCCTATGCTGTTGTGCTCCTCAAAACCGCCGGTCTTCCCAAAACGGCCAGTGGAAAAGTTCAACGCAACCTTTGCCGGGAACAGTTTATCCAGGGCAACTTGAAAGTTATTGCTGAGTGCATGGGCTATCCGCACGAGGGGGAACCGGAGGGTTTAGTCCATGGTGCACAGGAACAATGCCGCCAATCCCATATTGGGACAAACGCACCGCCTGTCAGCCGTCTGCAGGCCACCGCATCCGCAAATGGTGGGGTGGAATCCGAGGATCTGGAGAAAGAAGACGCATCGGAACGCATCCATGCCCTCCAGTCTTCCATAGCAAAAATGGTGGCCGTGCTTCTGAAAATTTCGTTCTCCAAGGTGGATATGCACGACCCCTTAAATACCATGGGTATCGATTCCTTGATGGCTGTGGAATTGAAGACTGCCATCGAGGAAGACGTGGGTATCGAGATTCCCGTTGAAGCACTCTTTATGGGCGCCAGCATAGCCGATCTGGCGGCACATATTCTCTGGCACGGGATGTTGGGAAAGGGGTTTGAAGCCAACGATGGACCTTTGGGAAAGGTGCTCTCCTCTGGTCGGCAGTCAGGAGATCCGGTGGAAAGGGTTTGTGTCCACAATAAAGTTCGTGAGGTGCAACCGGAGTGTCTGCCGTTTGTGGACTTCCCCGAATACAGAAATCTTCAACAGATATTGCTGGGAATGAAGGCACGGGGTATCGACAACCCTTTCTTCAGAGAACATGTAGGCGCTGACGCCAGTGGCGCACTTACAGAAGGTAAAGGGCAGATCACCTTTTCCAGATACAATTACCTGGGGATGTCCGGAGATCCCGCGGTCTCGCAAGCAGCCAAGGACGCCATCGATCGCTACGGCACCTCTGTTTCGGCAAGCCGTATTGCTTCAGGAGAACGGCCACTGCACCGTGAAATTGAGCAAGAAATTGCAAGTTTGATTGGCACGGAGGATAGCCTGGTTTTTGTAAGCGGGCATGCCACCAACGTGACCACCATTGGCCATCTTTTCGGCAAGCTGGACCTCATCGTTCATGATGCCCTGATTCATAATAGCGTCATCCAGGGCTGCCAACTTTCGCAAGCAACGCACCTCTCTTTTCCCCACAACAACTGGAAGGCCCTCGACAAAATCCTTAAAGAGTCACGCCCCCGTTTCCGCCGGGCGCTCGTCGTGATCGAAGGTATCTATAGTATGGATGGCGACATCCCGGAACTCCCTGCATTCATCAAAATCAAAAAGCGACACGGCGCGTTTCTTATGGTCGACGAGGCGCACTCCATCGGTGTGCTCGGGAAAACAGGCAGGGGTATTGGCGAGCATTTTGGCATTAATCCTGCCGACGTGGAACTGTGGATGGGCACCTTGAGCAAATCCTTTGCCAGCTGTGGCGGGTACATTGCCGGGTCGCGAGCCCTTATTGAATACCTGAAATACACCGCACCGGGCTTTGTCTACAGCGTGGGCATGTCGCCTCCGAATGCTGCTGCCGCCTTGACCGCCATCCGGTTACTGAGGAAAGAACCCCAACGGACCACACGACTTCGCGAGCTTTCCGAGCTCTTTCTCACACTCGCTCGGCAAAAAGGTCTCAACACTGGAGACAGCAGCATTGGTTCACCCGTTATTCCTGTGATTCTAGGGGATTCGATTAAAGCAATACGACTCTCCCAAGCCCTTCTCCGAAAAGGCATCGATGCCCTGCCCATGGTCTATCCGGCGGTTCCCGACAACTCCGCTCGTCTCCGTTTTTTTGTCAATTGCACCCATACGCCCGAGCAGATTCGCCTGGCGCTGGATATCGTCGCTCAGGAACTGGCGGTCCTGCACTAAAAAGGGAATGAGAACCAACGCACTGTCTCTTCTTCCTGTGACGTTCTGGCGGCCTTGCTCTGGAATGACGACAACCACATTGCGAAAGGAAGAAACATGATTTTCAATGCACGGGACAAGATAACAAAAATTTTGTTATCATTGGCCAGAACCCCTCTCCTGTATTCCCCGTATTTCCGCCACCACCTCCCTTGGCCTTCCCAAATATTGATAGAAAATACCAACTGCTGCAACGCGCAGTGTGTGATGTGCCCTCGTGATACACTCACCCGAAAGCCAGGTTTCATGGAATTTTCCTTATTTGAAAAGATCATGAACGAGCTGTCCCGCGCGAGCCGAAAACCTGTTGTTCATCTGCACGGATTCGGCGAGCCGCTTCTCGATACACTTTTGCCGGAAAGGATCAGGCTCGCCAAGGCCTGTGGGATAAAGCAGACCTATATCGTCACCAACGCTTCCTTGCTCTTTCCTGAGACAGCACGATCGCTCATCCTTGCGGGTTTGGATGCCATGAAGATCAGTTTTTACGGCACCGACGAAGCCTCGTATAACGCCACCATGCGAGGGCTAAATTTCAAGGTTTCGCTACAAAACATCAAAGATTTTATGCGGATAAGGAAGGAGCTGAATCAGAGCAATCCGAGGCTGATTCTGCAATACCTGCCACAGGAAGCCAATGGGGCCAAGGTAGCTGCCTTTCAATCCCTGTGGCGTTCCCTGCCGGACAAGAAGAGGGGCGACTGCCTGAATATCAGCTCGCTGGACAACTTTGGCGGCGGGAAGTCGTACAACATTTTGCGGAAAAAGATAGTGTCTGTCTGTTTTTACCCCTGGTCGGCCCTGTCCGTGCTGTGGGATGGCAGGGCTGTGACCTGTTGCGTTGATTACAATGGCGCTCAGGGCGTAGGCGATCTGAAGGTCCAGAGTATAGAGGAAATATGGAATGGACCTGTGTTGTCTACGATCAGAAAGAATTTCGGCAAGCTCGATTATAGCGGGTTTCCAACCTGCCTCAGTTGCGATTGGGTCCGCAGACGGTAGATGGATGCCGGATGCGGGAATTCGATGCTTCGTCCAGACAAGTGGATTTGATCAAATTGTGTATGTGGGATGCGAGCAGGCAAATTATGAGGTGGTCAAATAAAAGTGGACACATTGCTAAGCAGCTTTTTTCAGAAGCTGCTGTTTCTCGAACGCCTTGGGGCTGACATAGCCCAAGTACGAATGACGCCTTCTGCTATTGTAAAACATTTCGATGTAGTCAACGATGTCCTTTCTGGCCTCGTCTCTTGTCGTATAGTTTGAAAAGAAAACTCGCTCGGTTTTCAAACTGCCGAAAAAGCTTTCTGCCACGGCATTGTCCCAGCAATTACCTTTCCGGCTCCTGCTGCTTCAGCATTTTCTGAAAATCCGCGCTACAATACTGATTGCCCCTGTCCGAATGAAAAAGCAGCCCTGATGCGGGTCGTCGTCACCAGATTGCTATCTGCAAGGCCTCAATGACGAGTTTGCGACTCATCCTACTATTCAAAGACCAGCCGACGACCTGGCGGGAGAAAAGGTCGAGGACTATAGCCAAATACAACCAGCCTTCACTAGTCCAGATGTAGGTAATATCAGATACATACACCTGGTCGGGCTCAGCAACTTCAAACTCTCGGTTTAGCAGATTCGGTGCAACCGGCAGGTTATGTTTACTGTCAGTGGTTACCCAATGTCATTAACTTAAAGGACCGGCTTATAGTTAAAACAGCATTTTCTCTGTGCTCTCTTGTGGTTACGCGGATACTTTCTTCCTGGTCTCACCGGTTCCACCGCTTTAGCTATTGTTTCCAGCAGATCGGCGATGATTTTAATAATGATATTTCGGGATCCCTGCAAAAGGACAACGATAGTGTCTCGCATCGTTGAAAGAGCTTGGGTAAAATTGGTTTTGTAGACCAACGTCCTGGAGGCTGTTGCTGTCTCCACTTTCTCCCGAGTCGAGGC
>JAQUEZ010000189.1 GCA_028684915.1 Desulfobulbus sp.
CTTTGAGCGCTATGGTCTGCCCGGCCTGGCCTTTGGCTACCACAACCCGAAGCGCGGGCAGACGACACTGAGCGAAGAGCAGCAGGAAATGGTGATCGATGCCATGTGCCTGAACCCCAACACCACCCACACCAACATCCACCGACTGCTTCAGGGTAGATTTGGCCGAGATATTCCCTCGGCAACGGCTATCGGGCGTTTCCGGGAGAATTGGATCAGCAAGAACGCCGATCTGTGGATGTATTACACCAACCCAGACGAATACAAGAACAAAAAACGGCTGGCGTTCGGATCGGCATCTGAGCGGGTCGAACGGCTCAATCAGTTGTGGGAGGCCGATTCGACTCCGGCGGATTTGATGCTGGTGGACGGACGGCATTCGCTGATCGGCGTGATTGATGTGTATTCAAGGCGACTGCGGTTGCTTGTCTCCAAAACCTCGAAGGCCTCGGCGATTGTGGCGCTTTTACGGCACTGCTTCATTGAATGGGGAATTGTCGAGGTTTTGAAGATCGACAACGGCAAGGACTATAGGTCGGCACGAGTGAATTTGGTGCTGGAGAGCCTGGACATTGAGCCGGAATACTGCACACCGTTTTCCGGCGACGAGAAACCGCATATCGAACGGTCATTTCGCACCTTTCTGCATGGATTGGTGGAGATGATGCCGGGATTCATCGGCCACAACGTGACCGAGCGCAAGGCCATCGAAGCCAGGCGCAGCTTTGCCGAGCGAGTGATGAAGAAAGGCGGAGATCCGGTGGATGTGAACCTGACCTCGGATCAGCTGCAGAAGATCTGCAACGAGTGGACAACCTTTGTTTATCAGCACGATGCGCACAGCGGCCTGGACGGCAAAAAGCCAATCGACATGGCGCGTAACTGGACACAACCGATCCGGCGAGTTTCCGACCTGCGGGTGCTGGACATGTTGTTGCTGCCGTCGCCGAAGGATGGCGGCCTGGGCACGATAAGCAAGAAAGGGGTGCGAGTCGATAACCGGCATTACCAATCACGCGATTTTGCCGGGCATGTGGGAGAGCGGGTGTACGTGTTGCTGGATCCGGCGGATATGGGCACGGCCTACATCTACCTGTATGGCGAGGACGGTGAGCGGAGCTTCCTGTGCGTGGCGATTGATCCGCAATGGTACAACATCGACCGGGCCAAGTTCTCTGTTTCCGCCAAGAACCATTCGGACCTGATTATGAAGGAAGGGGCGAAAGAGCTGCGTACTCGGGCCAAAAAGGACAGCATCAAGAATGCCTATCAGGACTACATGGATTTCCGCAAGGGCGAGGTGGCCAAGGTTATCGATTTTCCGACCAAGGAGGTTGAGCACAGCACGCCAATGCTGGAAGAGGCGGCGAAGGCGGTGGATGCTGCCTCCAAGGCGGTCGGACAGCAGCAAGAGATGGAACAAAACCTCCAATCTGCAGAGGTGGTTCTCGATATTCCGACAGCGAAGGTGAAGCCGCCGGAGAAGGAAAAAAAGGTGATCGAACTGTTCACCTGCAAGACAGACATCTACTTCGACCTGTACGCCAAGCTCAAGAAAACGCCCCGGCATTTGACCAAGTGGGAATACGATTTTGTGACCGATTTCTACACCACAGACAGCGTTGGCAAGCAGTTTCTGCAGCTGCAAGGCGATCTTCGGCAGAAATACGGAGTTATGGACGCCGATCAGGCAGAGCTTTGAAATGAGGCGGCCCCAGGATGTTGGCGCATCCAGGGGCCAAAAGACAATTTAGGTGCACGGAGAAAATAACCAATGATCGACACTTTTGCAATCACGCAAAACGTGCGGCGGTTCATGGCCGGCGTTGAGGTGCTGCGCAAGCCCGTGAAGGGACGGATCGGCATCATGCTGGTGTATGGGCCTTACGGGACCGGAAAAACTGAGATCGGCGACTGGTACTACACCAATCACGCTGTCCCTTATGTGCGGGCCACGGACGGAGGCACACGCCGAGAACTACTGGCAAACATCGTATCGGCCTTGGAAGAAGCACCGAAATATCGATCTGCAGACATCTTCGAGCAGCTGCTCAACATCCTGGACGAACAATCGCAGCCGATCATCATTGATGAGACCGATTACCTGGTAGACAGCGGCATTATCGAGACGGTGCGCGACATCAGCGACATGACCAATGCTCCGATCATCCTCATGGGGATGGATGATCTGGAGAAGAAGCTGAAGAACTACCCCCACCTAGTGGACCGCATCACGGTACGGGTACATTTTGAGCTGTTCGATCAGCAGGAAATCGCCAACTACGCCGAGCAGGTTTGTGAAGTGGCCCTGAGCGAAGACGCCATCACCTTTATTCACCTGCACGGCAAGGGGCGGTTGCGGATGACAACCACCTGGTTGGAGCGCGCCGAGCGGATCGCCGGCCATAACCGGCTGGAAGTGGTGACAGCGGCGCATCTGGAGGCCTATCTAGATAAGGAGCGGACACGATGACCGTGCTCGATCCGGTGGTGTTGTTCCTACTCACCAGTGATCGCAAGAAGGTGACTCTGGATGAGGTGGTTGCCGGGGTGGAGCTGGAACGCAAGCCGGTTCTTCGGGTGCTAGATAAGCTGACCCGTGAAGGATATCTGGAGGAAGTCGAGGATAACAAACTACCTAAGGGGTATGCAGATCCAGGCCCTTATGTGCAGAACCCGACCTTTGCGGTGATTGGTGATTTGACAGAACGGGCCACTAAACGGCCAATCTCGAAAAATACAGGGAGGGACAAGATCTGGCGAGCCATCAAGCAGCTGAAGCTTGGATTCACTCGGTCCGACCTGGTTCGATTGACCGGTTCGACCCGCGCGGCTGTGGATGATTACACCAAGATGTTGCAGCGCGATGGCATCATCAAGGTGGTGGGTAAATCTGGCCATCAACACCGCTACAACCTGTCATCGGCAGAGTTGAAGCGGCCAGCGGTTAAAGAGAAGGTAGGCGCGTCGCGCCGTGCCCTTGCCGGAGGGAAGCGTATGCAGGATGGATGGATTGAGATTTTGCGGCAACGGGCCGGCCTGGTTGGTCGGACCGAGGTGGCCAGGGAACTGGGTGTATCTGCGGCGACCATCTCGCTGTTGCTCTCAGGAAAGTACCCAGCCAGTACCTCGCCGATGGAAGCTCGGGTTATGAAGATGTACGGACGCGGAGGTAAGATCGTCTGTCCGGTGCAGGGTGAGATCGATCCGGGAAAGTGTGCGGAGCTCTGGAACAAAGCCAAGAAATTGGGCGTAAAGGGCAGCAATGCCAGCATGATCAAGCAGCGTAAAGCGTGTTTGAAGTGCGATTTAAGGAATGCCTAGGAGGTTGCCATGTACTTTACGCTTTTCTGGGTCGGTGTAGCGCTGTGGATCGGATGGAATCTGGGATGGCGGCATGCCCATGTAACCATAGCCGCTGAATGCGAGAGAAATGGCGGTTTTTTTGTCGGGAAGAAAGCCTTCAGATGCACGGGATCAAGAGTCCATCATGATGAATTAGGAAGGCCTGCTCTTTAATCAAGGAGGGAAAATGCTGAGAAAAGTATGGATACCGGAAAGACTGTACAGGTGGATTCACGGCCCGCCCCTTCTTGAGGTTCCCACCATGAGTTTCGAGAAAGCGTTCGCCAAGACAATGAAACATGAAGGCGGCTACGCCATTGTTGATGGCCATGAGACCTACATGGGCATCGACCGCACCAAGCATCCGCAGTGGTCCGGATGGCAGGAAATAGAGGATTGCATCGAGCAGGGAGCGGCATTCACCCATAACCCTGATTTGACGGACATGGTGCGGGAGTTTTACCGAGCCGAGTTCTGGAAGCCGCTCAGATGCGCAGAAATCGATTTGGCCAACCAGGAAGCGGCAGAAGAGCTGTTCGAGGCGTCGGTCAACTGCGGCAAGGTCAATGGGGTCAAGTTTCTACAGCGGGCACTGAATGCGCTCAACGCCAAAGGTCGGCTGTTCAACGATCTTCAAGTTGATGGGGTCATCCGTTGCAGCCTGGTTACTGGATGACGGCAGACATGGACGCGTCCGGAAATCGGGTGATGATTTACCTGACGGTGAATGACATGCGTCAACTGCTGGCGGCGCTCTATGACCGCAATGGGGCGATTTGGGGCAAAGAGGTGATCCACAAGGCGACGATTGAGGCTATGGCCGGATCCGGAGCGACTGCCGCCGAAATTGAGGCGTATAACCATCTTTCAGGGTGGGATTAAACGTGATTTACGATTATCTCGGCCGGCCGGTCAAAACCCAACAACTGACCAGAGAGCATGCGGCTCCAACCCTGACCGGTGTCCGCACGATCTGGAACGAAACTGTTGCTTCCGGACTGACGCCTCAGCGGTTGGCAGCGTTGCTCCGGGATGCAGCGGATGGCGATCATCATGCCTACCTGACCCTGGCCGAGGAGATGGAGGAAAGGGATCTCCATTACGCGGCCGAACTGGGCAAGCGCAAGCTGGCGGTCAGCAGGCTGCCAATCACCGTGGAGAGCGCCACGGACAAACCCAGCGACAAGGAACTGGCCGATGCGGTGCGCACCATGATTAAGGGAACCGGTTTCCGCAGCCTGCTCAAGGATCTGCTCGATGCCATCGGCAAGGGGTTCTCGGTGGTGGAGATCATGTGGGCCACTGGCAGCCAGTGGAAGCCGCAGCGCTATGAATGGCGCGATCCTCGTTTCTTCCAGTTTGACCAAGCAGGCCACCGAGAGATCCGGTTGCGCGATGAGCTGGATGGCTTCAACGGCCTGGAGCTGGCACCCTACAAATACCTGACCCACATCCATCATGGCAAGTCAGGTATCCGGTTCGACCGGAACTGAGGCCCCTTCCGTTGTCGAGAGTGTTTTGAGCAGGACTCGTCCGGTCACCATGCCGCCGGCGGCACATTTGCCACCCTGAAGCAGCACGGGATGGCCGGGGTAGTCCACGATCTCCTGTTTATTTTGCTGTTCCTCGCCAGACAAAATCAGCAATGGCCGAACCTGAAGAATGAACAGGTGTCCAGCAGTATCCACCGCCCACTCGATATCGAGAGATCGTTGATAGTGCTCCTCCATGCGCAAGGCGTAACCGGCCAATTCCTCCAGGAACTGGGGAGGAGTTGAACCCGCAATCCCTTTGGCTTCCAGCACAGCAAGGGTCTTCTTGTCGAGCCGGAACATCTGTTCCGGTGAGGCGTCACCCCCCACCAGTTGGTCGCCAAGCCCGGCAACGGCGCTGATCCTGATGCTTTCACTGTCATCGCCGGTGGGGCTGGCGGTGTAGAGCACGCCGCTGTATTGCGGTTGCACCATGGCCAGGACGAGAACGCCCATGGGGGTTTCCCGGTCATCCAGACCATGATGCATGCGGTAGGAAAGTGCGCTCGGGGAATAGAGACTGGCGATGACTTGTTGATAGGCCCGCGTAACATCGGAAACGGCTACATTGAGAACCGAGGTGTACTGACCGGCAAAGGAGATATCGCCGTCCTCGCCAATGGCGGAACTGCGGACCGCCAACCGCTCTTCCGAGGAGAAAATGTCAGCCGCATCGGCTATAGCCTGCCGGATGAACTTCGGCAAGGGGGTGGCTAAAATTCGTTCACTAATTTGTCGACTGACAGCTTCCAGTTGGGCCGGATCATCATCGGCCAGTTCTGCCAGAAGCGTGTCGATCTCCGTGCTCAGTCCGGTTTCTCCAAGGAAATGTTGGCAGGCGGCGGTGGTGATGGCGAAACCGTTGGGTGTCGGAAGATGCAACTCGGCACCTATGTGGGCCAGATTGGCTGCCTTAGCTCCGACCACCGGCATCTGCTCCAGGCCGATACGCGCGAGCGGCAACACTAGGTCGTCGGTTCTGTACCGGTGCAACCCCGACCATTCATCCTGTACCGAACGTTCGATACTGCGCAGCACGCCGAACAGCGGTTCGTAATCCTTCTTGGTCATTCCCGAGAGGGCATGGACCATGCCGTCGACCTCCAGCAACAGTTGCCGGCTCTTTTTCTCCACCACCTGCGGCACGAACGGCCGGTTGTCATAGTAAATTTGCTCCAGATCGGCCTGTAATGCCAAAGCTGTCCGGTTATGATCAAGGAGCCGGCGAAAGCGCCGGTAACGGGCAGTCTGTTCGGCGTCCAGGGTCGGCAGCAACTCACAGGCATCACCTGTTTTCCACTTTTTGAACAATGGCATGGGGGCACCCCTTCGGAGAATAAAGGTCTTTCAGAAAGATGACGTCCAAGAAAAGCTTTCTCTGGAAAAACCGGGATCGAACTGTCCGGTTAGGTTCATCCCTCTATATCCTTGAACATCTTATAAAGAATCACATCATACATAATCTTCAGGCCTCCGGCGACGAAGAAAGGGGCGGAAAACAGCAGCGGGCTGGCCATGAACAGGCCGGCCAGGAGCGGCGAGGCCGCTGCCCCGACAGAGCGGGCCACCGTGGTGATCCCCGAGGCCGCCGACCGTTCGTCCGGGGCAACCACGGTCATAGTGTAGGACTCGCGGACCGGCACATCCATCTGCGAGATGCAAGCCCGGAGCAACAGCACGGCGACAGCCAGCCAGAAGTCCGGCATCAGCGGTACCAGGCAGAGTAGGATATTCGAGGGGATGTGGGTATAAACCATGGTCCGTACCAGACCTATCCGGTCGGCAAGCCGGGTCGCCAGCAGCGCCGACACCCCGGCAAGCAGATTGGCGCCGAAGAACAGGGTGCCGAGTATCCCTACGTCAACCCCGTAACGGACATGCAGCCACCAGGCGATCATACTCTGGACCACGAAGCCACCGGCAAAGGCATCCAGGGCAAAAAGCGAACTGAGCTTGAACACTACCTTTTTGGAGCGATGCAGGCCGATGGTTTTGCGAGCAACACCTTCACTGGTGCCGGCCACTGGAACCACCTCCGCACGCGGCGACAGGGTGGCAAAGAGCAGGATGAGCACTAGACCGCAGGCCGCGTAACTGGCCATAATCGAGCGGTAGGCTTCCAGCTCGCTCCAGCCTAATCCTTGGAGCAACTGCGCCAACCAGCCACCGGCAAGGGCACCGGCAGCAGTGGCGAAGCAACCAGCGAGGTTGTACCAGCCAAACAACTGGGTGCGTCGGTGATCCGGAATCAGTTGCGACAGCGCTGCCTGCTCGATGGAGAGAAAGGGACCGATTTCGCCGCCGCTGGGACTGACAATGCCGATGATCGCGGCCAGGGTGATCCACACCGGATCGGTAGTGAGGAGAAAGACCAGGCCGGCTAGGATCATCAGGGCTGCTCCAAGCAGCAGCATATTCTTGCGGCCAACCCGGTCGGCAACCAGCGTCACCCAGAGGGAAACCAGGATATCGCCGGCGAGCGTGGCAGTGAGAATCGCCCCGACCCCGGAGACACTCAGGCCGGTGGAGGCGAGATAGAGCCCGAGAACGACCGAAATGAGGCCATAGGCGAACAACCTGGTTATTCGGGTGGAAAAGAGCAGGACAATGTCACGAGTTGCTGGATTCATGGTTGCGGTATCGGACGGCCTCGGAACAGATGACTGTTCCGGGGCCATTGTTTTCAGGCCATCCAGCCCTGGATTTCGGTGTGCAGGGCGAGGAAGCGCTGCTTGGTCGCTGGGGTCTTGCTGTATTTGTCGTAGCTGTTGACGATCTCGACATACTGCGTCTCGGCCATGGCTTCATTCGCGTCCGGGACGATGCCGTCGGTATAGATATCAACCAGCCAGTCGGCATAGGTGACGATCTTCTCCTCCGGCGTGCGCAGGGTATAATTGCGCACCGGCAGCCCGAACTCCTTGGCTTCCGACTCCGTCAAGCCAGCGCGAACGTGCTTGAGGATGATCTGGCGGATTGCTTCTTCCAGGCCCAGTTCCACGGCCATCTGAGCGCCGATTTCGCCATGGTCCAGGCCATGGGATTTGGCCTTGCCCAGGTCATGGAAGAGAGCGCCCCGGGCGAGCAGGTGTTTGTCCACCGGAATCTTCACTCGGCTGGCGATCTCCAAACACTTTCTCGCTACTTCCAGGCTGTGCTGCACTGCATCATCGGGGCATCCCGCATTCTTGAGAATAGAGATATCCTTCATCAGCAGATCCTCGGCCACGTGGAGCAAGAACTCGGTGACCGCTTCCTCGCCCCAGGTTGCTTTGACATAGGCTCTGTTTTCAGCGAGCGCGGCCAAGTCGTGGCGAGCTGCCTTGTGATCGGGATGGTTGTCCAGCCAATCGTGCATCTGCTGGTAGTCGTTGCCGGTACGTTGCTGACTAATTTCAAGGTGTTTTGTGTAGGGAGGCATGATGTATCTCCTAAAGAGTATTGGTGGATTGGGTTTGGGTTGAGGTTACAAGTTTTCCGTTTGCGGTTCTTCTCGCACGGTGATGAGAAATAAAGGGATCGAAGCGCAGAGCAGCGTGGCGACGATGGCAAAGGCCGGACCATAGCCGAGTGACGCCACCAAAAGCCCGGTGACGATTGGACCTGCGGCATGGCCGACATCGAAGATGGTGCCGAAGGTGCCCATGGCGGCCCCGTAATGCCGGGCTTTGCAGAAATCGGCCACCAGGGCAGCCGAGGACGAGGTGACAAAGGCCTCGCCCAGACCAAAGACCATGCCGGCAAGCATCAGGGCAACAAATCCGGTGAGATACGGAATGAGGGCAAAAGGTACGGCGCAGAGCAGCATACCCGCCACGATCAGCGGCCTGCGGCCCCAGCGGTCAGAGACCTTGCCCATCAGTGGTTTGGCGATCAGGGTCACCACGATCTGCACCCCCCAGATCAAACCGGCCTGAAAGACGTTGAGTTCAGCCACGGTGACCGCATACACCGGCAGAAAAGCCTCCAGGGCGCCCATGCTCATATTCTGGATGCCTTCCATCGAAGAGGTCATCAGTACCCTTCGGTCGGCCACTACCTCGCGGATGCCTTGGGAAAAAAGGTGGAATCGTTCCGCCAAGTTTTTGCCTTCGGCCGGTTTGTCGCCGTTGCGCAAGGTCAAGAATCCGAGGACCAGGGCAGCCGCTCCGGTCAGGGCGCTACAGAGAAAAACAGCGCGATAGCTGCTCAAACCTGCCTGTGCATCGCCGAGCAGAAAGAGCAGGTACCCACCGATGGGTGCCCCCAAAAGGGTGCCTGCGATGCCGACCGAAGAAAACCAGCTCAGCATCTCGCCCTTGCGTGCCCCGGCGATATCGGCCACCACCGCCATTGCCACCGGACCGTAGATAGCGGTGGCCAGACCGTGGAGGAAGCGAACCACCACCAATGCCGCATAGTCGGTAATGAACAAGTAGGCAAATGGCATGAGGCCAAAAACCACTAGGCCGGCGAGCATGGTACGCCTGCGGCCGATGACATCGGAGAGAGCTCCGGAGGGCATCTTGAACAGGATGCCGGTCACCGTGGAAATCCCGACGGCCAAACCGATGCCTTCGGGGCCTGCGCCCAGGGCGGCGGCAAAGAGCGGCAGCACCGGATTTCTGGCCAGGGAATAGGAGAACCGGGCCAGGAAGCCGATGGAGAACAGGGAGCGCATGAGGGTGGTATCGGGTGGTGCAGCAACCAGGGTGGTAGGGTTCATAATGATTCTCCTTGGACAGCTTTGGCATAACCCGCATGGAGGGCGTCAAAGAGGAGTCGCGCGCGTTCCAGCAACTGGTGATCATCACCGGTGAGGGCAATTAATCCATCGAGCAGCGTTTTCAGTAGGTTGGCATCATCCGGCAAGGCGCCCTCCTGCACATCGATGTATTTGACCAGTTCGCTCATCTTGGCCAGGGCCGGGTCATGCAGAGCGAAATCCCGAATCAGAACCTCAAAGGTGATCAGCTCGCCCTGATGAGTGAACTCGCCCATGGCCATGTCAAAAGGCAGTTCGCCCTGGTCAAGGTTCGCGGTTTCCCCGGCTAGGAGAAAACGAAACCGAGCATGCGGATCGATGAACCGCTGGATGAGCCAAGCGGAACCCAAACGGTCGATATAGGGCCGGGCGCGGGTGACCCAGGTTCGGCCCTGGTACTGCGAACGATCGAGCCGGGCAACCGGCAGATCGATTTGGTCCGGTTTGCGCAGCCGCTCCGAGATGGAGTCGAGCACCTTCAGGGTCTTGGCCGCCGCTCCGGAGGGGAAAAAATCCCGTTCCCGAACAGCCTCGCACCGTTTGCGCAGTTTGCGCAGGGCTGCAGACAACTCCTTGACGTTCCCGACATCCCCCAGAGTGTCCGTCGTGGCCAGTAAAGCCTTGGCTTCAGCCTGAATCTGATCAAATTCTGGGTCAATCTGGGTTTGAAACAATTGCTCGATTTGTTGATCGGCCATGCCTTCTACCTGGGCGCACTGCAGGGCAATAGCCTCGCCGCCCAAAGCATTGACCTCGCCGATCAACCAGGTGATGTTCTCCAGCAGATCCTCGCGATTGGGCAGAATCTGGAGACCGGTTTTCAGTTGTGCCGCGCCGGTGGCTGAGATGCGCCGCCAGGTGCGCATCCTTGCCTTGGCGTTAGTGGCGGGGATCGAGTACGAGAAGAGAATCCATTTATTTTTCATAGTGAACAGAAAATATGTTATACTTATTCCATTGTCAAGCAGGAAAAAAAGAACTATTTTTCAGTGACCGCCAAATTGGTGGCTACAACAATTCCAGGTATGTTGATAATTAGATTCGCAATCGGATGACTTATACGGAGCATGGCAATGAAAGGATTACTGCGGATGTTTACTCAGGGAGACCGATGCACCCTGCTGGCCGGAGCTTCTGGCAAACACGTGGAAAAGTTCGGGCACTTCAAAGAGTTTCTCGGCGGCAACCGTAATGCCCTGCGCGCCCTGGCCGAGCTGGAGATGCTCTATTACAGTGGCCAATCCTTCACCGCCGCTGATATTGCATTTCAGTACGAGCAGCTGTTTGGTCAGGTGCGTGCCTTAGTCAATGCGTTGAACAACTTGTCAGAACACCGCTATGCCCTGCTCAATCAGCAAGCCGATGCGATCAACGCGAACGTTCGCAGGGTTCTTCGGCCCCCGGTGATCCGGCATGACCTGCCGGCCGTGGTGGCACTGGCGGATTTACCTGCCACCGCTACCGGAGACGCCGGCGGCAAGGCCGCAAACCTGGCGCGGATTGCCCAGGAAACCGATCTGTTGGTTCCGCCGGGATTCGTGGTCACCGCCGGCGGCTATGACCGTTTTCTCAAGGACAATCACCTCGATCAACTGGTGCTTGATGAGCTAGCTGGCTTGTCTCCAAACGACCCTCAGTTGGCTGAGGTGAGTGAACACCTCGTCAGCCTGATCCTGGGTGCCGATGTTCCCGAGGAACTGTTGGCCCTTTTGCAGGCCCATTACCACACCATTGAACAGCTAGCCCATCCCGGCATCCGGCTGGCCATGCGCAGCAGCGCGGTGCGGGAAGATTCCGAGGCCTCTTTTGCCGGTCAGTACCGATCAGTGCTCAATGTGGGTGGTGATGGATTAGCCGGGGCCTACAAGGAGGTGGTCGCCAGTTCCTTTTCACCCCGAGCCATCAGCTATCGCCAGATGGCCGGTATTGACCTCACCGAGACGCCGATGTGCGTGCTTGGTCTGGCCATGGTGGACGTAGCGGCCTCCGGTGTACTCTATACCGCTGATCCTGCTGGGGTTCTGGCGAATTCGGTGCAGATCAGTGCGCTATTGGGTCTGGGCGAACTCTTGGTCAGCGGGCATGCCGCTGCCGACACTTTTGTATTTGATCGGGAAACCGGCACGA
>JAQUEZ010000190.1 GCA_028684915.1 Desulfobulbus sp.
CTGAGCGGCCGGCTCACCGACAAACCCTCGCTGGTGGCCCACATCCTCGCCAGCGAAGGCCTACGGCCCGAGCAGACCATGATCATCGGCGACCGCAAATACGACATCCTCGGCGGCAGAGCCAACGCCATCAGGGCCGGCGCCGTCACCTACGGCTATGGCTCAATGGAAGAACTGCAGGCGGAAAACCCCGACCGGTTCTTTGACTCGCCGGAACAACTGGCCGGTTGGGGCGGCACGTTGTTGTGACCTAAAATTGCCTGATCTGAATACTGCCCAGCCATGTTCGGGGCTACACCTGTAATTCCATTTTCATTTCAAAAGTGAAACGCTCCTGTTTGTCAATTTCGACGAGCATAGCGAGGAGAAATCTCGCAACATCCCGAGATCTCTCCCTTTGGTCGAGATGACACATCTTCGTCGACGAGGTTTTGCTCTGTGCATCATGCTTCGCTTGATTCAGAAACGGAATAACAACTCGGTCGTCAGCAGCGGAACCAGTCAAACAGTTTCATCCTCATACCACGCCACAATGCAAGTGAGTGCGTCGGTCATACGGTAGGCAAGGGTGCATAAAATGCGCATCTTTGCTCTCAATAATTCTTGTAGAATGCCTCAGCTGTAAATTTGACAAACTCCTCGGTCTTGTCGCTGCTTCGGCTCACAACCTGCCAGGGTTCCAGCCGGGCGATTTCCGTCTGCAACTCCTTGGCCGTCTTGCTGCTACAGCCGAGAATCTTTTGCACCGATCCGGCAGCCACGCCCTCACACTGGAAAATGTAGGCAAACTCCAGCAACTCCTGGAAGTTGAAAAAATCCTGCTGATAGTCGTTGGGCGACTGGCTGGCGAAAAACACCACCACGCCCTTCGAGCGGCCCTCACGGATAATGCGCTGCAGGAAGATATTCTTCTGGCTGAGGTAATTGTGGGCCTCGTCAATCACCAGGATGGTACGGATCGCCCGCCGCCCCTCTACCACCGGGCTGTCGGGCATGACGGCCATTTCCTTGTACATTCGCTCAATAACCAGATAGGCAACCAACTCCTTCAGGACCGGCATGGTGTGCATATCGATGAGCAAGGTGCGGCTGGCCAGTTTTTCAATGGGCGGCGCGTCACTGCCGTGCTTCCAGAACAGGTCAAAGTCCGACAGATCGCGGAGGACTTCGATCAGGCTGTCATCCTTTTTGCCGTCCTCCTCATAGGCAGCCGCCGCGATCTCCAGAATGTCCTGGAAATCAGGGTAAGGCGCTGGGGAACCTGCCCGTTTTGCATATCCTGCCCGAATCGCCTCGGTCAGAGCCCCCTTTTGCACCACGCCAAGTTTGCTGTTGATGGAGGCAAAGCTTTCCGCTTTCTCGCGGGCAGAAACGTTGATGGTCTGCTCATCGTAGGCGGGCAGCACAAAAGGGTTAATCGGCAGACTTTGTCCCGCCTGCAATAACCGGTACGGCTGGACCTTGGCGATTTCCAAAAAGCGCTCGTTATCGACCACATCGCCCTTGTAATCAAAATAGACAAAGTTGGTCTGATAGTTTGATTGAACCCGGACATCGGCCAGCATCTTCAACAAAAACTGAGTCTTGCCGACGCCAGGCTTACCCATGATGGCCAAATGGGAGTTGGCATGCCTTGCGGTGTTATTCAGCTCCATCACCAGTTCGCCCCGTTGGAGCAGAGTACGGCCGATGAAAATATCCAATCCCAGGCCCAAGGGCTCGCGGCGGCCGGAAAACTCCACCTCTTCCACCAACCGGGCGATCAGGCCGTCACCGCTGCAGCCGCAGGTCTGAAACAACGCATTCAGCAGCAGGGCGCCATGGTCAATATGGTTCTTGGTCAACGACCGGTTCGAAAACAGTTCGTCCTCGCTGATATCCGACCTCTTGTAGGCGTAGGAAAGCAAGGTGCGGATAAAGGTCTCGTCCTCAGCAAAAAAAGTCGGCCGTTTCATCTCGCCGCCGCTGAAGTTGGGGCTGCTTGCCACCTCGGCCCCGATCCTGGAAAGGGACAGGGCAAAGGCCATCCGTGCCAGGGTCGCCTTCTCCAGCTTGGTTTCAAAGCGCAGAGCGCTCAGGATTTCATCCGCCTCGCTCGATGTATACAGACGATCCGCCATGGCCTCAGTTCTCCCAGAAATAGCCGGTTTTAAAGATGGTCAGCTCCTGACGCTGGTCAAAGGCAAGGCAACCGGCGCCGCTCAGATGTGGTTTCAGGCTCCGGTAGTAGTTCGTATCGATCTCGGTATCGGTAGAGAGGATCACCACCTGCTCCCCGGCGTTGGGAAAGTAGTTGTTGACGATGTTGTCCCGGTGCGTGCTGTCCAGGCGCGAGAGCGGGGTGTCGATGACGATTGGCAGCTTGAGCTGGCTGGTCTGGGCCAACCCCCACAGCAGCGACACCGCAAACACCTCCTTTTCGCCCGCCGACAGGCCCGATTTCTTGATCTCGTGCCCGTTGCGGTCGCGGATAGACACCTCGTAGGTCTTGTCGTCGATGGTCAGATCCTTGATCAAGCCACTGCGGCTGGAGAGTAGGCGGTACATCTCGAAGGTCTTTTCCTGCAGCAGATGCACCTTGTTCTTGCGCAATCGCACCATGAACTGATTGAGTACGCTGGCAATGGCGTCGCACTCGTCGATGAACTCCGCCTTCTCCTTGGAGACGTTGTGCTTTTCGTAAAGCTTTTCGATCTCCATCTCGATTTCGCCGATCCGTTTTGTAAGCCGCAGGATTTCCTCTTCCAGCAGTCGCAGCTGTTCGGTCTTGCGGCCGATCTGGGTCGAGCAGCTCTCCATCTCGGCCTGAATTTGATCGAACAGCTCCCGTTCCGACTCGGTCATGCCGCCCAGGCTGGAGAGACCGGTCAGTGCCCGCACCTGCGCCTCCAACTCGCGTTTTTCCTCCAACAGCGGCTGAATCAGGAACACCTCGCTCCGCTCCAGGTTTTCTGTCTGGTTTAGCACCCGCGCCGCGTCCCGGTCGGAAAGATCAAGCACCTTAGCCACATCGCCCCGTCCGTCGCCTTCTTTGAGCAGGCGAAGGATGCGCCGCTCCAGTTCGATCATCCTTTCAGCGGAAAGCTTTTCCCGGTAGATTGGCTCCGGCTCCTCGACTACCCGCACCAGCCGTTTGGCCAGCTCGGCGGCGTGTTCCTTGATGGCCGCGCCGGTGGCCGAGTCGCGCTCCTGCTCGATCTGTTGGCGGATGCCGTCAAACAACTTGCCCGCTAGGGCAAAGGGCAATGCCTTTTCGCACAGGTTGCGGATTTCGTTCTCCACCTGGGTCAGGCGGCCCACGGCCTGAATGCGGCGCTTTTCCTGCTCGCGCATGGTCTCGCGGCTTTCTGGCTCGGTATGAAAGGTGGCCTCAAAGCGCTTCTTGGCGTCCGCCAGTTGCTCGCGGAACCCGTCCAGTTCCTCCTGCAAGCCACTGCGCTCCTGCTGATTGCGACCAAGCTTGCTCTTCTCCTTTTTCAGCTCGCTCTGCTTGAACTCCAGGTCCTCGTCGGAGATCTCCACAAAGCCTTTGCGCTCTTCCTGCTTGATGTAGGCCAGGTCCGAGGCTAGCCGGTTGATGTTCTGGATGCCCAGCGCCGCCTCCAGCGAGGACTTCAGGCGCACCTCGGAATGGTCATCGGCCGCGATCTCCTGAATCTTCTCGCCGTCGAAAAAGAAGAACTGGGTGATGCCGGGCGGGATGGCGGCGCGGATGAAATCCTGCCAGATCTCCTGATTCTGCACCGACACCCGCTTGCCGTCGCGCACCACCACCAGCCGCTCGGTCAGGTCGCGGGGCTTGGGTTCCGCCACCGCGCCCGCGCTCCAGGAACGTTTGACGATCAGCTCCGCGCCGTCGTCCATCTCCATGACCAGCTCGAACACCACGTTGGCGTTGCCCTTGGCCTTTTCGCGGCGGTTGATGTTGCGGTAGATCTCGTCCACCTTGGCCCCGTAGAGACAATAGTTGATCGCCTCCAAGATCGCGGTCTTGCCCGCGCCGTTCATACCGCCGATCAAGAAAATGCTGCGGCCGTCCGCCGCCATGGGAAAGGCAATCTCGGTGGCAAACTGGAACGATTTGTAATTTTCGATGGTCAGTTTGATAAATTTCACTGCCCACCTCCCGGTTTCGATTTCAAAATCTCGCGCAGGGCGTCATAGACCCCGGTGCGGCGCTCCTTGAATTCGTAGTCGCGCACCGTGTCGAGCAGCTTCAGCACCTTGTCGGCGCTCACCCCGTGCTGCTGGCAGAGTTCCTCCAGCAGCCGTTTGTCCTCGCTGGTCAGCTTCATGGTTCCTCCTCCGGAAGACCGCTCGAAGGCAACTGTTTGAGCAAGCGGTCGAAGTCGCTCTCAAACAGGCGGTCCTGGGCGATGCGATATTTCTCAAACTCGCTTTCGGCATGGGCCTTGGCGATTTCGGCGGTTACCTTGCCCGCGTCCTGCAAAATCTCGCGGTCGGTGGCCGCGATGAAGCGGTTCAGGCGGGTTTCCCAGTCCTGCATGGTCATAGGGATCTTGCGCAGCGCCATGTCCTCGGCAACATCCAGATAGGCGGCAACGAGCCGACTGAGCTGCGCCATTTCCTCTTCACTCAGGTAATTCTTGGCCACGCTGACGTCGAACTTCTGGATTTTTCCAGACGGCGCGTCTTTCCAGGTGGTCAGCCCCATGTGCTGCTTGTTGGCGTCGGCTCGGTTAACGATAATCTCCGCCGCCGTCTGCCCATGGATGGCCCAATGCAATTTGTTCTGCACGGTGGCGAAAAAGCGCTTAGTGGCCTGAGCCGTCAGGTCATAGTCGATGGCGGTGGTATAGATATCTGTGATCTTCTGATAGAACTTGCGCTCGGAGAGGCGAATCTCACGGATGCGCTGCAACTGCTCTTCAAAGTACTGGTCGGTCAAGATGGAGCCGCCGTTCTTGATCCGCTCATCGTCCATCACGTAGGCCTTGATGGTGTACTCATCGATGATGGTGGTGGCCCACTTGCGGAACTGCACGGCTCGTTCGGAGTTCACCTTGTAGCCCACGGCGATGATGGCGGGCAGCTTGTAGTGCTTGGTGTTGTAGCTTTTGCCGTCGGCGGCAGTTATTCGAAAATTTCGAATAACTGCATCCTCCTGCAACTCACTGTCCGAGAACACTTTTTTCAGGTGGTAGTTGATGGTGTGCGTTTCTACATCGTAGAGCAGGCCCATCATCTTCTGGGTCAGCCAAATGCTTTCATCGGCATAAACAGCCTCGACACCGCCAGTGCCGCTGGCGGCGACAAAGGTCAGATATTCCGCCGCCGAGGAGCGGACGATGGAGACCTCCCTGGTTGTCTTTTTTTTCTTGCTCATGCCGGAAAATCCTTCAATTCGTTTTCGATCTGCTCGATACTGGGCAGGCTGGTCTGCAACGGCTCCGGCAGGGATTCCAGCAGCTTGTATTCGGCAATCCCCATGGGTTGGGTCTTGTCGCCCAAGGCGTACTCCGCCACCACCTTGTTTTTGCTCTTGCACAGCAACAGGCCGATGCTGGGTTTATCCTGCTCTGCCTTCACTTGTCGGTCCACGGCGGTGAGATAGAAACCCAACTGCCCAAGATGTTCCGGTTTGAACTTGTCCGCCTTGAGTTCGATCACCACATAGCAGCGCAGTTTGAGATGATAGAAGAGCAGATCGATGAAAAAATCATCGCCACCGACTTCCAGATGCACTTGCCGCCCGACAAAGGCGAATCCCGCACCCAGCTCCAGCAAGAATTGGGTGATGTGCCTGACCAGCGACGATTCAATTGCGCGCTCGTCCGCCTCCTTGCCCACATCGAGAAAATCGAACAGGTAGGGGTCTTTGAGCGATTCCCTGGCCAGATCACTGCCCGGCGCGGGCAGCCGTTCGCTAAAGTTGGTCACGGCCTTGCCGGTGCGTTCGAGCAGGCGGGTTTCGATGTGGATATTCAGCACATTGCGCGACCAGCCATGTTCGATGGCTGCCAGGGCATAGGCAAGGCGTTGTTCCGGTTGTTTCAGCCGGGTCAGCAGCACCAGGTTATGGCCCCAGGGCAATTGTCCAACAGCCTGTTGGACAATGTGCTCTTCCGGCCAGGCCTCGGCAAAGGCACGCATATACATGAGGTTGGCACGGGAAAAGCCTTTCATGTCGGGAAAGGCGGTGCGCAGATCGTGGGCCAGCCGATCAATGACCTTGGCGCCCCAACCCTGCTCGGCCTGCCGGATCAGAATATCGCGGCCGATCTGCCAGTAGAGCAGCACCAGGTGGCGGTTGACCGCCAGGGTCGCTCGCTGCTGGGCCGAATGAATGCGGTTTTTCAGCTCCGCCAGCCAGTCGGCGTAACCCTCCGGCGGCGTGGTCAGGGAGACGGGTTGGTGGCTCATGCCCGCACCGCCTCTTCGATGAGGTGCTCGACGCGGGATTTGGCTTGGTCTAGGAGTTGTGCGGATTCCCGCTGTTTCGTCAGGCTTTCGCGAACCAGATTGCCGATCTCTTGTTGTTTATCCGGTGGCAGCAGCGGAACCACGAACTTGTCGATGTCCGCCGGGTACAGCTCGGCCTGGGCGCTACCTCTGGCGTGTTTCTGTGTTTGGAACTGGCCGATGATGGACTGAAACACCATGGACATGTAGGCGTGGTCGACATCGGGCGATAACCGCAAGATGTTGACATGATTGCTGGCAAAAGCCGGAGCGTCGTCGAGATAAACATTGGTGCGGCCGATGTAAGCGCCGGTGGTATAAATCAGCAGGTCATCGGGTTGAATGTGCGCTTCGGGCGATGCGTTGAAGATGTGCTCGGTGGTTTTTTGCAGTCCGTCGTAGTTGATGTGCTTTGGACCGAGATGCTGGCTGTTGACCACGGCATGGGAGCCGTCATCAACATAAATGGGCTGGATACCGCGCCGGTTGTAACGGCGAATCTCACGTATGCGTTTAGTCGGGAACATGGCGAGGTGTTCCAGAAGCTGCGTAAAGCGAGGTTGATAGTGCTGGGCATCGGTCCGGTGCGACAACTCCAGCTCACTAAACCGCGCAGTGTAGCCCACGGGTTTGTCAAAACACAGCTTGTCCAGCCCCAGCTCGGATTCGAGGAGTTGTTGGGCTTGGGTGTAGAGAGATTCGGAGTCATCAGTGGCTGCAAAAGAAGCCCTGACAAAATCTCCAATTTCGCTTTGCAATGAGATGTCAGGTGTTGGAACTAAAACTCTTTCAACCTCTCGGCAGTTGAGATTAACTTGCTCGGTTCTTCTCGAATGCCGCCAAAGCTGATCACGTCCGAAGCTGGTCTGAAAATATGCCGTCAGAAAGTAGGGGTCGCACTTGCTGTTCGTAGTGATGACTGCCACGTTTTGGTTTGTTACGCACCTAGAGTCAGCTTCACGAACGATGGCGGCCCTTCCAACAATCTCGGGTGTCGCACCTATAATTGTTACCACAACAGAATCAGCTGGAATGAAGTCAGACTCGTTGAGAACTCGTTTTGGTAATTCCCCGGCGCTATCAAAATTAATTCTTCCCTCTCTGATCCCGTCAGTTTTAATGAAAGGGACAATCTCATCCTCCTCTTTTATATGTCTTGAAGATGGCGTCCTGCCTGTCCTGACAGGTGTAATGATAAGGTGCGATAGCTTGGCTACCCCGACGCGCTCATCCAGTGTTCTCCAAGTTTTGAGTTCTTGAAGATATTTCGGATGATAAAAGTCGGCATCGAATCTCAGATATTCAACTTGGGATATCGAAACTGAAGAGCAAACCGCCATCACTCAACCCTCCAGAAATCAAACCCCTGTGCTTGGGCAAAGCGCACAAAGGCCTCGGCAACGCAGAGCTGTGCGTCGGGAATGGCCGCCGCATTTGCCAAATCGTCTGACCCCAGATTGTAGTTCACCAGATCCTGGTCGATCTTAGGTTGACCGCTGGCGTCTTCCACCAGGTGGCCGTCACCATCGAGCACATATTTGTAATCACCGGAGTTATTCTTGCCGCCACGTTCGCTCACCGCCATGAAGATTGGGTAATCGAGCCGCTTGGCCACCTCGGCGGCAATCCAGCGCTCCTTGAGTGCGCCAATCAGGTCGCTGTCTTCCAGGATCAGTTCCAGCTTGCCCCGGTTGGTGAGCAGCTTCAGCTCGCGTTCGGCAGCCGGGATCTCCTTTTCCAGCCGCTTGATCTCGGCCTTGTAGCGCTTGGTTTTTTCCTTCTGGCGTTGTTTGAGGGTCTTGGTGTTTTCCTTGTAGGTGGCCTTCATCTCCCGCACCTCCAGGCGCAGGCCACCTTGATCGCCATTCCAGGAATGCGCCAGGGCATCGAGTTCCTGTTGCTGCTGGGTGGTTAGGGCCTCCACGTCGCTGTCGAGATCGGCCAGCTGCTGCTTCACCCGGAGCAGTTGTGCCCTGAGGTTGTCCACCTTTTCCTCGGTTAGGCTGATCCGTTCCTCATCGCTGGGCGGCCCGGCGCTCTCCTCTTCGCCGTTATCGCTGTCGCCATTTTCCTCGGCGGCATCAATCGTTTCCGGCTCGTTGAAGGTTTCGGCAATCAGGTCAGCTATCGCTTCCGGGATGGCCTCTTCTGACACCTCAGCCGCGTAACCATCGAGCAGGGCCTGAATCTCGGCATCATAATCGGGGCAATCCGTGGCCACCGTGTCATGCACCCGGGCGATGTCGGCCAGTTGCTGCTCGGTGTATTTCTGAACAAAGAGCACCGAGGTCTTGGTGCCGGTGTGAGGCTTGAAGGTGTTGGGATGCAGGCCGACCACCGCTAAGAGCCGCGCCTTTTTCAGGATCCATTCGCGGATAAAAGCCAGCGACGAGTTATTGAACTTGCCCTGGGGCAGGACAATGGCGGCCCGGCCGCCGGGGCGCAGCATCTTGAGAATGCGCTCGATAAAGAGCACGTCGCGCTCTTCCTTGGGGGATTTGTCGCTGCCGGCCCGTTTCAGCGCCGGTTTGGCCAACTCATAATGGGTCAGCATCTTTCGGTCCTTCATCTCCCCGGCAAAGGGCGGGTTGGCGAGAATGACGTCAAACTTCAGCTCGTCGAAGTATTCCCAGGCCTTATCGTCGTCGCGCAGGGTTTCGTGCTCGGGGATGGGGGTGGCGGTCAGCTTGGCCTGGCGCAGACCGTGCATCAGGGCCTGACCGGAGCCGCTTTCGTACCAGGTTTTGGGATCAAGACTGCTGACATCCGGGCCGAAGATGTTGGTGTGGCCATCTCCGGCAATGAGCATCAGGGCGCGGGAGGTCTTGGCCGCCCGGGCCTCGAAATCGATGCCCCAGAGGTATTTGGCTGCGTAATCGTGCTTTCGATCTTTTCGGTCGCGATTGTCTTTAACCGGGTAGCACCAGTCCATGGCATGGAGTAAAAAGCCACCCGAGCCGCAAGAAGGGTCCATGACGTATTCCTTTTGCGTGGGGTTAAGCATGCGCACGCACATCTCCACCACATGGCGCGGGGTGAAAAACTGGCCTTTCTTTTTCTTGGCCTCGGTGGGCAGCAGGTATTCAAAGGCATCGTCCATGATGCGCAGATTGGAGCCCATGAGGCGCACGCCCTCAATGGGGCCGACACAGACCTGCAGGTGACGTTTGGCCAGTTCAATATCCTCGTTCTCCCGAAAAATGCCGGGCCACTCCTCACAGGCTTTTTTGAACAGACCATTGATGCGGTCAAAGGTCAGGTCGGCATCGACCACCAGCTTTTCCTCTCCTTTGATGATTCTTCTGGTCGTGACCTTGCCGAATTCGACCGTCTTATCTTTGCGGTTCTCCTGGGCCTCCTTCTCGTCCCAGATCTTGGCAAAAATTAGTTTGAAAATCTCGTTGAACTCATCCTTGCCGCTGTCGGCCAGGACCAGTTCTTCCAGGTCCTGGATGATCTTTTTGAAATTGAAATCCTTCTTGAGCTGAAGCAGGGTTTTCTTCGCCGCCATGACATCAGCGGGCGACTGCAACCGTTTGGGCAGGTCAAAGAGGGTATCGTCATAGTCGTTGGGATAGGGCCGATACAAAATAATGCTGTCGCTGCCGTTGGACCAAACCGCCACCGGTGCGCCCTTGGCGTTCATATAGCTCTTGAGCTGCTCAATGCCGTCCTTGCGTTTGGGCTTCTTGCACTCGACGATGATCTTCGGCGTTTCCTTGGTGTTGTCGGTGTAGACGATGATGTCCGCCGCCTTCGTCCCCACCTCCGTGCCGAACTGGACGCTGGCTTCGAGATCAATTTCGTCTTCCTTGTAGCCGTATTGATGGATGAGCTTATAGACCCAGAGCTGACGGACAATCTCTTCGGGCGCTGATTTGCCGTCTTCGACAAACACCTGCACCTCTTCGTTACCGGATAAGAAGGGCACGATGCTCTTCAAATAGTACTTGGTCTTGCCGGCGTCGCGCCCGGCAGTGGCAGTTTTGGGGATAATCTTAAGGATGGCGCTGATTGGTTTGCCCAGTTGTTCAAATTCGGTGAGTTCGTACTTGGTGGTTGGATCTTTGAAGATGCGGTCGACAACCTCTTGGGTCTGCATAGCTCTTTCCTTAACAGCGATTTTGGCGCTTATTTTTTTCTTCAATCGAGAGAAGCCCTCGGAAATTCCCTGCTCACACAACAACTTAATGGGTTTAACGCTCATTGCGAAGGCATTGCCTTATTGTTTCCCCCACCGCTTCGCTTCAACCGGTCCATTGTACAGAGTACGCGAACGACCTCAAGCGCATTGGCCAAACTACAACATCGAGCCAGCCTCCTGCGAGACAAAATCCAACAAATTCCAACAAATCGCCTTTCTTCCCTTCAGCTACGCCCAGTCTTCAAGCAAGGCTTGCGCAACGGTCAACGATCTATATACGGCAATCCTCACGTGCGGCGACATCGCCAAACCCGTTGGGAATATTCTCAGGGCAATCCTTGCAAAGGTAGCGCGGAGGCCTTCTTGCGGAGGCAAGACGCAGCGCCGCAAAGTTCGAGGGCGGGAAGAAGGGGTGGGCAATCGTGAACAACAAAAAACCCGCTTTCCAGGGCAGGAAAGCGGGTTACTATGTAAAGCCGAATGGTCTCGGACTTTGAAGTGGTGGCGATGCAGGGACTTGAACCCCGGACAACACGGATATGAGCCGTGTGCTCTAACCAGCTGAGCTACATCGCCGTATCTGAAAAAGCCGGTAGGCTTGAACCGAGCCAATATTCAAGATTTTTGACTCTTTGTCAAGCACAAATCACACAAGGGCAACCTTTCCACCCTTGTTATTCCGTTTCCATCTCAAAAGTGAAGCCTGATTTTCCGTCATTTTGACGAGCACAGCGAGGAGAAATCTCATTATGGCTGAAGATTTCTCCCTTTGGTCGAAATGACGCACCCGCCCGGACGAGGCGTTGCTGTGATCATCACGCTCCGTTTGATTTAGAGATGGAATGACCGGTACAAAAAAGGCCCTTTCCCGAAGCAACACACCGGGAAAGGGCCTGAGTCCAGCAAGAATCAGCGCTGAACAGCGGGGCGGATTACATCATGCCGCCCATGCCGCCCATGCCGCCCATGCCGCCAGGAGGCATGCCGCCCATGCCGCCGCCCTTGTCCTCATCGGGCAGCTCGGCAATCATGCACTCGGTGGTCAGCAACAGGCCGGAAACAGAGGCCGCGTTCTGCAGTGCAGAGCGGGTAACCTTGGCCGGGTCGATGACGCCGGCTTCGATCAGATCCTCGTATTTCTCGGAGGCTGCGT
>JAQUEZ010000516.1 GCA_028684915.1 Desulfobulbus sp.
CTGCAAGAAATGGCATGTCTCAAAGGCGGAGACATAGGCTTCTTCGGCGAGATAATGACCGGTCAAGGCCCCAATGGCAGCAAGTGTTTGACCACTGCTGCTCGCCTCGACGCCTTGTCGTTGCAGGCCTTGCTGTAGGGCTGGAAATAGTTTGGCAAAGCGTTCCCACTGCCCTATGCGGGCCAGGTGTTCGGCGGTTGCCGCCAAAGCGCGGAAGGCATTTTCACGGACCATCGGTTGCTGGTGTTGCAGGCCAATGGCCAACTGCATCAGCAGATTGTCTGCGGCCGTGGCCTCGTTATTGAGGAGCAGATCGCGAATTTTATCCGGTAGGGCATGAATAAAGGAATGGTTTTCCAGTTCGTTGAAATTTCCCTTAAGCAGATTGTCTAGGCTATCCTCAATGGTGGCTTTGAAATTGCGTTCCTGTTGTTTTTTTTGCTCGCGATGCAGTTCAATAATGGCCCGCATTTTTTCACCGCGGACGGTTTCCATCAAATTTCGATAGGCTTCTTCAACGTCTCTATCACTTAACTCCGCTGGTCGTTGCATCCTCCCCTCGGCAAGATCTTGGAGCCGGGTGGTCAAACGATCAAGTCGTTCCGGGGGAAGCTGTGTGATGACCTGCTGGTAGAGCTGCTCGCCAAAGAGGTTTTTATACTTTTTAACCAGAATGATACCCAGCTCGCGGTCTTCGAAAGTGGCGATCTGGGCACCTGCCTGACTGGCAACCTGGAGTTGCATCTCCTGGCTGAGCAGGCTGTTGTAACGATCAAGCATCTGCTCAAAAGCAGCAAGATGCATGGGGGCACCCGGTTCCGAGTCGCTCTGGTCTAGGATTTGACGTGTGGCTGTCACTAGGACCGGTGCCGACCATGTCGGCTGCTGTAGACGGGTTACCAACTGATCGGAGAACGGGGATGATTGGGCTGATGCCTGAAGTATATGGCGGGCATCAATGTTCTGCGCAACAGCCCTGGTGATTTCAGCCCCCTTTTTGGTCTGGGCGAGTCGCTTGAGGATGGAGTCATCAGCGGGTTTAAAGTCTGGATCGCTATCCTTGCCGACATGGAGCGGGATGTCGCTGGTGAGGGTGGCGACCATGCGATTCAGCTGTTTTGGGGTGAGATGCTCCACGGTCTCTTCCAGGAGTTGGTCTGAGACCTGGTTGATGACCTGCTCGTAGAGTCGCTCACCAAAGAGTCCCTTAAATTTTTGCGAGATGATGTTACCAAGAGCTGCTCCTTCCATGGAGGCTAGTTGTGCGCCTGCCTGTTTGGCCACTTGATGCTGCTGTTCCTGGTCAAGGAGTTGCTCATACTGGGAAAGCATGCGGTTGAAGGCGGAAAAGTCGACTCGGCCTCCCGGCTCCCTCTGCCCCTCTACTGTCTGCTGGGCTGCCGAGGCCAGGACCGGAACCAACCACTCGGGCTTGTGGAGCCGGGCAAGGAGATGCTCTGGCAGCTCACTGATGGTGGTTTCGGGGTTTAAGAGCAAGCTGCGAGCATCAATATTCTGGGCAATAGCCCTGGTTATTTCCGGCCCCTTTTGGGTCTGGGCCAGTCGCTTGAGAATGGAGTCATCAGCGGGTATAAAGTCTGGATCGCTATCCTTGCCGACATGGAGCGGGATGTCGCTGGTGAGGGTGGCGACCATGCGATTCAGCTGTTTTGGGGTGAGATGCTCCACGGTCTCATCCAGGAGTTGGTCTGAGACCTGATTAATTACCTGCTCGTAGAGTCGTTCGCCAAAGAGTCCCTTAAATTTTTGGGAGATGATGTTGCCAAGAGCTACGCCCCCCATGGAGGCCAGTTGTGCGCCTGCCTGTCTGGCGACTTGATGCTGCTGTTCCTGGTCAAGGAGTTGCTCATACTGGGAAAGCATGCGGTTGAAGGCGGAAAAGTCGACTTGGCCTCCCGGCTCCCTCTGCCCCTCTACTGTCTGCTGGGCTGCCGAGGCCAGGACCGGAACCGACCACTCGGGCTTGTGGAGCCGGGAAAGGAGATGCTCTGGCAGCTCACTGATAGTGGTTTCTGGGTTTAAGAGCAAGCTGCGAGCATCAAGATTCTGGGCAATAGCCCTGGTTATTTCCGGCCCCTTTTTGGTCTGGGCCAGTCGCTTGAGGATGGAGTCATCAGCGGGTATAAAGTCTGGATCGCTATCCTTGCCGACATGGAGCGGGATGTCGCTGGTGAGGGTAGCGACCATGCGATTCAGCTGTTTTGGGGTGAGATGCTCGACGGTCTCATCCAGGAGTTGGTCTGAGACCTGATTAATTACCTGCTCGTAGAGTCGTTCGCCAAAGAGTCCCTTAAATTTTTGGGAGATGATGTTGCCAAGAGCTACGCCTTCCATGGAGGCTAGTTGGGCGCCTGCCTGTCTGGCGACTTGGTGCTGCTGTTCCTGGTCAAGCAGGAGCTCATATTGGGAAAGCATGCGGTTGAAGGCGGAAAAGTCGACTTGGCCTCCCGGCTCCCTCTGCCCCTCTATCGTCTGTTGGGCCGCCGAGGCCAAGACCGGAGCTGACCACTCGGGCTGGTGGAGCCGGGCAAGGAGATGCTCTGGCAGTTCCGCTAAAGTCGTTTCCGGGGTGAGCAGCAGATGACGGGCATCGAGATTGAGCGCGACAGTCTTGTTGATTTCATCCTGCCGTTCAGGCTCGTTTGCAAGCAACCGTTGCAGTGCAGCGGGAAGTTCCCCGGGGGGCAGGTCGCTAAACCTCGGCCCCTGGGTATCGCTTGGTGGCACAGGTTGCTGTGATACCAGTTTGGCGATGAGGGCATTGAGCCGTTGGGGCGTGAGTTGAT
>JAQUEZ010000191.1 GCA_028684915.1 Desulfobulbus sp.
GTGTCAAGGTTTGCGGTGACGAAAAAACAGCACTTGAACAACGACTGCGACGGTCACCCGCTCTACGCTGGTGGGATATAACAATCTCCCCTAAAACGGTATATTTGTAATTTCTATATCCCTTAAATCATTTACATGGACTGACCCTCTGTATTTACCCTCCGCCTTCCACGCGTCTATCGGTCCAGACGCCCAGGTGCTCCGGACACGATTCTTTTTCCACCATGATTGGAAAAAGCGATTTCTTTCAGCAATTGCTGAAAACAGCACGCCGCGTGGTCCCGACCAATACAACGGTCCTTATCACCGGGCAGAGCGGTACCGGAAAGGAGGTTATGGCGCGTGCGCTGCACCAATCAAGTCCACGAGAAAAAATGCCGTTTGTGGCTCTCAACTGTGGGGCTATCGCCCCTGATCTGATTCAAAGTGAACTGTTTGGATATGCGGAGGGGTCCTTTACCGGTGCCCTGCGAGGTGGCCAACCTGGTAAATTTGAACAGGCTTCGGGGGGAACACTCTTCCTCGATGAAATCGGAGAAATGCCGCTTACCATCCAGGTGAATTTGCTTCGGGTGCTGGATGAAAACCAGATAACGAGAGTTGGGGGCAAACGGCCCATTTCCGTTGATGTGCGGATGGTTGCCGCCACGAATCGGGATATGGAAACGATGGTTGAGGAAGGAATATTTCGAAAGGATTTGTACTATCGTCTCCATGTGGTGCATTTCACCTTACCGCCTCTCTGCCAGCGGGAAGATGATGTCCAGCTCCTTGCGGACCATTTCATTAAAGAGTTCGCGCAGAAGTTTGATCGGCACATTAATGGGGTAGATCCGGAGTTTCGCCAGGCTCTCGCCAATTATTCCTGGCCGGGAAATATTCGAGAACTACGCCATGTCATTGAATCAACTATGATTCTTATGGAGGGAAATACGCTGCGTTTCGAAGCGCTGCCGACAAAAATTCAACAGGCTACCAGACAACCACAACTTCCAGACAAGGGGCAGCCTCTCCATTTCAATTCACTTAACTTTGACGATCTTTTTTTAACCTTGACGTGTTTCTAATAGAATCAAAGAACGGAGGTGTGCGCCACGAACGCAGCTCGTCACGAAGCATAAAACGCGTTTTCGGGGTGATTGATGAAAACGATAACCCGCGCTTCCCCGAGCCACTCTTGTCAGACTTCTGTCAGTAGACCAACTTCTCGACAAGAACGACACTTGCACCAATGGACTTTTTTGGACGTCTTGCCGCAGGCGGCTACAGTCGACAAAAAATCGTTTTGGGTGAACGGCTATTTTGAGGAAAACAAGCTATCGCTGTTTGCATCGGGAGAAAATTGCTAAGGGGGGAAGCTGAAGAACAACCAAGAAAAAAGATGGAGACTGGTTTCGGAATCGAACCAAACAGCTCCCCTTTCACAGGCAGCTCAACGGGGTTGAAGCCCGCGGTCGGCACCAGCCAACTCAACCAGTCGTATCGAGCGAATATATAGCACGAATCGTAGAATTCAATAAAAAAGAGGCCGGGTGTTGTTGTATGCCCGGCCTCTTTTTGTTTTCTCCATCCGGGATTAATATTTTTGATCCGTATTCTCGGGAAGTTGATGCTGTGGATGCAGATGAACCGGTACCGATATTTTTCGGAGCTTAAGGTTGAGCATCTCGACCATAAAGGAAAAAGCCATGGCAAAGTAGAGATATCCCTTGGGCATCTCATGGCCGGTTCCTTCGGCAACCAGGGCCACTCCTACCAGTACCAGGAAAGAGAGCGCCAGCATTTTTACGGTTGGGTGCTGTTCGACAAAATCGCCGATGGGTTTTGCCGCGACCATCATCACCCCTATCGCCATCACAATGGCTGCGATCATTACCCACAGATGCTCTGCAAGCCCCACTGCAGTGATGACCGAATCCAACGAAAAAATGATATCGATCACCGCTATCTGGGCTATGACCACTGCTAAATTGGTTGCCAGATGTTTGGGCCCAAGGGCCTCATCCCCGCCTTCCAGGCTGCCGTGGATTTCTATGACCGCCTTGTAGATTAAAAATAGGCCACCGCCTAGGAGGACCAGGTCTCGACCTGAAACCGGATGCTGCATCACGGTAAATAAAGGGGTCACCAGCTTAGCCAGCCAGGCAACCGACATCAGCAGCAAGATGCGTGTCCCCATCGCGGCAAGTAAACCGAACTGACGGGCAAACGTGCGCTGCTGCGCTGGCACCCTGCTCACCAGCAAGGTGAGAAAGACAATGTTATCGATACCGAGGACGATTTCAAGCACGGTCAGCGTCAGTAGTGAACTCCAGACGCTGATATCCAACATCCACTCCATAGTTTTGTTTTCCTTTATTTTCTTCTTAAATTATTTCAACAATCTCTGATTGAGGCAATTCTTTATAGCGGATTGCGTGGCCAAATATATAGGTGCAGACCGGAACACCCAAAATCAGGCCCCAAAAACCAAAGAGTTTGCCGGCAATGGTCAGAATAATGAGGATGATAACTGAGTTAATCCGCATATATGATCCGTATACACGAGGGTTGAGGATATAGCCTTCAATGAGGTGGATTACAGTAATGAGGACGACGGCGAGGAGCATGGTTTGTAGTCCCGATGTTTGCAGGGCCACCAAACAGATGGGGATGGAACTGATAAAGACGCCGATTACCGGGAAAAAACTGCAGAAAAAGACAATAACTGTCAAAAATGCCAGATGTTGGCCCAAGCCAAGCAGGCTGATGCCAATCGCGGTCAGCAGCGAGTTGATGGTGGCGATGATCAATTGCGCTTCTAGGGCCTTTCCCAGTACTTCACAGAATTCGCAGATATTTTTAGCTACGCTTTGATAGATAAAACGGACTTTGGTGTGTTGCAGGGAGCGGACACTTGCCCCGAGATTGGCAAGATCAAGCACGATGAGAAAGGAAAAGAGCAACGATAAGACAAAGGCTGAGGTTACCGAGGCTATTCTCGTCCCAATATTGCCGAGGGTGTCCAAGGCCTGGTTGATATTCTGTAATCCATTGGCTGCTTCTCCCAAACCGAGAAATTGCTGGAGTAGGCTGGCGGATGGCGAATATTTCAACCGTTTGCGTTCGGGGGATTCACTGTTTTCTTGCGTTTCTTTATTCTGGATTTCCGGAAGGATATCACCCAAGAGAGGATAACGTTGCTCCAGTCGGTACAGTTCCTGGTCGACCCTATTCAGGTAGGTGGTGAACTGATTGGCAAAAAGTTCTGTTTGCTGTTTAACTTTAGGCACAAAGAAAATGCCGGTGGCCGTCAGGGTACTAAGCAAGAGAAGGGCGACCACAATTACCCGCAGGGACCGGTTTACCATCCAGGATGCAAGCCGGTCAACGCTTCGGGCCTGGATATAGGAAAAAACGAAGGTGAGAAAAATGAGCAGGAAGAAAGATCGCAGCAGGTAAACCAGGGAAAGGAAAAGGCTCCATACAGCCAGGGGCGCTATATGAGCAACAATGGATTGCCAAGGTTGGGGCAACGCACGAAAAAAAGAAGTCTTGTGGTCCATGGACAATAGAAGGCTAGCCGATTCAGACCATTATCCGAGCAGGGAAAATGCACCGAAAAGAGGAACAATAAAGGTCGTGGGCGTATGCTTTTGGTCAGGCTGCTGTTTATGAAACGGCTCTCAGTGAGAGCAGATCCTATGCAAGGTCACAGGACCGAACAAAAAAGAGGGTAGCCCTTCGTTCAGATTCTTTCAAGTATTCTTCGCCGGGTTGAACGAAGGTGGAGGCGTCCAAACTTGTTGAGCATCTTGTAATAGACCGTATCTGGGACATACTCGCGAACCACCATTTCCCAGTCTTCCGAACCGATTAAGCCCTTGACCAGGGAGGAACTGACCTCGACCAAGTTCCTTGGAGACATCATGAACAACGTTTGGATACCGTTATTCATGTTGCTGTTGACGTAGCGCATTCCACGCTCGTAGGTGTAGTCTTTTTCGTTGCGGATGCCGCGAAGAATGTAATCGACGCCAATAGATTCGGCGTATTTGACGAGAAATTTATTTTCGAAATGGACCACTTCGATATTGCGGTAACGGGTACAGATTTCTTCGAGCATCTGCATCCGTTCGTCCACGCTGAAGGTATATTCTTTTTGCGAATTTTGACCGACAGCAACATAAAATTTAGTGAATAGGCGGGCTCCCTGTTCGATCATCCACATGTGGCCGTTGGTCGGCGGGTCGTAACTTCCAGCGTAGATTCCTTTCATAGAAAATCCTGTAGTATACGTTGTGGATGGAGGATGCCCGTAAACCGCCCAAACCCGGTTGCACATTTTTGCCGCGAATGATCAGAAATGGGGACGTCCTCAGTCGAACGGGCTGTCTCCAAGAACAGCACAAATACCTTTGACCGGGGCCTCTCTTCCTGGGGCAAAAGGCTTGGCGAGACTGGACTTGAATGAAGTCTGCATAGCCCACGAGTGCTCGATAGCTATAGCAAATAGGTCCGTTCTCCGTCAATATTATATTCTTGTAAGTAACAATTAAGGAATGATTTGCTCGAAAACAACCGTAAATCACATTGTGGTGGTTGTTTTCTCTTGGGTGGAGCTCGACAGCCGCTCGTGAATCAGGCGGCGGATTCTTCTCGATCGGTTGCCGCAGTGCCAATCTGGATTCTGATCGGTTCGACCACTCCAACCTGGGTGGAGAAATTTTTCAGACCCTGCTGCAGGGTTTTGGTGATTGTTTGACCCTTGGGGATAATTAACACGCCGTTCTTTGCGACAATATCCTCTGCGGCTATCATCCCTTCCGTGATTTGTTTGATGGTGAGGCTCAGGATCTGTTTCTGGTCTTCGGCACTTAGGGAATTGAGCGCTGCTAGAATTTCAGGATTGTAGAAATGCCGTTGCTTGCGCATCCATGAGCGGGCCTCATTCGCCCCCATGCCGCGATAGATGCAAAGATCGAAATCTACCACGGCCTTGAGGATTTGTGCCCCAATGAGTACCTCTTCAAATTCAGAACTTTTCAGCTCGTCCCCAAACTCATCATAGGGTTTCAGCTGGTACTCGATCATTTTGGTGACATTTTCCAGGCGAGGGATTTTTTCCAGCAGTGCTGCTCCGGCCTGGGGATGACTATGGTACATTTCTTCTTCATCCGGAGTGAGTATTTGGCCGGAAAACACCTTGCTCAATACATCGCCGGGAATGGTCACACAGCCGATTTGCGACAAGAGGGCTGCGATCTCATATTGCCAAATTCCTGCTAATTCCAGGGTTTCCGCCACCCGAAGAACGTAATCTTTCAGCCGGAGCCCGGAGCTGAAGGCCAGCGGATTAGCCACGCCCAAAAGCTCGGTAAGAACATTAACACTGCCCTTCAGGGTTTTTTGCAGCAGTTCACGCTCAGCTACGATCAGCCGATATTGTCGCAGTGCCAGTGCCAGGGAGGTGACAAAGGTGGCCTGGGGACAGGGTTTGGTGAGAAAACGAAAAATCTGGCCGTTATTCACCGCTTCCATCGCAGTTTCCTGATCGGCATTGCCGGTGAGCATCAGGCGTACGGTTTCCGGATAGAGATTTTTGGCCAGGGAGAGGAGCTCCACCCCGTTCATGCCGGGCATGCGCATGTCGGAAACGATCACCGCAAATGGCCCCTGCTCCTTGAGGACGCTAAGGGCCTCCTGTCCACTATCGGCGGTGACCAAATCAAAGCGCTTTCTCAGCTGGCGCTGGATAGACTGGAGTACATTTGGTTCATCGTCCACAAAGAGAATTCGTTCAGTCATGCGTTTCCTTTAAAGTGCAAGCTCCTGGCACAATTCCTGCCAGTGATCAAAACGTTTATCTACACCGGCCTTCTCCAGATACCCCATGTTAACCATGGGGGAACCGAAGCGTTGATCGGGATGGAGCCGATAGTAGATGACATCAGCCGCATGAACGGCCACTGCCGGGCAAAAAGACGGGTTGGGGTAATGATCCAGCCGGTGGTGAAATGCAGCTGTTTCGACTGCTGCCCCTGGGAGTCCCCACAGCCCCAGGAGGTAGCCGCCAACATCGCTGTGTGTCGCGTTGAGGACGTTACATTCGGCCTGACAGAGGGTGATACCTTTAGCGTGTGCCAATTCCGTGGCCTCCAAATACTGCTCCTGCAGATTGGAAACGAGAAGCAATTTTCCGATATCGTGAAGAAATCCAGCAAGAAAGCTCTGGTCGATCATTTCCTTGGAATCGGATTCCGCCTGAACTATTTTTTTGGTGTAGGCGGCAACTGCCACACTGTGCTCCCAGAGATGTTGGATGGAAAAGTATTTGGTGTTTATAGGTTTGATTTCCGAAAAAATACCCACACTCAAAACCAAGGCCTTGACCGTATCCAAGCCAAGGAGGTTAACCGCACGGGTTGGGCTATCGATATTTTTGAAAAATCCAAAAAAGGAAGAGTTGACCAACTGCAGCACCTTGGCGCTCATAGCCAGATCCTGCTCGATAATTTTGGCAATATCAGCCAGCGAACATTCCGGATCCCTCATCTTCTGCTGTAGTCTGGCATAGACCGAAGGCAGGCTCGGCAGTTGGCCGATACCCGAGACCAGGGATTTGAGTTGATCATTGGCCATCAGATCCTGCAGGGCGCAGGAACGGTCCAGGATCTCACGCAGGGTTTCGGGGTTGGAAGGTTTGGAGATGAACTGATGTACCACGCCGACGGTGCGTAGGATGGATTCTTCGTCGGCCTGACCAGTGAGCATGATCCTGATTGAACGGGGAAACTGCTCCTGAACCTTTGCGAGTAGGGTGGCGCCGTCCATGCCTGGCATGCGCATGTCGGAGACAATGACATCCACCTTGTTTTCCGCCATGAAATCAAGGGCCGCCTGACCGCTTTCCAGAAAGTGAAAGTCATTTTCATGGCGGAAAGCACGAAACATTCGCCGGAGACCGGAGAGGATGTTGGGCTCGTCATCAACAAAGAGAATGGATTTTTTACTCACAATAACTCTCCTTGAATATCATGGTTAGCAGAGTACAAGCCGAATCCTGGGAAGGGGTTGCGGTACTCCAGTGCCGATCCCTAAGGGATTGCGATACGGTAATTGTACGCCAACAAAAGGCAAAATCAAGGGAATGAACAGAAATTCAGATCAATAGCAGAGGGTAAACCGGTACGGCCTTTAGAGGCCGGGTATGCCGATATGTTGAATGCGCACCGCATTGAGCCCCTCTTCGTAGGCTGGAAGTTTGTCCATTTTCCGGTACAGACGGAAGGCTAGTGCGTGTGAAAGGACCCGAATGGGGTAATCCCGCGGGAGTTGCTGCAGATAGGGTTGAATGGTGATGAAATCGGTGGCACCGTATTGCTGCATGATAAAGCGCAACCCGCCGTTTTTTGGCCCGATGTTGTAGGCTAGTAGCCCCAGGAAGAGGTCGTTGTTCATCTGGCGTAGGTAATAATTGAGGGTAGCGGCGGCAACAAAGGCATTGTGGCGATGATCGTTCACGTCAACCTGGTCCACGCCCAGGAGGTTCGCTGTTCCTACGAGGATATGTTGAGGAACGTGGGTAATTTGAAAAAGTCCTTTACCGCCGTCTTTACTGTCGCGGGGCAAAAACGAAGATTCGGTGGCGGCAAGGCCGCAGAGCAAATCAGGATCAAGCGCATAGGCTTGGGCTGCTGCGTCCAGGGGATCGGAATAGGCGCGGGCGCGGTCGAGTAAACGCTGTTCCTGGGTTGCGTCAAGGCGACGGTAGGCCGCAAATATCTGGTGGGTGAGGGTGGCCCGGGCCGCCTCCTCTTTGCCGCCGACAAGAATACGAAATTGGCTGAAGGCAAAGAAAAAATCACCTCGCAAAGTCAAGCCGCCGATACTCAGGGCGAGGAGCAGCGCCAGGGCAGGTGGGAGAAAGAGAAAGCGGGGACGAATCCAGCGTCTGAGCCGAAACCATCCTAGAAGTAGGAGAGCGGTGGTTCCAATCAGGCCGGTGACACCCAGGGTGAAGGGGAGCAGATGGGAGAAAAATTCGGTACCAGAAAATTTTCCTGCCGCGTATCCCAGCACCACCACCACTGCGGTGAGCAAAGAAAAGATGAGTCCAAGGACCTCGATACTGGTCAATAAGACTACCAGGCGTCTGGAAACCGGCTGTTTTTTTGGGCCTTTCTTGCGAGTGGATTTTTTTCTGGCTCGCGGCTTGGCCGACTTGACCCGGAGACTTGTTTCCTTGGGTTGACTCTCTTTGTCCGTGGCCTGCTCGGTCGGTAGGTTGTTTTTTTTTCGCGGAGTTGCCTTTTCTTTTTCGGGAGCAGACCGGGCCATCGGTGGTATGGTTGCCTCTCAGTTACAGGGAATCTTGAATAATGATGGATTCGTGGTAAAAATTCGGAAAATAACGCGAGGGGCGGAAACTTGCTGTCATAAAATCGAGTATTTATGGAGCAAAGAGCGTCGGCTTCGAGTTTTTTTACAAGAACGACAATAATTGATGGACTCGAAATAGGCCCATCGTCATCTACGAGAAGGCTCAGTCAAAACACAGATGAAAAAGGAGCCGTGTTTTCCCCAGTGTGAAGGCATACAAAAAAGTATGTCGAGTGTTTGGGGAAACGCTGCGCCGCAATAGATCGAAGTTTGTACCATGCCCTCATAATGCACCCCCCCCTACCGGGGAGCCCAAGAACCAATAGTGGCTTGTGTGCACAAATGGGTGATGCATGTCAATGCTCTTAAAAGACCACTTTTTCTTTGTTGCTGTCAACACTTCCCTTGGAGAACCGTATGGAGTTATTCACCATTGATCAACAGAGCTGTATCCAAGATGGCCTTTGCGCCATGGTTTGCCCCTTGGGCATCGTTGATTGGCAGAAAGGCCAGATACCGGTTGCTAGCACAGATGCCGATACGTTGTGTATCCGTTGCGGTCACTGTGTCACTGTCTGTCCCACCGAAAGTTTTCATCACCGCGATATGGCTCCTGCTCTTTGCCCGCCGGTCCACCCCGAGTGGCAGCTGTCTCAAGCGCAGTGTGAACATTTCCTCCGATCCCGCCGCTCTATCCGGGTGTATGCAAAGCGGGCTGTGGGCCGGGATACCCTGCAGCGTCTGATCGAGATGGCCCGTTATGCACCTACGGGTATCAACTCTCAGGGGGTGCGCTGGTTGGTCGTCGACAATCGACCAACCCTGGACCATTTAACTGCTCTGGTGATTGACTGGATGCAATGGTTGGAAAAGGAAATGCCGGAAATGGCCCGGACGCTCCATGTAGATCGGGCCATACGCCGCTGGCAGCAAGGCATTGATGGTATCCTTCGTGGGGCACCGGCCTTGATTATTGCCCATGGCGAAAGTGCAAATCGAATGGCGCCAACCTCCTGCACTATCGCCTTGAGTTATCTGGAGTTGGCAGCCACCGGGCTTGGGCTCGGCACCTGCTGGGCGGGATATTTTAATGCTGCTGCCACTGCCTATCCACCGTTACGCCAGGCGCTTGCATTAAGAGACGATCAGCAATGTTTTGGGGCCATGATGGTCGGCTATCCTCAGCTCCATTATCAGCGATTGCCGACAAGAAATCTACCGGAAATTACCTGGATGGATTAAGCTTTATTTGATCGGTATTAAAGTGAAATTATAGATAACTTATAAATTATAATTTCACTATATATTGACAATTATTTTTTCGGTTTTAAACTTTTAGTCAGCAACGGAATCGCTGGAGCCGAGGTACTCCTTCTTTCCTCTTTGGCTGTAGATGGCTTCAGCGGTTCTTCATTTTATCCATGAAAAAGGGATGCCTCTCCAGGTAGCCCTTTGATCATATGTTGACGAGGTTAAACCATGGAACATATTCTTCCCGCTGTAGCCTATTCCTATGATGCACTGGAACCCTTCATTGATGCCAAAACAATGGAGATCCACCATAGCAAACATCACCAGGCTTACGTCACCAACCTCAATGCCGCTCTGAAGGACCAGCCTGCCTTGGCGAGTATGAGCCTGGACAAATTACTGAGAAATCTCAACGAGGTTCCGGAAGCCATCCGCACCGCAGTTCGAAATCACGGCGGTGGCCATGCCAACCATAGCTTCTTTTGGCCGAGTCTGAAAAAAGATGTGGTGGCCAAAGGGCCAGTTGTTGAGGCTATTGCGAAGAAATTTGGCAGCTTTGATGCTTTTAAGGAACAGTTTTCCACTGCTGCGGTCAAACTGTTCGGCAGCGGCTGGGCCTGGCTGGCTGTGGACAATGGTGAGCTTACCATTGTAACCACTGCCAACCAGGATAACCCAATCATGACTGGCAAGGTGCCGGTTCTAGGTGTGGATGTATGGGAGCATGCCTATTATCTGCTCTACCAGAACCGTCGTCCCGAGTATGTGGCTAACTTCTTTAATGTGATCAACTGGGAGAAAATCAACGAATACTACCTTCAAGCCACTGGCAAATAGTCTGCTCAGGCCCTGCTCATTAGCCTCTGCCCAATTTGGGCGGGGGCTTTTTTATGCTATTTCCTTGCGTTTTTGACCAAAAAAAACCTCTGCCGGGCATTCCGACAGAGGGGGTGCTCTGCATCCTTCAATTCTCGATCAAGCAGTCTGACGTTTTACCCAGGCAACAAAACGATCCATCCAGGTCTGGAGAAAATCCTTGCTGTCGGCGCCGATGTTGCCCTCGGCATCAAAAAAGTCCTCTTTATTTTGCAGGAAGACTTCGGGTTGGCCCATGGTTGCTACATCGAGATAGGCCAGGATGTTGCGCAGATGCTGCTGGGCGAGGGCTGTTCCCGATGTGCCGATGGTGATACCGACAACAGCACCGGGTTTTCCTCCCCACGCACTTTGACCGTAGGGACGGGAAGCTTGATCCAGTGCATTTTTCAGCACTCCAGGGATTGAGCGGTTATATTCCGGGGTGACGAAAAGCAGGCCATCGGCGGTTTTGATCGCCTCTTTAAATTGTATGATTGCTGGGGCCGGGCTCGCGTCGTCGTCCTGATTGTAGAGGGGCAGATCACCGATTCCGACCAGTTTAAATGTGAAATCCTGGGGAGCCAGTTGAGCTAGCGCATTGGCCAGTTGGCGGTTGAATGAATCTTTGCGAAGGCTGCCGACGACAACGGCAATTGTGTATTGGCGCATAATGTACTCCTTTGAGGTATCAAAAAATACAGGCAGTTAACGATGATGAACTCGTCAACAAGTTCATCGCACTCTAGGAGATGGCTAGGTAAAAACGCTGCGACCCGGTAGATCGAAGTTTTTACGACGCCATCAACGATGCATTGCAACGAACGTTGAGGCTTCGGGCATCCGTGTGTTTTGAGCTGTTCACAGATGCAATAGTGCGAATGAGATTGATAAAAGTCAATAATGATTATCAAACATATTGGGCGCAAAACTGCACGCTGACATCTTGAGCATGAAAAGGGAAACTTTATCATCATCGACAATCAAGATGCGACTATTATGGTGAGACATATTCCCCATTAGAGGTATTGACAGGTATTATACGCTTATCTGACTAGCCCGCATTTCTCACACATATATAAAGCAAAAAGGCCACAGATGTTGCATAATTATCGTGATTACAGCACGATAAGTGATACAACACGGGTGACCTTATGAAAACAGAGTGTACAAAAAAGTTTAATGCATTTCAAGCCCTGGGGAAAAGAGAAATAGTTGCAGATTTCTGCGGCGGGACCATCACTTCCG
>JAQUEZ010000517.1 GCA_028684915.1 Desulfobulbus sp.
CAGGCCGGTGAGCTTGAGCCCTATGGCCTCCTTGGCGGCGGTGGGCGACAGAATCGCGGCCCCACGTCGAAACTGATAACCGCTCAACCTGCGGGCTGCGGAGAGGATGGCTTCCTTGGGTGCGGGTTGGTAGAACCCGCAGATATCTCTGATGTAGAGCATGTGTGCCTCCTATGGACGAGACACAACAGCCCATCGGGGCAGTGTGCCCCGTCAGGGATTGGTTTGAGTTCGACTGGTTTCAAGCAGCCTGGCGGACCTCGGCCAAAACGAAATGGCCAAGGTGGGGCGGCTTGTAGAGACGGATGGGTTTATGGTTGATCTCGCCATGACCTTGGCGGTCATAGCTGCCGATCCGACGATCCTGCCAGGTGATCACCCCGGCCTGGAGCCGGAAGCGGTTGCCGTCCACATAGGCCACCGCCGTGTTGCCCCGAAGATAAACCCGCCCTCTGATTACCAACTCGTGGCGAACCAAGGCGGTCTGCCCGTCCGGGGAACTGATGGTGGTTGTGGTGGTCACCCGGGTTTCCTCGGAGGTGGTGATGCTTTCGGTCTCATCGAGATCGAGCACCGAGGCCAGTTCACGCTGGCGATACCGGCTCCAGGCGGTGTTGACATCCACGACCTGCTGCTGGCCAGTGAGGGCCTTGGCCAGCTCGTACATCATGCTGTTCTCCGATTCGGAGAGCGCAGCCAGTCCCTGACCCGAGAGTTCGCCCTCAACGGCGAGCGAGGTCTCCATCTTCTGAGCCATGAGGCTGAGCGCCTTATCCTGCATGGTTTCGGCATAGGCCAGGTAAAAAACCCGGACCGGCAGGTTCTGGCCAATCCGCCAGGAACGGCGGCTGGCCTGCCTGAGGGTGAACACCGAATAGCCGCACTGGAAAAAGACGATGGTCGGGAAGTCGAGCAAATCCAGACCGGTCTTCACCAGGTAGGGTAGGTAGCGCCCTATCTGTTGCCAGATAGAGAGTCTTCCCCCCTCCGAACCGTACGTGCAACTTTCGCTGCATACGGCTCTCCACTATCCTTTCGTTCCATGTTCAGCGTTCTTTGGCTTGGGTGATTTTCCCTGATGAATAAGGGTTCGGTGGCATTCCTTGCACACTACTAGGGTCTTCCTGTTCATGGCTGCCATCATCTTCTGCCAAAGTTGCTTCTTTCCTTCCACATCCTTCATTTTACGAATGTGGTGGACTTCGACGTTTTCCCTACTCCCACAATACTCACAAACATCAGCCCTTAGTCTTTCCTCAAGCTGTGTTCTTGATAAAGTGAACATGTAAGTGTTAGGGATTTTATCTACATCCCATGCGCTTTTAGGCACTTTGATCTCATTGAGTTTTATCATTGTACCTGTTTCGGGTCCGGTTTTAGTTTCGTATGCAATACTGATTCTACGATCCTTACCTGTGCCCTTAACGTACTTCCGCGCTATTTGGGCTCTGGATGCTTTGAACTTCCTACCGTAACACTTCAACAAGCTGTCTTGGTACATCCATTGTAGTTTCGACAATTTGTGCTTAAAACGCCCTGCGAGACTGTAATAATTAGCGAATCCTCTTAATTCTGCATCGTAGGTGCGAAGAATTTCGAGATCAGTACGATTCTCTAATTCTGGTCTGTCCGAGGTTTCATTCCGATCATAATCTCCGATACCGTTCCTCTTGGTAAAGGCTCGAATTTTCTCCACGGGTATGTCCAGAATTATAGCCCCATTTATAGTGCGCTTCTTAGTTATCCGACCATGGGTTACTACTTTCTTTACTGCGTCAAGATCATACAGTGTCCGAAATTCGTAACCCAGGAAGATTGCTCCATCTCTAGCGTTCCTGATCCTTGTTTTCTCTTCCGAGAGCTCAAGTTTCAGTTCTTCTTTTATGAAGCTCTCCAAGTTGTCCAATACTCCTTCCGCATCCTTTTTGGACCCAATTATTCCCAATACAAAGTCGTCTGCATATCTACAATATGTGAGTCTTTTGTAATCTGGGTCCATTTGGTCCTTAGGCGTGAGGGATAGGATTTCCTTTTCGTCTTCCTTTATTTTGGCCAAGAGTTCCTTATAGCTCTCACTGTCTTTTTCAAGCTCGCCTAGCTTCTCCCTTCTTCGTGACCTTCTTTGAACCGCTACGATATAATCCATATTGCGTTTTCGGTATTTACCTCTATTGAAGTTGGTCACTTCGTTTTCCATCCATAGATCAAATTCATGCAGGTAGATATTTGCGAGTATCGGAGATACGATACCTCCTTGCGGTGTCCCGCTGTGGGTTTTCTTGAATGTCCAATCTTCCATGTAGCCCGCTTTAAGGAATCGTTTGATTAGATTGATAAACTTCCAATCATCGATCTTCTTTTCCAGCACTTCAACGAGTTTATTGTGGTCGATGTTGTCAAAATAACCCTTAATATCCACCTCTATGATCCACCTGATATTGGTCCAGGATTTTTGGATTTGCCCAATTGCCGTGTGGCACGATTTTTGGGGACGGAACCCATGAGATTTACCAGAAAATACAGGCTCATAGATTCTTTCTAGGATCAGCTTGATAACGCTCTGAACGAGCTTGTCATTACCACCTGGAATTCCAAGCGGTCGTCTTCGTCCATTTGCCTTTGGGATATACGTCCTTCTGGCAGGTTTCGGAAAGTAGGTTCCGGCCTTGAGTGCTCTCATGATTCCATCAATCCGGTCCTGGGACATGCAATCCATAGTATCATTGCTACTGATACCTGCGGTAACTGCCCCCTTATTACTGTAGATGTTGGCATATGCTTCCATCCATAGGTCCGGGTAATTTGTC
>JAQUEZ010000031.1 GCA_028684915.1 Desulfobulbus sp.
AGGTATTAGCCCCTGACCAGGGTGCATATTTTTGGCAGCGGGCATGGAGAATGCCCGCTGCCAGTCATGAAATATCAATAATTCGCGTCCGCAAAGGCCAGCCAACCGCCAGCCCCGATCAGCTTTTTGTCAAAGGCGTTGAGGTTGAAGCCACACTCCGCCTTGGCATCGGTACTGGTGGCGATCAGTTTTTCTCCTGCCAGATCCACCTCCACCGTCACCTTGCCGGAAAGGGCAAAGAGGCGGTCTAAATCTTCCTTGCTCACTTCCATCGCCAGGATACCGCAGTTGAACATGTTCTGACGGAAGATCCGGGCAAAGCTCTCACCGATAACCACGTTGATGTCATTGACCTCCAGGGCCCAGACCGCATGCTCGCGGGAGGAGCCGCAGCCGAAGTTGGAACGGGTGATCAGCACCCGGGCCTCCTGCATAACTTGGGAATGCGGGTCGAACTGTTGGCCTTCCAGGTGCAGGTCTTCCAGCAGATGCGGGGCCAGAGCCTTTTTGGTGATTTCGGTCAGGTACTTGGCCGGGATAATCTCATCGGTGTTGATGTCACTTCTATCGATAAAGGCCGCAGGGCCACCAAACTGTTTCATAAAAATTCCTTTCTCGGGTTAGGGTCAGTCTCAGTTCAGAAAAGGACGGGGATCGGTGATGATGCCGGTGATGGCAGCAGCGGCAGCGCTGGCCGGGCTCATCAGATGGACCATGCCGCCCTTACCCATACGACCGTTGAAATTGCGATTGGTGGTGGAGGCGCAGACCTCGCCATCAGCTAAAACGCCACTGCTCATACCGAGGCAGGCGCCGCAGGTGGGGTTCATGACGCAGAAGCCGCTTTCCATGAAAATTTTGATCAACCCTTCTTCCAGGGCCTGGGAGTAGATCTTCGGCGTGGCCGGTACAAGAATGCCGCGCACAGAGTCTGCAACAGTCTTGCCCTTGATGATCGCCGCCGCCTCACGAATATCTTCAATACGGCCGTTGGTGCAGGAGCCGATATAGACCTGATCGACCTTGGTGCCCTCCATCTCGGTGACGTCTTTGACGCAATCGGGTTTGAAGCCGTAGGTAATCTGCGGCACCAGAGTGGAGACATCCACCGTAAGCGCCCGCTCGTAAACCGCATCGGCATCGGAGCGCCACTTGATAAAGTCTTGTGCGGCAGCCTCGGGGCTTGCGTAGTCGTCTTTGATAAAAGGCCAGAGGTACTGGGCGGTGACCAGATCCGGCTGGCATACGCCTGAGGTTGCACCGGCCTCCACCGCCATATTGCACAGGGTCATGCGCGAGGCCATGTTCATGCTGTCGATGACCGGGCCGCAGAATTCGATAACCATATCGGTGCCGCCGTTAACGGTGAGCTGTTTGATCACGTTGAGGATGATATCCTTGGCTCCCACACCTTTGGCCAGGGTGCCGACCACCTCAACCTTGAGTGATTTTGGCGCGCGAAACGCACAGACCCCTTTGAGAATACCGACTTCGAGATCGGTGGTGCCGACACCGGCGGCAAAGGCGCCGAAGGCCCCGTGGGTGCAGGTATGGGAATCACCCATAATAACGGTGTTGCCCGGGCGGATAAAACCTTTCTCCGGGAAGAGGGCATGGCAGACACCGTTGCGGCCGATATCAAAAAAATCCTTGATGTTGTGACGTTTGGCCCAGTCGCGCATGATCTTGGCTTGGGTCGCGGTCTTGGAATCTTTGGCCGGGGTGACATGGTCGATAACTGCTTTAATCCGCGAGGGATCACAGACCCGGTCCATGCCCTTTTCCATGAGGTCCATGATGGCAATAGGGGTGGTGATTTCATGGCACATGATGACATCGATATCGAGCACCATATTGCCCGGTGTCGGGGTATCGCGTAGGTGGGCTGCAAAGATTTTCTCAGTAATGGTCTGTCCCATTATTGCACTCCAAAAGGCTGAAAAGTGGGAAAAGGAAAGAGGGTGTCCTCGTAAAAAAAAACAACGGAAAATCATGCTGCGTAACATCAAGAGGTTACGCAGCTAAAAAACATCGTTCTCGCGGCTTCCTCCGAAAACGACAAAGAGGGCAAAGGCCATAAAATAGTGCCTTGCCTAAAAATCGGGTAAACACAAATCAATACACCCGGTGGCCTGGTTCGTCAATTTTTTTGGTTAGGTTGAGGGGGCGCTTGTCGGGCAAAAACACGGAACAACTGTACATTATCAAAACGATTGCGTATACTGACTCGGTTTTGCCGGTCATCTGTCTGGCTGGTTTGCTGTCTCTTCATCCTTTGTGAGCAAATTTATGATGAACAATCGCCTGGGATTCTTTCTTGCTGCTTGTTGCCTTTTTTGCGTCTTTTTCACCGGATCTTGGGCCCATGCTGCCCATGGGGTGAGTATTGACGGACAGCTCAAATATGCAAAGGGCTTTGACCGTTTTGCCTATACCTCACCCGAGGCGCAACGTGGTGGCACCCTCGTGCTGCACGACCTAGGCAGCTTTGAAAAGATGAACCCTTTTACCCTGAAAGGATCGGCCCCCCAGGGGTTGACCCCCTATATCTTCGAGACCCTGGCTGTGCCCAGCCTGGATGAACCCTTTGCCGAATACGGCCTGATTGCCGAGGATATCGAACTGGCTGCCGATAAAAAATCGGTTACCTTTACTCTCAACCCCAAAGCGCGTTTTTCCGACGGCACGCCGATTATGGCCGAAGATGTGCAGTATTCACTTGAGACGCTGAAGAGTGCGCAGGCCCACCCCTTTTACCAGATGTATTTCCATGATATTGAACGGGCCGAGATTTTGGGGCCACGCAAGATCCGTTTTTTCTTTGCCCGTCCCAACCGCGAATTGCATATGGTCGCGTCCCAACTGCCGGTGTTGAGCAAAAAGTTCTATGCAAATCATGCTTTCAATCCCACCGGCGGCAATGGAGCCATGGCTATTCCTGTGGGAAGTGGCCCTTATCTCATCAGCGACGTCCAGCCGGGAAAATCGATCACTTACAGTAAAAACCCGAACTACTGGGCAAAAGATCTGAATGTGCGAGTGGGGATGTTTAATTTCAAGAACATTGTCATCAAGTATTTCAAAGATCCAGTCGTCAGCATTGAGGCCTTTAAAGCCGGCGAGTTTGATTTCATGATGGTCAATATCTCCAAACAGTGGAACCGGGATCTGACCGGCCGCCGCTTCGATGACGGAGAACTCATCAAGCAGACCTTCCCCCATAAAAACAATGCTGGCATCCAGGGATTTGCTTTTAATACCCGCAGGCCTTTGTTTAACGATCCACGGGTGCGCCGTGCCCTTGGGTTGGCTCTGGACTTTGAATGGACCAACAAAACGCTATTTTTCTCTCAGTACACCCGTAATAGTTCCTTTTTTTCCAACTCGGACTACGCAGCCCAAGGGCTTCCCAGCGAGGCAGAGTTGCAACTGCTGGCTCCTTTTCGTCAGCAACTGCCTGCTGAGGTCTTTACAACGCCGCTGACCCCTCCCACCACCGATCCTCCCTCGAGTCTGCGAGGCAATCTGCGCTTGGCGCAGCAACTGTTAGCCCAGGCTGGTTGGAAAGTGAAGGATGGGGCGTTGGTCAATGACAAGGGAGAGGCCTTTCGCTTCGAGATCTTGTTGGCCGATGGTTCCTTTGAACGGGTAATAGCCCCCTATGCCGCCAATCTGAGCAAGCTGGGCATTGTGGTCACCTATCGCACTATTGATCCGGCCCTCTATGCCGATAGGGTGAAAAATTTTGATTTTGACATGGTGGTGGCTGGTTACGGTCAGTCGCAGTCGCCGGGCAATGAACAGCGCGATTACTGGACCTCCGCAGCTGCCGATCGCCAGGGCTCACGCAATGTCATTGGAATTAAGAATCCGGTGGTGGATTCCCTGGTGGATGCCATCATCTATGCAGAGAATCAGCAAGCGCTGACCACGGCATGTCGGGCCCTGGATCGAGTTCTTTGGTACGGCTATTATATCGTCCCCAACTGGTATTTGGCGTATCATCGCTTAGCCTTTGCCGCCAAGCTCAGCCATCCCAAAATCTTGCCTCTTTATTATAGCTATGACCAGTGGCTCGATACCTGGTGGATGAACTAAAGAGGGAAGAGTCGCTGGGTAGAGTGTGCAGCGAAAATGAGCTGTTCTCGCCTCAGAACAGGGCTGCTGGTTACGCCGGAATGCCCCTTGGGCCGAATTGGTGAAAAGGTGGAATAACGACATTTCGTGCTCTGCAATCCAGAGCATTCATGGGGCAAGGTCGGACGGATTTTAGGAGTTGACCAGGTGGTCATCCTCCGGTTTTCGTTGTTTTTTTGGGGTAATTCCCCTAAGGTTGCAGCAAGTATATCTTCAGATTGATAAGGTTTTTTGTACGTACATGGTCAATTCCGCGGAAAAAAATAGCAAAGAGCAGCAATGGATCTACCTCACAGGTAAGGAGATCTACCAGTTTTACAGCCGCATCAAAGGTCGGTTGCAGGGGATAACTGTCTATGCCCTGGTAGGGAAGAGCGGTACGGGGAAGAGTTTTCGTGCCAAGTTGCTGGCCGAGAAGCTCGATGTTCCGTACATCATCGATGACGGCCTTCTGATCTATGACAATGCTATTCTCGCCGGTAAGTCTGCCAAGCAAGAGAAAAATTACATTAGTGCCATCAAGACCGCGCTCTTTACCGATGAAGAGCATCGCAAGAGCGTCGTCGCCAAGGTTCAGGAAAAAAAAGTTAAAAAAATTCTTCTGTTGGGCACTTCTGAAAAGATGGTCACAAGGCTAGCTGATGTCCTGGAGTTGCCGCCGATCACCCAGATCATCAAGATTGAGGAGATCGCCAGTCAAAAGGATATTGAAAACGCCATCAAATCCCGGTTTGAAGAGGGCAAGCATGTCATCCCGGTTCCAGCCATTGAGGTGAAACGTGATTATGCCCAGATTCTTTCCGACACCATCCGTATCTTTTTCAAAGGCAGTAAAGACAAGGACGGGGAGAAAAAATCGCGATTTTTTGAAAAGTCGGTGGTGCAGCCACAGTATCACGAAAACAATGTCGCCGGCTCGGTGACCATCTCTGAGGCGGCGCTCACCCAGATGATTCTTCATTGCATTGATGAGCAGGACGCCGAAATTCTGGTGCGCAAGATCAAGGTCAAGCTCGGTCGATCCGGATACGGCATTGATTTGTTTATTGATGTTCCCTTTGGCAAGACGCTCACCGGTGAGTTGCATGGGCTCCGCAATTATATTTTGGAGAACATCCAACGCTACACCGGAATAGTGATCGATCATCTTGAGATCAGCATCGACAATATCAGCCAACGCAAAAAAGAGGCTAAGGCAAAGAAATGATCCTCCCCTTGCCTGGCTTGTTTTTGCTGTGGATACCCAAGTGGTAATCAATTGTTCGCCGATCCTCAAATTTATTGAGCGATGAACACTGAATGCCCCCTCATTTTTCCACTGAATCCCGCCTCAATTCCGTCATGAATGGCTCCTCAGTCACTGAATTCCCCTAGGTAAGTAAGCTAGGAAATCCCCTGCGCTTTTTCTTTGAAGTCCCAATTTCCGCAGGTTGTCAACAGCTTCCACTACTGCGGTGTGTTTCTGCCGCTTCAATGTGATTATTTATCGCTTGACTCTTAGCGGGCAGTCTGGTTATAAGTCCTGAGTTTTGAGTGGTTTTTTTCGGAAGTGGCTGTTGTGAATGTTGTTGTCGGAATGGTTTTAGGGCGTTTTTTAGGGCCTCTAGAGCGTATCTGAGGCAGATTTAGGGCCGAGGTACGAAATTGCCCCAATGCAACTCCCTCCACAGACCAGCCGGAAAATCTCTACCTTCACACATCTCTCCTCTGGACATCACTTAATACACGTTCTGCCAATAGAGCAGTGGGCAGAATTTGGGTGGTTTTTTTCGGAAACGGCAGCGGTCATCGGTGCTCTCGGAAGAATCCCAAATTCACCATGCGGGCTTGTGACGTATGATGAATCAGGGAGCCGTACGTCTATCCCGTACACTCTTACCTCCGCACCCCCTTACCTACGACCGATTCCGGAAGTACTGGTCACTCATTTTCATTATCAAAAATTTAACTCGTATCTTGCTGGATGTTGAACGCCATCATTTAATAAAAGTTTGTGGCGTTGAAGGAGGATAGACCGTTTTTGGGAGTGTTGAATGCCGGCCGAAGGGAGCTCTAGAGCACCACAGGTATCTCAATCGAGACCGTGAGTGAATTTCTCTTACGCCATGTCATGAAAATATTTCCAAAGTTCAGGTGGATCACGAATGAAGCGCCACGCAGTAGGAAATTGATAACAGGGACTTTGAATTAACATTTACTTCTCTGGGGGATTTTGCACACCGTGCAGGGTTCGCCGCAAAAGGATGCGTCTATGAAAATTCATGAGTATCAGGCCAAGGAACTATTCCGAAAATTTAACGTACCAACCCCTAAGGGAAAACTTGCCTTCACCTCTGATGAGGTAGCAGCAATCGCAGAAGAATTCGGTTATCCGGTAGTCGTTAAGGCCCAGGTGCATGCCGGTGGCCGTGGTAAAGGCGGCGGTGTTAAACTGGCAAAAACCAAAGAAGACGTGAAGCCCGTTTCCGATTCCATCATTGGAATGACCCTGATCACCAAACAGACCGGCGCCCAAGGCAAATTTGTGCGCAAAGTTTTGGTTGAAGAAGGGTTGAACATCAAGAAAGAACTCTACCTCTGCATCATCCCTGACCGTGAGACTGCCACTGTAGCTATCATCTGTAGCCAGGACGGCGGTATGGACATCGAGGAAGTCGCAGCCAAGACTCCCGAGCGGATTATCACCGTTAACGTCAGTCCGGTTACCGGTTTTCAGCCGTTCCATGCCCGTAAGATATGCTTTGGTCTTGAGATCGAAAAAGATCTGCAGAAGAAGATGTCTGCTTTAGTGAAAAACCTCTATGAGCTGTTTGTTGCCTACGACTGCTCCATGGTAGAGATCAACCCGTTGATCATCACCGCCGAGGGTGACATCCTGGCACTCGATGCCAAAATGGACATCGACGGCAACGCCATGTTCCGTCACCCCGATGTCAAAGAGATGCGTGACATCGATGAGGAAGATCCGGTTGAGGCAGAGGCTGCCCAGTACGGCCTGAACTACATCAACCTTGACGGTAACGTCGGTAACATCGTTAACGGTGCCGGTCTGGCCATGGCCACTATGGATATCGTTAAGTTGGCCGGTGCTTCTCCTGCCAACTTCCTGGATGTAGGAGGCGGAGCAAATGCCGAGGCCATTGAGAATGGTTTCCGCCTGATCATGAAAGATCCGGCAGTTAAGGGTATTTTGATTAACGTCTTTGGTGGCATCCTCCGTTGTGACATCCTGGCTAAGGGTGTTGTGCAGGCCGCTAACAAACTTAAACTCTCTGTGCCGGTTGTTGTCCGTATGGAAGGTACCAATGTCGAGGAAGGCCGCAGAATCCTCGCTGAGTCCGGACTTGACCTGATCAATGCCAAAGATCTGGCAGACGCAGCCGAGAAAGTAGCCAAGATCGTTTCCTAATGAAAGATGAGTTCAGATCGGCCTGAAGATTCACGCTTAGAGACCCCTTGGTTGATCAGCCTAGTGGTGGTGAACAGTGCCGATCGTGACCACTGGATATTGAACACTCAGATTTCAGAGGCATAAAACTTATACCCATAGAGGAAAATAATGAGCGTTTTCGTTAATAAAAATACGAAGTTAGTTGTTCAAGGCATCACCGGCCAGGAAGGCCAGTTCCATACCCGCTCCTGTATCGCTTACGGCACCAACGTTGTCGCTGGTGTAACCCCCGGTAAAGGCGGCCAGAAGATGGACGATGTACCCATTTTCAACTCCGTTAAAGAAGCTCGTGAGAAAACCGGTTGTAACGCCTCCATGATCTTGGTTCCGCCGCCTTTCGCTGCTGACGCCATCATGGAAGCCGCCGACGCTGGCATCGAAATGGTTGTCTGTATCACCGAGGGTATTCCGGTCCTCGATATGATGAAGGTCAAAAATTACTTGGCCACCAAAAAAACCCGTCTTATCGGTGGTAACTGCCCCGGTATCATTACTCCCGGCGAATGCAAAATCGGCATTATGCCTGGACCGATGCACAAACCCGGCGGACCTTGGGGCGTTGTCTCCCGCTCAGGAACGTTGACCTACGAGGCCGTTCATCAGTTGACTCAGGCCGGATTCGGTCAGACCACCTGTATCGGTATCGGTGGTGACCCCATCAACGGCACCAACTTCATCGATTGTCTGGAGGCCTTTGCAGCTGATCCCGATACCAAAGCCATCGTCATGATTGGCGAGATCGGTGGTAATGCTGAAGAGGATGCATGTGCGTGGATCCAGGCCAACACCAAAAAACCGGTTGTCGGCTTCATCGCCGGTTTGACCGCTCCTCCTGGCCGTCGTATGGGCCATGCGGGTGCTATCGTCAGCGGTGGTAAGGGGACTGCAGAGGCCAAGATCGAGGCTATGAAGTCCAGTGGTGTTCATCACTGCGCTAACCTCGGTAAGCTGGGCGAGCTGTGCAAAGAGGTATACAAAGGCTGATTCGCCATTGTAGGGCAGGATTGAATGCTCCATTTGATCCTGCCCTGGCTTTCATAATCGTCGGGCACGGAATTTTAATTGAATTCTGCAGCAAGGAGACAGCATGAGCACTAAGGAAAAATTAGAGCAACTCAAACAAAAACGGGCCAAAGCCTTACTTGGCGGCGGTCAGGATAAAATTGACAAAATCCACGCCAAGGGCAAATTGACTGCCCGTGAGCGTATTCAGGCGCTTCTCGACCCAGGTACCTTCGAAGAATACGATGCCTTCAAACTCCATCGCTGCTACAACTTCGGCATGGAAAAAACCAAGTTTTTCGGCGACGGTATCGTCACCGGTTACGGCAAGATCAACGGACGCGGCGTTTATCTGTATGCCCAGGATTTTTCGGTTCTGGCTGGATCACTTTCCGGTACCTTGGCTGAAAAAATCTGCAAGATTATGGACCTCGGCGTAAAGAACGGCATGCCGGTCATCGGCCTGAATGACTCCGGTGGCGCCCGTATCCAGGAAGGTATCGAGGCTTTGGCCGGATATACCGAGATCTTCACTCGTAACGTTCTTTCCTCCGGTGTCGTGCCGCAGATTTCTGGTATCTTCGGACCTTGTGCCGGTGGCGCCGTCTACTCGCCCGCTTTGACCGACTTCATCATTCAGGTCAAAATCCAGTCCTACATGTTTCTCACCGGTCCCAAGGTCGTTAAAACTGTGTTAAACGAGGACGTCACCACTGAGCAATTGGGTGGTGCGGTTATGCATACCACCAAATCCGGTGTTACCGACTATGCTGCCGAAGACGAGATGGACGCCATCCAGTACATCAAGGATCTGATGAGCTATCTGCCGCAGAACAACATGGAAGATCCGCCCTACGTGCCGACCGATGATCCCATTACCAGGAAATCACCTGAGCTCAACGAGATCATTCCGGACAACCCAAATGCCGCCTATGACATGAAAAAGGTCATCGCCGAGACGGCAGACGACGGCATCTTCTTTGAAATCAAGAAGAATTTCGCTCCGAACATCGTCATCGGTTTTGCCCGTTATGGCGGCAAGGCCATTGGCATCGTTGCCAACCAGCCGTCCTACTACGCCGGCGTTCTCGACATCGATTCCTCGATCAAAGGTGCCCGCTTCATCCGTTTCTGTGACTGCTTCAACATCCCGATCCTTACCTTCGTCGACGTCCCTGGCTTCCTCCCCGGCACCACGCAGGAATTCGGCGGCGTCATCCGCAACGGCGCCAAGATGCTGTATGCCTATGCTGAATCGACGGTGCCAAAGGTAACGATTATTACCCGTAAATCCTACGGCGGCGCCTACTGCGCTATGTCGTCTAAGCACCTGCGGACCGATATCAACTACTCCTGGCCGACCGGTGAAATCGCCGTTATGGGGTCCAAGGGCGCGGTCGAAGTCCTGCACGCCAAGGGCGCCAAGGCTTCTGATGATCCCAAGGCCTTCCTGGCAGAGAAAGAGAAGGAGTACAACGAGCAGTTCTCCAACCCGTATTGCGCTGCTGAGCGTGGTTATATCGACGATGTCATTGAACCGGCAGAAACCCGGTATCGCATCATCAATGCGTTTGAGTCGATCCAAGGGAAACGTGATACCATCCCGATGAAAAAACACGGCAATATTCCGCTGTAAGCACTCTCATGCATCGGTTCGGTCAGGGACCGGACCTACACCAAAGAGGTAGACAGAATGGCAGATGCAAAAACGAAAATGGCTGCCGCCCTTGCAGCTGTTAATGCCTACATGATGCAGGAAGAAGAAGCAGCGTATCAGGCCCAACTGGCCGCGGCTAAACCTGCTCAGACGGGACCAAGTTTATGGGCGATTGCCGGCCGTCAGGATATCATGAATTTCCGTAGGCTGATTCAAATGAAAGCCTTTTGATGGCTTTTAACGACTATATGACGTTCAACGACAACGTATAACAGGGAGATACAGACAATGAGCGACCAAGTGAAAATGACCGCCATGAATTATGATGCCGACCGGCCTGCAGTTGAGAACCCGGTCAAAATTATGGATCTGAGCCTTCGTGACGGTCATCAGTCTTTATTCGCAACCCGCGGTCGTACCGAGGATATGATCCCGGTCGCCGAAATGATGGACGAAGTCGGCTTCTGGGCAATTGAGACCTGGGGTGGCGCCACTTTCGACACCATGCATCGCTTCCTCAACGAGGATCCGTGGGAGCGCCTCCGTACCCTGAAGCGCTATATCAAGAAAACCCCGTTTTCCATGCTCCTCCGCGCCCAGAACCTGGTTGGGTATCGGAACTACGCAGACGATTTGGCGTATGCCTTTGTTGATCGCGCTGCCGAGAACGGCATGGACGTATTCCGTACCTTCGACGCCCTGAACGATTACCGCAACTTTGAAACCGTTGTTAAAGGAATCAAAAAAGCTGGCAAGCACTTCCAGGGCTGTATTTGTTACTCCTTGACCGAGCCGCGTCTTGGTGGAGACGTTTATAACCTGAAGTACTATGTGGACCGCGCTAAAGCCCTGGATGATATGGGTGCCGACTCCATTTGTATCAAGGATATGGCTGGTCTGATTGCTCCGTACGATGCTTATGCCATCGTCAAAGCCATCAAGGAAGTGACCAAAACTCCGATTCACCTCCACAGCCACTTCACCTCTGGTATGTCCCCGATGAGCCATTTGAAGGCTATCGAGGCTGGTTGCGATATCATCGATACTTGTATGACCCCGTATGCATATCGTACTGCCCATGCAGCTCTTGAGCCGCTTGTCATGGCTCTGCTCGGTACCAACCGCGACACCGGTTTCGATATCAAGAAACTGGCTGCCATCAACGAGGTGCTCGAAAAAGAGGTTATGCCGAAGTACAAGCACCTCATGGACGACTCCAAAATTTCCATTATCGATATCAACGTTCTGCTGCATCAGACCCCGGGTGGTATGCTCTCCAACCTGGTTAACCAGCTGCGGGAGATGGATGCTCTGGATAAGATCGATATGGTCTACAAAGAGCTGCCTAAAGTACGTAAAGACCTTGGCCAGATTCCGTTGGTTACCCCGACCAGCCAGATCGTTGGTATCCAGACCGTCAACAACGTACTGTTCGACACCCCGGATGAGCGTTACAAGATGATCACCGCTCAGGTAAAAGACCTGTGCTACGGTCTCTATGGTAAAACTGCTGTACCGATCGACGCCGAGCTGCAGAAGAAGGCTCTGAAAGGTTACGCGCGTGGGGAGACTCCGATCACCTGTCGTCCTGCCGAGGTCCTTGAGCCTGAAATGGAGAAAGCAAAAGCCGATATCGGTGATCTCGCCAAAGATATCGACGATTTGGTACTGTATGCCATCTACCCTGTAACCGGTAAGAAGTTCCTCGAGTGGAAATACGGTAAGACCGCAGCACCGCCTGAGGTTCAACCCATCACCTTAGCTGACGTTAAGAAACGGGACGAGCTGGTTGCTAAAGCTAAAGCCGGTAAACTGGTTGAGCCCAAAACCAATGCTCCGGAGAAATCCGGCAACGTTCGCACCTTCAACGTCTTTGTTGACGGTGAGTACTTCAGCGTTGATGTTGATCCTACCGGTGATTTCCAGCCGATGGTTGCTGCTCCTGTTGCCCGTCCTGCCGCTGCACCTGCAGCCGCCGCACCGAAAGCAGCGGCTGCACCTGCGGCTGCTGCTGCACCTGCAGCCGCTGCTGCACCGGCTCCGGCAATTGAGGGTGGTACCCCGCTGTTGGCACCGATGCCTGGTATGATCGTCAAGAACGTGGTCAATGTTGGTGATACGGTAAAAGCCGGCGATTCCTTGGTCATCCTTGAGGCTATGAAGATGGAGAACTCTTTGGGTTCACCATGTGACGGTACCGTAAAACAGCTCTGCTTCGGCTCCGGTGATTCCGTTGCCAAAGACACCGTACTGGCTGTAATCGGCTAATTCGGTTTTAACTGAGCAATAAAAAAGGGGTGCCGGAAACGGTACCCCCTTTTTTATTTATCTTGATTGTCGTTCTCGTAAAAGTCCATCACAGGCTAAAAAATGGCTAGGTAAAAACACAGATATACAAGGAGTAATGTTTTTCCCGGCTCGAAGGCATATATCGGGTATGTCGAGCGTCGAGAAAAACGATGCGACACAGTAGATCGAAGTTTTTACGACGTCATCTTGATCGCTCAGGCTGTTTTTCAGCCAGAGGCCGCGACTGCCCTGCTTTTGTGTTTAGTCAACCAGCCCCAAAAATTTAGCCTGATCCCATAACTTTTTTGCCAAGCGGACTGTTGCCTGATCAACCATTCTTCCTTCCACCGCAATAGCGCCTCTTCCTTCCGAACTCGCCAGACGATCCGCTGCAATGACCTTGGATGCAAGGGCAATATCATCGGAAGATGGGGTGAATACCTCATTGATCACGTCCACCTGCGAAGGATGAATCGCCCATTTACCGTCACAGCCAAGCGCACAAGCCATGACCGCTGAACGACGTAATCCGTCGAGATCCTTGAAGTTGCCATAAGGTGCATCAATGGCAAGTCGACCATAGGATTTGGCATGCATCACCATATTGCTCAGGGCAAAATGCCATCGATGGCCGGGATAGAGTTCTTCTTCCTTTTCTCCATGGCCGGAGATCGAAACCAAACGAGCTCCGATGGAGGCAGAGTAGTCGGCAATACCGAATACAAGGCCAAGAACACGTCCACTGGCGTGGGTGATCTTGGAGGCGTTACGCAGGCCTTCGGCGGTCTCGATTGAAGCCTCAATACCGATTTGGCGTTCCAATTTTTTCCCCATTTCAATTCCAGCCAGCAGACGATCGGCAAAATAGACGTCACCGGAGGTGTTGACTTTGGGAATAACGATGGCATCAATCACATGACCTGCATTTTCTGCTATCTCCAGGAGATCCCGGTAGGCAAAGGGCGTGTCCAGGGAGTTAATGCGAACAGTGACCGTTTTTTCTGACCAGTCAAATGCAAGCAGAGATTCGATGACCTGTGTTCTTGCTGTGCTTTTTTCGCCGACCGGGACCGAATCTTCAAGGTCCAGCATGATCACATCTGCCTTGCTCTGATTGGCCTTTCCATGCATTTTATTTAAATGACCCGGCACCGACAAGTTTGAACGTCGTGGTTTCATGCAGCCTCCTTAAGAAATTTAATGGATTCGTAAAAAGTCAAAAGGCTCAGCTCCAAATCTACAGTTTCATGCGAAGCGAGAACCGAAGGTTTCTTTGCTTTCCACGAGGATAATAAACGTGAACTGGTTGATTGGTAAAATCTAAGAGTGGCCGAAAAGATACCAAAGAGTGGGGCATTCCTCCATTAAAGTCTCTCAAAAAACGGTCTTTACTGGAGAAAAATCTCTCATAGGTGAAAGATGCCTTACCGTGAATTGTGAGGGCTGGGTGAGCAACTATGAGCGCTTAGAAGCCAAACCATTTCTTTTTCTTTTTTGTACTGGAAAGGGCGACCCGGTTGCGGCCATTGTTTTTTGCTTCATAGAGGGCCTCGTCGGCGGCATTGATAAATTCGTTTTTGTTGAATTCTCCTTGTGCCGGGTGGGCGCAGGCCACGCCAATACTGATGGTTACATGGTAGGTGAGGTCGCCATCATCAAAGACATGGTCCTCAACCGATTTGCGGATCTTTTCCGCCACGGTAAAGGCTTCTTCTTCATCGGTTTCCGGAAGGACAAACACAAATTCTTCTCCACCATAACGGGCAATCAAATCATATTCGCGGATGACTTCCTTGGTAATGCGGCTGAATTCTTTGAGGATAAAATCGCCGGTTTGGTGGCCATAGGTGTCATTGAATTTCTTGAAATGGTCAATGTCGGCTAGGAGCAAGGACAAGTTTCGATCCTTGCGGATGCAGCGGTTGATTTCCGAGTCAAGGAAATTTTGAAAGAAACGGTGGTTATTGATTTCGGTCAGTCCGTCGAGATTGGCGAGATTTTCAAGCAGCCGGTTTTTTTGAGCCAACTCCTCGGTTAATTTTTCCAGCGCCATCTTTGATTTGATCAACTCCCGGTTCATCTCTTCGTAGGAGAGGTTAATCAGGCTGAGACGCAGATTTGCCTCCTGGAGGATTTCCGCCACTGATTTGACCGGTCTAATCTTAATCCCGAAAAATTTTGCTGACTGATCAATACTCTGATCAATCATCTTGAGCACCGTATTGACACCCAACACCTTAAGCTGCAACAACTGCTTTGCATCGTTGCGGAACTGTTTGTGATAGATCTCCGGAGTATCGGAGTAAAAAATTTTTGCGAGCAGACCGGCAAGATAAGAGGCGCGGATGTAGAGCCTATGTTTCTGGTTATTTCCCTCATAGTCCTGAGGTTTATGGTGATATTTAATTGGCAGCAGCAAACTTTCCGGCAGCCCCCACATCTTGGCCACCTCATAGCCGATTTCAGTGTGGGTTGCACCGATGAGTTCCTGTTCAAGCTGACTTTGGTCGGTCTTGGCGCTATCAGCCTCCTGTGCCCCTTTTCCTTCTAGACTGTCGAGGATCTGGTCGTACTCAGCAGACAGCGTTGTTGCAAAAATTAGTTGCCCGATATTTTGTAATAACCCACAGGTAAAAGCCTCCTCCGTATCTGCGTTGGGAACCTGCTCGAGTATGAGTTTGGTACCGGCGGCCTCTACCAGGGAGCGTTCCCAAAATTTTTCAAAGTCAAAGTGTGATTTTTTTTTTCGGTTGCCCAGGGAGAGGAAAGAAAAGCTGAGCACCAGGCTGCGTACTGCATTGAGTCCAAGGATGGAGACAGCCTGGTTAATCGAGGCGATTTGTTGTGGAAAACTGTAAAAAGAGGAGTTGGCCACCCGGAGGATTTTGGTGGAAAGGGCCATGTCCTGGGCAATCAGTTCGGCAATGTCGGTCAGGGTGGTGTCTTCCTGGGCTGTAAGTATGAGCAGCTTACTGGCAATAATCGGCAAGGTCGGGAGATCCTTTGAACTGAGGATGGTGGAAAGGGCCGTCTCAGAAGGTGCATTGTTTGCCGACATAAGAAAATCCAAATGATGGGGTTGTTGACAATGATCTGCAAGGAAAAGAAATATTGTGCATTTTCGGTGCGTGCTCCGCTCAAAAAAAGCTTTTCTCAGTATATAGTTTTTTACAGAGCCATCCAAGGAACTCTCGGTAAAAAGCGATTTTTCGCTGGGGTTGGAAAATATCGAGAAGTCATCCAGCTCCCTCTTGGGCGTATTTGTTGATAGGACAGGGGGCGTGGGACGCGTTTTCAGGGACCGTCCCAGATCCGGTTTGGATAAGCGCAGGGACGGCCTTTGTAGGTGGTGAATTCAAGTGTCTCGCCACAGGAAGATATATAGTTGGGCGTGAGCGGGATTTTTCCACCTCCACCGGGGGCGTCAAGGGCATAGGTTGGGATGGCCATACCCGAGATATGACCAATCAGTCGGGACATGATGGAAAGGCCGCAATCAATGGTGGTGCGAAAGTGAGAGGTGCCGCGAGTTTGATCGATTTGAAAGAGATAATAGGGCTTGACCCGCATCGAGAGTAAGCCGCGGAAGAGTTCTGCCAGCGTTTGGGCCGAATCGTTGACTCCACGGAGGAGAACAGTTTGGCAACCCATGGGGATACCGGCATCTGCAAGAAGAGTGCAGGCCCTCGCGGCCTCGGGCGTCAGTTCTCGCGGATGGTTGAAATGGGTATTGATAAACAGGGGGTGGAATTTGGCCAACATCCGGGCCAAATTCGGGGTCACCCGGGAGGGCAGGGTGCAAGGCACCCGGGTGCCGATACGGATGGTCTTGACCGAAGCGATTCGGCGCAGACGGGTGAGTATATCTTCAAGGCGTTGATCACTGAGCATAAACGGATCTCCCCCGGAGAGCAGCACATCGCTGATTGCCGGAGTTTTCTCCAGGTAGTGCAGGCCGGCGGTAATGGTCTCTTCGGTGATGCGCATCTCTGCACGCCCGACTTTTCGCTTGCGCGTACAGAATCGACAGTAGACCGGGCACTCGGAGCTGATTAAAAACAGGGCCCTGTCTGGATATTTATGGACCAGATTGGGTACGGGGCTCAGATTTTCCTCATCAAGGGGATCTTCAAGTCCTTGGGGATCGACCAACTCAAGTGGGTCGGGCACCGCCTGCAGCCAGAGAGGATCACCTGGGGCTTTGATCAGATCAAGATAATAGGGACTGATCCGCATGGGATAGATCTGGGCGACCTGTTCCAGAGTCTCTCGTTCCACAGGGAATTTTTGATAGAGTTGTTCTACGGCTTCTTGGTTTGTGATCTGTTGTGGGGTATTGGCCAAGGTCTTGCTCTTTGCTGTGTTCATTTCCTGCTCCTGATGTTAACGCTGCAATACACCAAGATTCGGTGCCTGCCAAGCAGGAATTAACATCTCGTTTGGAGTGGGGACGGTTGTGGCGGGATGGGCTTCTTCTGCTCTTTTGAAGTTTTGTCGGCAAGCGTGTATAGTGGGCACCTCTTTACTCATTTATGCGGTAATTAAGGAATGCGTCGATTTATTGTTCTTATCCCAACCGTTGTTTTTTGTCTGGTTATGGCCCTTTGGGCAGGGGGGACTCTTGCCTATCGGTATGGGCTCGAATCTCTAGCAAAGGAAGGGCAGGCGCAGATGGAGCTGTATATCTCGTATCTGCGAGGGGTGCTGGAAAAATATGAGGGGTTGCCGGAACTCTTGGCCACCAACAAGCAGTTGGTCAACTTTCTGCAAAATCCGGGGAGTCGTGAGCGGATCAATGCCCTCAATTTGTACCTGGAGACGATTAACAATATCAGCGACGCCTCCGATACCTACCTGATGAACCGCGATGGGCTCACCATTGCCGCCTCCAATTGGAATACGCCCAAACCCTTTGTCGGCCGCAATTTCAGCTATCGTCCTTATTTTAAGCAGGCCATGGAAGGAAAACTGGGCCGCTATTTTGCTTTGGGCTCCACGTCCAGTGAACGGGGGTACTATTTTGCCTACCCGGTGCGATATGAGGGCAGTATCCTTGGTGCGGTGGTGATCAAAATTAATATTGATTCGATTGAAGAAAACTGGAGCGACCAGAGTGCCAATTTCCTTGTGGTCGATCCCGATGGAGTCATCTTTATAACCACCCAGGAGCAGTGGCGCTTCCGAACCATGCGGCCGCTTGATTCGCAGATACTGAAGCGACTAGCAGAAACCCAACGCTATCCTCAGGCCTCACTTGAGCCGATCAAGCTTATCGAGGAACAGAAGGTGGACCAGGGCAAGGTGGTCAAGCTGCTGATGGAAAACGAGGGCAAGGTGAAGACCTTTCTCCAGCAGGAAACGACCATGAACCAGGCAGGGTGGCAGATCTATGCACTTTCTGAATTCAAACCGGTTGAAACCAAAGTCATCCTTACGCTGATGAGTATTGTCGGGATGAGTGGTTTGGCGGTTTTAACCATGCTCCTTTACTGGCAGCATCAGCAGCAGGTGGCTGAGCGCCAGCGTTTTGTCGAAGATAACCGACGAATGCTTGAAGAGGCCAACGAAAAACTGGAGATTCGGGTTGCCGAACGGACGGCCGCCTTGACCAACACTAATGTGCAGCTGCGCCAGCAGGTTCATGAACGTCAGAAAACCGAGGAGGAGTTGCGCAAGACCCGGCGTGAGTTGATCCATGCCGCCAAACTGGCCGCCCTGGGCCAGATGAGTACGGTTATCACCCATGAGCTTAATCAGCCACTGGCTGCAATCCGCACCTACACCGATAACGCGGTACAACTCCTGGCCAAGGGGCGGCAGGAGGATGTGAACTGGAATCTCGAGCAGATTAAAGAGTTGACAGAACGTATGGGCCAGTTGGCCATGCAGCTAAAGATTTTTGCCCGCAAGAGCAGCGGCAAGTTAAATATGGTCCCTCTGCACGGTGTCCTTGATGGAGCCATGGAAGTGATGGCCCCGATTATTTCAAAATCTGGGGTGCGACTGACGATCAACATGCCCGTTGAACTGGAAGGCGTGCGCGCCAATGTCGTGCTGCTTCAGCAGGTTCTGGTCAATCTGCTCTCCAACAGTCTGCAGGCCGTTGCCGAACAGGAAGAAAAGCAGGTTGGAATTAGCGTGAGTCGCGAGGACGACAAAATCCTGCTCCGGGTCCAGGATACGGGCCCTGGCATTGATCCAGCGCTTGCCCGGCGAATCTTTGAACCCTTTTACACCACGAAGGATCCTGGCAAGGGGCTAGGCTTGGGCTTGACTATATCTGCTCGTATTATGGAAGATATGGGCGGTCGAATCCGAGTTGTCCAGACCGGCCACGGTGCCTGTTTTGAAATTTCGCTTAACACCCAGTGAACTTTTTATGAAACCATTGAACAACGTCCTGTTTATCGATGATGAAATGCATATCCGTCAAGCCAATCGTCAGACACTGGAACTGGCTGATTTCGAGGTGACTTGTCTCGAGTCGGCGGAAGAGGCTTTAGAGCAAATTAACGATACCTGGCCCGGTGTGGTGGTGTGTGATATCCGTCTTCCCGGGATGAGCGGCACCGATTTTCAAAGGCAACTGCATGTGCTTGACAGTGACCTGCCGGTTATCCTCATTACCGGACATGGAGACGTGTCCACCGCTGTCCAGGCTATGCGTGACGGCGCCTATGATTTTCTTGAGAAACCCTATTCCTCGGAGAGGTTAGTGAAAACGGTCTCCAAGGCGCTGGAGAAGCGGATGCTCACTCTGGAAAATCGAGCACTACGCACCGAACTTGAGGCGTATAGCGCACCAGGACCGCGTTTTATCGGAGTCACCCCGGCCACCCAGCGTTTGCGTGCCACCATCGGCCAGATCGCTGACACCAACGCGGATGTCCTCCTGATGGGGGAGACCGGCACCGGAAAGGAACTGGTAGCCCGTTTGTTGCATGAACACAGCCGACGGCGGAATCAGAATTTTGTCGCCATCAACTGTGGCGCGGTTGCCGAGAATATGATCGAAAGTGAACTTTTCGGCCATGAAGCCGGAGCCTTCACCGATGCTCGTACCGCCAGAATCGGTAAATTTGAACACGCCGATGGCGGCACCCTGCTGTTGGATGAGATTGAAAGTATGCCGATGCAGGTTCAGGTGCATTTGCTGCGGGTCCTCCAGGAACGGGCGGTGGAGAGAATGGGTTCGAATCGGCTGATCCCTCTAAATCTGCGGGTGGTAGCTGCGGCCAAGGTCGATCTCAAGGAAGCGGCACGGCAAGGGAAGTTTCGTGAAGACCTCTATTACCGCCTCAATGTGGTCTGCCTGGAAATTCCGGCTCTCAGGGAGCGAAGGGAAGATATTCCCCTTATTTTTCACCATTATCTACTGGTGGCCAGCCACCGATATCAGAAAGAAGTCCCCATGCCCAAACAGGCACAGGTGAATCTACTCATGGCCTATGACTGGCCGGGCAATGTTCGCGAACTGCGCAATCTAGCCGAACGCTATGTCTTGCTCGGTGCCCAATTCAACTGGTCGCTTGAGCGAATGATGTCCGGGGGGGGCCGCAGGCAGATCACCAGTCTACCCGATCAGGTCGATGCCTTCGAACGGGCTATCCTCGAGCAGGCACTGGCGAGTAATAACGGTTGCATCCGTGATGTAATGGCGGCGCTCTCCATTCCGCGCAAGACCTTGTACGACAAATTGCGCAAATACGGGTTGGATAAAAACGATTTCAAATAAGAGGCGCGGGCGCCATTATTCAGGCTTGCTTTTCAACCTATCAGTCATAAAATACTAACTTCTGCAGGTTTCTCCCCTTGTGCCCCAATCATTTTGGGCCGATTTCCCCGCATTCCCCATGGCTAACGGGTGATTTTCCACCCATCTCTTAATGGTCTTCTTGAAGGGATTTTTCCCTTAACGGCCCATAGACACTGGTGTTATTACATTTATCACTTGCATGGTTCTCTTTTTGCTGTGGATAGGTGAGGTCCATGCTCGGTGCACAAGCCGGTTTCGAGAGGATTGGACAAAGGCAGTCCGGGCGCTCCGGGCTTATTCCATCATCACTTGTTAGGAGGGAGTATGTTCAAGAAGGTTTCCAAAGCACTGTTGGCAACTGCAGTAACAATGGCCCTGATGGCTGGCCCAGCCATGGCTGGCCCTATTGTTATCAAATTTTCCCATGTAGTGGCTGAAAATACACCCAAAGGTCTTGCCGCCACCAAATTTCGCGACCTGGTCAAAGAGAAAATGGGTGACAAGGTTGTGGTCGAGGTCTATCCGAGCTCCCAGCTTTTTGACGATGACAAGGTGTTGGAAGCCATGATGCTTGGCGACGTACAAATGGCCGCTCCTGCCCTTTCCAAATTCAGCCGTTACACTAAGCAACTACAGATTTTCGACCTGCCCTTCCTGTTCCAGGACATGGGAGCAGTCGATCGTTTCCAACAGGGTGAAGATGGACAGAAGTTGCTGAACTCCATGAGTAAAAAAGGCTTCATCGGTCTTGGCTACATCCACAACGGCCTGAAACAGCTTTCCTCCAGTAAACCGATGCGTGTACCTGCAGATGCCTCTGGATTGAAATTCCGCATCATGGCCTCCGATGTTCTTGCCGCCCAATTTGAGGCAATGAAGTCCGTCCCCTTGAAAAAACCCTTTTCCGAGGTCTTTATTCTCCTCCAGACCAAAGCAATCGACGGCCAAGAGAATACCTGGTCCAACATCTACTCTCAGAAATATTATGAGGTTCAGCCCTACATCACCGAGTCAAATCATGGTCTGCTCGATTACATGGTGGTGACAACCGCCAAATTCTGGAATGGCCTGCCTGAAGATGTTCGTACCCAATTGAAGCAACTCCTCGACGAGTCCATTGCCTACGGCAATAAAGCCGCCATGGATAAAGATGTTGAGGATAAGCAAAAGGTTATCGACTCCAAACGTACCGAGATCATCACCCTTACCCCGGAAGAGCGCGCCCAATGGGTAGAGGTTATGAAGCCGGTTTGGAAAAAGTTTGAAGGTGAAATCGGTAAAGAGCTGATTGATTCTGCCTACAAAGCCAATCAGGCCAAGTAATAAATCCGTGATCCTAGTTGACAAAGGCAGCCTCAGTTGGCTGCCTTTGTTGTTCAATTAATAAAGGGGAAACTCATGTTTCTGCGTGTGCTCAACAAGGTGGAGGAGGCCATCATCTGCCTCCTGCTCGTGACGACAACCGGGTTGGTGTCCATGGATGTGGTCATGCGATTTGGATTCAACAGTGGTTTTATTTGGAACCAGGAGTTGACGTTGCATATGTCGGCCTGGTTCGTATTGTTTGGCTGCTCCTACGGGGTCAAGCAGGGATCGCATATTGGTGTTGACGCTTTTGTCAAGCTGTTCCCACCGCTTGGACGACGTATCCTAACCACCATCGGTTGCCTTTTGGCTCTGGCGTACTGTGGGTTGATTATCTACGGCGGTTGTATTTATCTCAATAAGGTGAGAGAGTTCGGCATTGAGCTTGAAGATATCCCCGTGGCTACCTGGATTGCCCGCTCAATTCTCATCGTAGGATTTGTCTTTCTCACCATCCGTATTCTCATTCTTCTTTGGAGTGTTCTCCGTGGCGAGATCGACGTGTTCCGTCATGCCGACGAAGCCAAAGAATCGATGGAGCTTGTTGAAGAATTGAAAAATGGGGGGAGCAAGGCATGACCACCGCAGCACTTTTTGGCCTGTTGTTAGTTTGTATGCTCCTGGGCATGCCCATTGCTTTTGCCCTTGGCCTTTCCAGTATTGTCACCATCCTCTTTTTCTCCAATGACTCGTTGGCTTCCGTTTCCTTGAAACTCTTTGAAGCCTTATCGTCGCATTACACCTTGCTGGCTATCCCGTTTTTCATTCTTTCCTCTGCCTTTCTCTCCACGGGTGGAGTTGCAAAACGGATTATCCGTTTTGCGCTGAGCATTGTCGGTCATATCCGTGGCGGTATGGCCATGGCGTCAGTTATGGCCTGTATGATCTTTGCGGCGGTTTCCGGATCATCGCCAGCCACAGTTGCTGCAATCGGCTCCATTGTTATCGTTGGCATGGTCCGAGCCGGATATCCGGAGAGTTTCGCCGCCGGTGTTATCACCAATGCAGGAACGCTCGGCATTCTTATCCCGCCTTCGATCGTCATGCTGGTGTATGCCGCAGCCACCGAGGTTTCCGCTGCCCGGATGTTCATGGCCGGTTTTCTTCCCGGCCTGCTCATGGGGTGCTTGTTGATGGTCGCGATCTATATTGTTGCCCGCATTAAAAAGATTCCCGCCCTTCCCTGGGCCGGTATTGGCGAGGTTTTCAGTTCCTTCGGCTCAGCCATGGGCGGCTTGATGCTGATCGTGATTGTCCTGGGCTCCATCTATGGTGGTATAGCCAGTCCGACCGAGGCCGCTGCCGTATCGGCACTCTATGCCTTTGGTGTCGCCATTTTTGGCTATCGCGATATCGGGCCGATGAAACACATTCCCTGGCGAAAAGATGGCGAAAGTTTCGGGGCCGCCCTGGGGAGAAATGTCATCCAGTCGGTGATCGCTGTACCCAAATGTGTGACGGATAAAGATGTGAACAAGGTTTTGATTGATGCCTCCAAGGTGAGCATCATGTTGTTGTTCATCATTGCCAACGCCATGCTCTTTGCCCACGTGCTCACCACTGAACGGATTCCCCATCACCTGGCGGAAATGATTCTCGGTATGGGGCTTGAATCTTGGTCCTTTTTGATCGTGGTTAACCTGCTCCTGCTGGCTGCCGGTAACTTCATGGAGCCTTCGGCCATTCTTCTGATCATGGCACCGATCCTTTTCCCCATTGCGGTAAAGCTCGGTATCGATCCGATCCATCTGGGAATCATCATGGTGGTCAACATGGAAATCGGTATGCTCACCCCGCCGGTAGGACTGAACTTGTTTGTTACCGCCGGCATCACCGGGCAAAGTATCGGTTGGGTCATTCGCGCCTCTTTTCCCTGGCTGTTGTTACTGTTGTTCTTTCTTCTTCTTGTTACTTACATTCCACAAATCTCGCTCTTTCTGCCGGAATTTATCGATCATCTTCACGGGTATAATTAACGATTGGCTAAGAGCCCGCTCTCCTCTTCCTGGACAGCGGGCTCTTACCGCTTAAGGAGAACACCATGGTGCCTCGTCCAGAAATTAATACCATTCTTTATGCCACTGATCTTGGTGAACAGACCCGTCCGGTTTTCCGCATGGCAGTCAGCCAAGCCCGGCGTTACGACGCGCGTATTCTTATGATGCACGTTGTCCCGCCCTTGGGAAGCACCGCCCAGTCCATAGTGGATACCTATCTTTCCCGTGAAGAGGCTGATAAGCTGCATCATGAAGGTATGCATCAACTTTTGGAGACGATGAAAGTGCGGTTGGAGCGCTTTAAGCAGGATGAGATTATGGCGTACAATATTAACCGGGTTCCGGTGACCGAGATTATTGTTGTCAGCGGCAGTTATCCCTGTCATGAAATTTTGCGGGTGGCCGAAGAGCATCAGGCCGATATGATCGTCATGGGGAAGTCGACGCACAGTTTTTTTCATGTGGATATCATGGGTACTACCGCGAGAAGAGTCACCCGTTACAGCCGTATTCCGGTGTTACTTGTTCCTAATAATCCCGTGAAGTAGGGTGGTTGTTGCCTAGAGGGGTGCCGTTGCACTGCGTGTAACATGTGAGGGAAAAGGAAAAATGATAGTCGAAGGAGTCAAGCTAACTCTTCTTGGTGTTGGGGTTGTTTATCTATTTTTGAGTTTGCTGGTTGTGGTGATCAAGCTTTCTTCAAGAATTTTAAAACCGCTGACAGATAAGGAAGAAGCCACCTATAATGCTGTGCCCACTAAAAAAGCGGTTAATCGGCGGGCAGAGGATGAGCAGCAGCGGATAATGGCGGTGATTACTGCTGCGATTGCAGCCCACCGAACTCGTCAAGCTGCGGCCAGTAGTTTGCAAGACAATGTGCTTCCACCCTCACGAGATACGGTACCAGCCTTGACGGAATGTATTTCTTCCGTGCCACTCTGTACAAATCTTACTGTCAAGCGGCGATCAATCCGTGCGGCAGGCAGCCTCTACTTTAAGGACCGTTTAGCTCTACGCGGTTTTTTTCACAAGGGATAGGCCCCAGAAATCGATTTCACGTTTTTTGTTCTGGGCAAATTCATTGATGCCGTGACGTTAAGCGTGGTCGTGAAAATCAGATCATCCATCAGCTCTGCAAACACGAAGAGAAGGTATGAATACAATATCCCGCTACAAAGTCACCGTCGACGGTATCACTTATCATGTCCAGGTTGAAGATGAAACCGGAGAGGTAGCCTCCGTTAACCGGGCCGATCAACAGCTAAGTGGTGGTCAGCAGCGCCAGCCGATAGAGGTCCGGACCCATCTTCCTGGAAACATTTATGAGGTGCTTTGCGTTCAAGGCGATCGGGTCAAAAAAGGGGAGACCATGGTTATTCTCGAGGCCATGAAGATGGAATCTCCCATTTATGCCACCGAAGATGGGGTGGTCCTGTCGGTTGAGGTCAGTAAGGGCCAGACTGTTACGGCTGGGCAAGTACTGTTTGTCATAGCCTGATTTCTTTATGCACTCCTCGCCGACCATGAAAAAAAATAACCTTGTCCTGCTCACTGTTGTACCCGTTCTCCTCCTGTTGATGCCATTGGCCAATGTAACGGCCGGGCAGGGAGCGACTATTGCCGAGCAAAGCATGCCTGGGATGATGGAAATGTTTACCCAGTTCCTTCAATCGACCGGCATTGCCCAATTTATTCTGCCGGCAAATGGAGATTGGATCGGCGGTATAGGGCGATTGCTCATGATTGCAATCGGATTGGTGCTCGTTTATTTGGCCATTGGTCGAGAGTTTGAGCCACTGCTGTTATTGCCCATTGGGTTTGGTGCCATCCTCTCCAACATACCTTTAGCAGGAATGAATGATCCCGGTGGAATACTGTATTATATCTATACCATTGGAATCAAATCCGGGGCGTTTCCGCTCATAATTTTCATGGGTATCGGCACGTTGACGGATTTTGCTCCTATGCTGGCCAACCCTAAAACTGCGCTTCTCGGTGCAGCTGCCCAATTCGGTATTTTCACCACCCTGATTGGGGCCTTACTGCTCTCCAAATATGTGCCAGGTATTGATTTTAGCATTCTTGATGCCGCTTCCATTGGTATCATCGGCGGGGCGGACGGGCCAACCGCAATTTTCCTGTCAAGCCAGCTTTCCCCCAGACTGCTCGGTTCAATTGCAGTTGCGGCCTATTCCTACATGGCGTTGGTGCCAATCATCCAACCGCCGATTATGCGTTTTTTAACCACAACCAATGAGCGCAAAATTCGCATGAGCCAGATGCGTTATGTCGGTAAAACCGAGAAGGTCATTTTTCCTTTACTCGTTCTTGCCCTGAGTATCTTGCTTCTCCCTTCGGCTGCCCCATTGATTGGTTTTTTTATGTTCGGCAACCTGATGCGGGAATGTGGCGTAGTTGATCGTCTGTCCAAAACTGCCCAGGATGCCTTGCTAAATATTGTGACCATCTTTTTAGGCTTGGGTGTTGGGGCGCAAATGACGGCGGAGAAATTTCTTAATGCCTCAACCCTGGGCATTCTCTTTCTTGGGGTTATCGCATTCTCCATTGGGACCGCATCCGGCATATTGATGGCCAAGGTGATGAACCTTTTCCCCGGAACCAAGATCAACCCGTTGATCGGCTCTGCCGGAGTTTCTGCCGTACCCATGGCCGCGAGGGTGAGTCATCGTCTCGGCATGGAGGCTGACCCAGAAAACATGTTGTTGATGCATGCCATGGGCCCCAATGTGGCCGGTGTCATCGGTTCAGCGGTCGCCGCCGGTGTGTTATTGACGCTCAAGAATTTTGCTGGATAAACGGACGTTCCACATAACTCTGTTCTATTGTCCAACCTGCTTTTTACCTGGTATCCCCTTTTTCCGTGTGGCGTGATCCCGGGGCGTTAGGAGAGCGGTTGTGGTTGACTTCTGCTCAATTTGTGTTTTTATATCTTGCAAATAGAAAAGGTTGATGGACTCGTAAAAAGTCCATCACTCTCTAAGAGATGGCTTGGTAAAAACACGGATTAAAAGGAGCAGTGTTTTTCCCGGCTCGAAGGCATACATAAGGTCTGTCGAGTGTCGAGAAACGCGCTGGGACGCAGGAGATCTAAATTTTTATGACGCCATCAAGGTTGTTTGCCGAAAAAATCGTTAAAACCGGTTCTGAGGAGCGCTGATGATCGTACGGGTTATTATGACACGCAAGGTGGCTAGGCACGGAAAGGGACTGGATGTGACCTTGTTACCGGTCTTGTCCGAAATGCTGATGGAACTTCGCTCCATCGCCAATCAGCAGCCTGGATATATTTCCGGAGAGACTTTGCGCAATGTCCATGAACCGGAGGAGTACGTGGTCATCAGTACTTGGCGCTCCATGGAGGACTGGCAACGCTGGTTTGCCAATGAAAAGCGAGCGGAGCTTGAAGGTAAGGTCGATGCATTGATCGGATCGCCAACGACTTATAAAATTTACAGCTATTATTAAAAGGGTATTGAAAAGTATTTGTAAAAACATCGAAGAAACGGAAAGTTAACTGCAAAAAAGGTGAAAACGATTTTGCAATTAACATACTGATTCTCCGCGATAAAATGATGATCCGTTTCAACACCTTTATTAAGAATGATGGACTCCTAAAAAGTCCATCACACTCTAAGAGATGGCTAGGTAAAAACACAGATATACAGGGAATAGTGCTTTTTTGTCGCGAAGGCATACCTCAGGTCTGTCGAGTTGTCGAGAAAAGGGGCTACGACACAGTAGATCGAAGTTTTTACGACGGCCATCAAGAATTTTAGGAACTGAAGGGCTGTTTTTATAAAAAAACGGCCCTGGTCCTTTGCTATTTCTTTTTTCTCACCCGCATTGCGGCGCGTCTGTTTTACCCCTCTATTTGACTGCGGTTCCCTCACGAATTTAGATTTCGCTCTCTTCTCTTTCTTGCTGCTCTTTGGTTGCCAACGATTTCTGCATTCAATGGGTAGGTCAGACGGTTTAGCCCTGTCCCTATTGAATCAGCAAATGCTTAGGGAAACCTTGTTTGGGCCATTGTCTCTAGATAACCCCTTGGGGGAATAAAAAAAGGCTGTTACCACCCTTGGGGCGGTAACAGCCTCTGTTCAACGGAAAACTGCCCTATCGATCAATGATCGATGGTGAAAGCTGCCTTGAAGAATTCTCTATTCAGGCGGGCGATGTTGCGAATGGTAATGCCTTTGGGGCAAACATTCTCACATTCGCGCTCGTTGCTGCAGTTACCAAAACCGTCTTTGTCCATCTGCATAACCATGTTGATGGCACGTTTCTTGGCTTCCAATTGTCCCTGAGGCAGCAGCGCCAGTTGGGAAACTTTAGCAGCCAGGAACAGCATCGGGGTACCGTTCGGGCAGGCAGCGGCGCAGGCACCACAACCAATACAGGCGGCGGCATCCATGGCCTGCTCGGCCACATGCTGTGGGATAAGGATGGTGTTGCCATCCTGCGGGGATCCGGTGTTGACGGATACATAGCCACCAGCGGCAATAATGCGATCCAGAGCGCCACGGTCAACGATCAGGTCTTTAACGACCGGGAAACCCTGGGAACGGAACGGCTCGATAACGATGGTGTCGCCATCTTTGAAGCGACGCATGTGCAGCTGGCACAGGGTGGTTTCCTTATCAGGACCATGGGCGGTACCGTTAACAACGGCACCACACATACCGCAGATACCCTCGCGGCAGTCATGATCAAACGCAACTGGCTCAAGGCCTTTAACGGTTAACCATTCGTTGAGCACGTCAATCATTTCCAAAAAGGAACTGTCGGTGCTGATGTCTTTGAGAGCATGCTCCTCAAACGCGCCTTGAGCCAGAGGACCATTCTGTCGCCATATTTTTACTATTATATTAATCGATTTCGATGACATAAGCTTTCTTCTGCGTTGTATTTTAAACTTCAGTTATGAATCTGTTTATACAAGGGACAGATATGCATTACTTGTAGCTACGCTGTGAAGGCGTAACGTACTCAAAGGTCAGCGGCTCTTTATGTAATTCCGGAGCTGTTCCTGGTCCTTTGTACTCCCAAACGGCTACATAGCTGAAGTTCGCATCGTCACGTTTGGCTTCATTTTCCTCTGTCTGGCTTTCTTCGCGGAAGTGGCCACCGCAGGATTCCTCACGGTTGAGTGCGTCGCGAACCATGAGTTCGCCGAACTCAAGGAAATCCGCAACCCGGCCGGCCCGCTCAAGAGACTGATTGAGTTCCTGGCCAGAACCCGGGACAACAACGTTCTCCCAGAAATCTGCACGGATCTCAGGGATTTTCTTCAGGGCCAGTTCCAGACCTTCCTTGTTACGGGCCATACCGCAGCAATCCCACATGACTTTGCCCAGCTCTTTGTGGAAATGATCAACGGTCTGACCACCTTTGCCGCTCTTGGTGTTCTTCAAGAGTTTGGTGACCTGCTCTTTCACACCATTAGCAGCTGCCTCAAATGCGGGATCGTCGGTGCTGGTTGCAACCGGTGGAACGGAGGCCAGGTAGTTGCCGATAGTGTAGGGCAGGACGAAATAGCCGTCAGCAAGACCTTGCATCAGTGCGGACGCGCCGAGGCGGTTGGCACCATGGTCGGAGAAGTTACACTCGCCGGTGGCATACAGACCCGGAACGGTGGTCATCAGATGGTAATCAACCCAGAGGCCGCCCATGGTGTAATGGATGGCAGGATAGATCTGCATCGGCTCTTTGGTCGGATCGGTGTCGGCAATCTTCTGATACATATGGAACAGGTTACCATACTTTCTCAGAACTACATCCAAGCCGTCGCGTTTGATTGCATCGGCAAAATCGAGATACACGCCGAGTCCGGTCTCGCCGATACCATGACCTTCGTCACAAGCCTGTTTGGCGTTACGGGAGGCAACGTCACGGGGCACGAGGTTACCGAATGACGGGTATTTTCGCTCGAGGTAATAATCGCGCTCATTCTCTGGGATGTCTGCGGGTTTACGTTTGTCGCCTTTTTTCTTGGGAACCCATACGCGACCATCGTTTCGCAAACTCTCAGACATCAGGGTCAGTTTGGACTGGAAGTCGCCGTGAACCGGAATACAGGTCGGATGGATCTGGACGTAACAGGGGTTTCCAAAACCTGCACCGCGTTTGTATGCACGCCAGGCAGCGGTAACGTTGGATGCCATGGCATTGGTGGACAGGAAGTACACGTTACCGTAACCACCAGTGGCCAGAACAACGGCATGGGCCGAGTATTTCTCGATTTCGCCGGTTATCAAGTTCCGAACAACGATGCCTTTGGCAACACCGTCTACCGTAACCACATCCATCATTTCGCGGCGGGTGTACATTTTGACTTTGCCGGTTGCAACCTGGCGCATCATGGCAGAGTAAGCGCCGAGCAGCAGCTGCTGTCCTGTCTGGCCCCGAGCATAGAAGGTACGGGAAACTTGGGCACCACCGAAGGAGCGGTTGGCCATAGTTCCGCCGTATTCACGGGCAAAGGGAACGCCCTGGGCTACGCACTGGTCGATGATGTTGTTGGCAACCTGAGCTAGACGATAAACGTTGGCCTCACGGGCACGGAAGTCGCCGCCTTTTACGGTGTCATAGAACAGACGGAAGATGGAGTCACCGTCACCCTGATAGTTTTTGGCGGCATTGATACCACCCTGTGCAGCGATGGAGTGTGCGCGGCGGGGGCTGTCCTGAATACAAAATGATTTAACGTTGTAGCCGAGTTCGCCCAAGGTGGCGGCTGCGGAGGCGCCTGCCAGACCAGTTCCTACGATGATTACTTCGTATTTCCGTTTGTTGGCAGGGTTAACGAGTTTGTTGGAAAAACGGCATTTGTCCCATTTTTCTGCTATCGGTCCTTCAGGTATTTTAGCGTCAAGCTGCATAGTCGTTTCTTTTTGCTGTAGTTAATAGGAATAAAGCTTGTTGGGAGAATTCACTGGCAAGGTAATTTGTTGTCAGGAGTCCTCTATCGTCTCTGTCAATTTGTACGCAATTAAAGCAATTGATTTCGGGAGATGACCATCAAGAAGGTGATCAACAAAAAGACGCCGCCCATGATGCCCGCAAGTGCCCAGGTAATCACACGCAACGGATAATCATATTTGGGATGGCTGATGCCAAAAGTCTGGAGCAATGACCAAAATCCATGGCTGACATGAAGGAACAGCAAGCAGACGCCGGCTCCATAAATCAGGGTGAAAAACGGGTTGTTCAGTACTTCGGTAACAAAATCGGAAATGGTTTTTACTTCAGTTTTTTGAACGAAGTGGAAGTTTGCCAAGTGAATCAGGATGAAAACGAAAATGGCAACTCCGGTGTAGGGCATGGTTTTGGAGCCGATGGTACGACCGCCAGCAGAGGTCTCAACAGCGTATTTACCGCCGCGGGCCTTGCGATTCTGCAAGAACACGATGATGCCGGTGATAACATGCAGAAAGAAAATGGTGTACAGGCCAATTTCAAAAATCGGCACAAAAATGCCCAAGGAATGAAGATGATGCGCATAGGCATTGAATGCGCTTCTCCCCCAGAAAATTGTACTGTTGCCTATGGTGTGCACGAGAAGAAACGAGCCCAACATAAACCCAGTAAAAGCCATGATGTACTTTTTGCCCAACGATGAACGACAAGTTTCAATGAACCACGACATAATTACCTTTCCTGAATGAGAGTTAGAAGAATGAAACGGTTGATACGCCAACGAAACCTCGATCAGAACTGAAGAAGAATTCAGACTGAACGGTCATTCATTAACAATCTATCATTGGCACTGTCAAGAAAAAAAGCCCCTTGTAATTTCAGCAAATTTTGCTCGATTAGTGTTTGGTGGCACCTTGAAAAATAGGCAAAATGTGCAATATGTAGCCGGGACAAAATGTCTAATTGCGACTGCTTGGCGGGTAGTAATGTCACGGCGGGCAATTGCGCGAGTGAAAGCTGATTTCTAGTTTTGCTAAAAAGAATAATGGTAATGGGGCTTGCATATTTGGCACATTTTGATTGTGCAATAAGGACGAGGCATGTGCCGTCGGAAGGAGGTGTTGACGGCAATTCGTGGACGAAAGGAAAGTTGAAGTCGCATTTGTAATGTATTTTCAATTAAATATAAACCCTTATCTTCAGGGGGCTGTCTTTTGTCCATGGTTCTGTTTCCTCAGTGCAATTTAGGGGAAGAGCGTTCATCGATTCGCTGCAGGCCTTCCATGAGTAACCGCATGAAATAGCCGATCTCGGGAACGTCAAAATCTTCAGGTGGCAGGCCTGGTGCGAATTTAAAACGACCCGTTTTTTCGCGAAGAATTTCATAAAAGGCTGCCTCTCCTTTACAGCCGGCATAACTTGCTTTGATCAAAGCCCCTTGGCGAAAAGAGCAGCGTGCCGTCCCTTTAGTGAGCTGGGTAATGGTGAGTATACCGGTTTTATGATTTGCGTTAAGTGTCTGAAACAGTGCTTCGGGAGGGATTTCTTCAAGTTTACCGATCATGCCCGAGGCGTAATCGTCGGAACGGATCTTGTTGGAGTCAGTGAGCCGCCGAGCAAGGAGACGGGTGAAATACGCATTCAGAGCGGGGTGGTTTTGTAAAATGGTTTTAAAGTTATTGCGGTCGGTAAGCAGCAGGCGACAGTCGGTTCCTGCCTGGACCGTGGCCCCGATGTTTTCTTCACAGAGCAGGCTCATTTCTCCAAATACATCTCCTTCGTTGAGCTGGGAAATCGGAATCCCCGCCTCGTTGAGAATATCAACCTGCCCGGTTACCACGATATAAAAGTGTCCACCCGGTTCCCCCTTACGCAGGATGATTTCGCTTTTCTTCAGGCTTTTCACCTTGAACAGTTTAAGAACCTTATTGATATTGCCCTGGTCGACGTTCTGGAAGAATGGAAAGTTTGAGAGAAGCGGCAGCAGCTCGGCAAGTAGGATAGCATCGCTATCGGTCATGGCATCGGTTTGGGATTCGCGAAAATGTTCAAGGCGGATCGAGCCGGTGCAACCGCTACACGAGATCATACAATCGGGAATTTGGTCGGCCCGCTCATACTCTATGATCACTTTGGTCAGATCACCGTTGAGAATCTTGCAGGTTCCACGATGGGGAGGGTTATGGACCATGGTGGTGCTAATAAAGGTGTTTTCGCCGTTATTTTCCATGCCGATTGCTATACCGGAAACCTGGAGCACGTCCCCATACCGGAAGAGTGGGCAATGTCGTGTTTCACAGATACGGAAACTGATTTTTGGAAACCCCACGGTTACCTCCTCAAACGATTGGCAAAAACGAGTAAGCGTGCTAAAAAATCACGCAAAATAATATTCTGTATTATGCGTAAAAAACAAGCATTGAACAAGGGCTGATACTACCAAGTTCGGTTGATTGCTCAGCTGGAGAGGAAGAATATGTTGCATACATCCGTCACTCCGGAAGGTCGTTTTCGGGTAGGGAAGCACTGCCCCAGTTATCAGGTCGCCAATTTGCGCCAGGATGATCATCTGTGTTCACTTGGCAAGACAGCCCAGGGGCATGAAATCTTCAACCGGGATAATTTCCCTGCTGGAGATGTGGTTGTCGAGCAGGCACGGCCAATTTTTGAGATCCTCAATCCGCTTCCTTTCCGTGGGTGCACCTTTATCGATACCGGTTGGGCCGATGCCAGGGTTGCCCAACCTGAGCGTATTCGGATTGCTCCGCCTGCAAAGGTGAGCCTGAGCTCCCTGCTCGGTCAATATTGTACGGAAGACGTGGTGCAAGCTATTATCGGCCGCCTTCCTCTTTCCCTGCGATATGAACTGGCTGCCACCTCAACCGATGCCGAGGAATTAATCTGGTTGGCCAAATCCTGCAGCCGCATGGTGTATGATCAAAAGGGGGCGCCGATTGGATTGCAGTACCTGCAAAAAGCCAAGGGCCTTCAGGCGGATATTGATGATTTCGAACTGTTTGAAACCATAGCCAATAATCCACATTTACCGGACAGTTATAAAGAATTGATGGTCCTGCGTCCCGGTGTGCAGGGGAAGAGTGAAATCGTAGGCGATTTTCGCCAGGAGCAGACGGAAATCTTCGAATACCTGCGCACTAACTCGTACATTCCTTGGGGCCATTATGCGGCCAATTTTGCCCATACCACAATCCGCTATAAAATCGCCGATCTCTCCGAGGGGGATATGCACGGCCTGCGCCATCTGTATTATCAGCGAATGTACGCCACTCTTGCTGAAAAATGCGAAATCGCATCGAACGTTCGCCGGCGGCGCATGTCTATCGATGAGCTAGAAGCCCTACGCCAACAAATTGTCAAGGTTCTTGGGCAGGGCGGGGAGGCTATCGAGCAGCTGGCCACTCTGTGGGGCTGGAACTTCGGCTACGATTTCTCAGGATCCGGGTATAGGCTTCACGCCTCACACCAGATGATTCATCAACAGTACGCCTTGGTGCCACAGTGGGTCACCTCGACCGATGGAGAGCAACTCCCTGCGTACTGCTGCGGTGATTTGGTGGCAGATGTGGTCGATCGCTACCAACGTCAATTTCAGTCCGATTTTTTTACCGACTACCTGAGGGCTATAGCTGGCAACTCGCGAACCGATCAGGGCGAGGGTGAGCATTCACTGGTGGTCTGGCGGGATGATAACGTCCTACTCTTTGTTCCCAAAGCCCAGGTTTCCCAGTGGGAGTTGCAGTTGATGGTGATTGCTGATAATGAATCTGTGCCGGTTGGAAATGTCATTGAAGCCGATTCCCGGGTTCGTCATTCCCTGGATCTCGGAATACTCAAAGCGCAGCAGGTGCTGGCCGGTCTTGGTGCGAACATGGTCACCTCTATTGAATACAGCAAACGGCTTGGCCTGCAAAACGGTCAGCGATTGCTCTATAGTTTTCTGCCCAAACTGCCGTGGTCCATGGGCGCCTTTAGCGAGGCGCAGGGGCGTTACATCCTTGGTCATTACCCTGAAGATTTTGCTCTGGCTTGCCGCAGGCAACTGGCCTGAAAGGTAATTTTCTCGGATCAGGGCAAGAAAACAACTGATGAATCCTGGGTAACATGCTACTAGTTGCGAATTGCTTTTGAATATGAAGAGAGGGCCGGCGGCTTGTTCTGCGCCTGTCCCTCGTTGATGCAGAAACGGAAAACACGACAATGAAAAAAGGATATTATGGACAGTGGGGCGGGGCCTTCATCCCGGAGGTGCTGCACGCAACCTTTGCCGATTTAAACCGCGCCTATGAAGCCGCCCGCGCCGATGCCTCGTTTTGGCAGGAGTACGTGGATTTCATGGGGAATTACTCCTGTAGGCCGACCCCGTTAACTTTTGCAGAAAACTTGACCCGTCATCTCGGTGGCGCCAAGATATATATCAAACGGGAAGATCTCAATCATACCGGTGCGCATAAGGCCAACAATGTCATGGGCCAGGGCCTTTTGGTGAAACGGATGGGCAAGACGCGGGTCATTGCCGAGACCGGTGCGGGCCAGCATGGCATGGCCACCGCCACCATGGCTGCCCGTTTCGGTTTTTCCTGCACCATCTATATGGGGGAAGAGGATGTAGCCCGGCAACGGCCCAATGTCTTCTGGATGGAGAAACTCGGGGCAACGGTGGTCCCGGTGACCAGTGGCTCGCGCACCCTGAAAGATGCCATGAACGAGGCCTTCCGCGACTGGGTCGCCTCTATGGACGATACCCATTATGTGATCGGTACCGTTTGCGGTCCTCATCCCTTTCCGGAGATGGTAGCCTGGTTTCAGTCGATCATCGGTATCGAGGCCAATAAACAGATTATGGCCCAGCACGGGCGCATGCCTGACCGTGTCTACGCCTGTGTTGGTGGCGGCTCCAATGCCATGGGCATTTTTCAGGGCTTCCTCGACCAATCCGGGGTAGAACTGATCGGCGTCGAAGCGGGCGGCAAGGGTATTGGCAGCGGTCAACATGCCTCACGCATGGTGGACGGTTGCGGTGCCACCCCCGGCGTTGCCCAAGGGTACAAAACCAGGTTCCTGCAGAGTCCGGAAGGGCAGATGCTCGATACCCATTCCATTGCCGCCGGGCTGGATTATGTAGGCGTATCGCCCATCCTGGCCGATCTCGGCGAGAAGGGACGGGTACGGTTCGAGTCGGCCACCGATCAGGAAGTAATCGAGGCCCTGAGTCTGACCATGCGTACCGAGGGGCTCATCCCGGCCATGGAATCCTCCCATGCCTTTGTCCAGGCGATCAAAGAGGCACCGACCATGGGCAGGGATCAGGCTATCATCATTAATATGTCCGGCCGTGGGGATAAGGATATCTTCACCATTGCCCATGCCTTTGACGACCCATCGTGGAAAGCGTTTATCGTCAAAAGGGCGGATGAATATAGATAGTGTCTGTCTCTAGCTGAGAATTTTCGTTTAAGTTCACGGCCTGGAGAAAATTTTCCGCAGGTAGAGAGCCTCTATCGGAGTCTTCGATTGCCTCCGAGGGGAAATTTGCGCATAACGCAGGACTTGAGATACTAGACCATTCCTGAATGGGTACGGGATAAGAGTTGCAGCTACGGGCGTGCACCCTTGGCTGCACATGTAGAGGATGATGGACCATGGATTTGGCAATTGAACTGAAAAATCGTTTACACACAAAACCCATCTTGTTGATGACCCACCTTGTTCTAGGGTATCCGTCCCTGGCGGTCAACCGTGAGGTGATCGCACAGATGGCGGCCAACGGGGTGGACTGCATTGAGTTGCAGATTCCGTTCTCCGAACCCATTGCCGATGGGCCGGTCATTTTAAAGGCCAATCAGCAAAGCCTGGATACGGAGATCACGGTTGAGGAGTGCTTCCGATTCGGTCAGGAGATGGCGGCGGAGTTCCCGGGGGTGCGTTTCCTCTTTATGACCTACTACAACATCGTGTTCAAATACGGTGAAGAGGCCTTTTTGCGGCGGACGCAAAAGATCGGTTTTTGCGGGACCATCGTTCCCGATCTGCCACCTGAGGAGGGAGAAACCTATCTTACCACCAGTGAGGCCTTGGGGCTGTCGGCTATCCAGTTCTTCACCCCGACCTCCACCGATGAACGAATGCGCGAGATTGCGGCCCTGGCCAAAGGTTTTGTCTACTGTGTGGCCAGACGCGGCGTAACGGGGAAACAAACCACCTTTGATAACAGTTTGAGCACCTATCTGTCCCGTTGCCGCCAGGCGACCGATCTGCCGTTGGCGGTCGGCTTTGGCATCAGCAACAGGAAAGATGTGGCCATGCTGCAGGGCCAGGCCGATATGGCGGTCATCGGCACGGCAACCATCAAGTTGGTGGATTCCCAGGGGCCTGCAGCGGTCGGCCCCTTTATCGCCGGTCTACTGAAGTAAAGTCGGTGCGGTTTGGTTGGTGCCGATGCACTCATTTTCGCACAGGTGGAAAATGAGTGCGATTCTCGTTGAAACTCACGGAAACAATGTCCCGATTTTTGCAACATGCTGTATTCGTGACACGTAACGTCACTGATTGTGCATTTTTATTTTATATCTAAGTCCGTTTGTTTGGCCTCAAGAGATTCTTGGGGCCTTTTTTTTGCGAAGAACAAGCCTTGTTGGCGGCGTAAAAACTTCGATTTCCTGCGTGCAGCCTTTTTCCTGGCACTCGACATACCTTATGTCTGCCCTCGCACTGTGGAAAAAGCTCCTCCTTGTGTCTCTTCGTTTTTACGACGCCATCAAAATTGATCACATTAGACACAGGGGAAGGCAGGAATATGACCACTGAAAAGAAAAATACTCAGTTAGGAACCACCGAGGTGGTGTGGGCCTTAGGCGATCTTTATCCCGCTCCGGAGAGCCAGGATTTCCGTCAAGACATGTTTCGTTGCCGTGAATTGGCGGAAAATCTGGCGGCCGAGAGGGGTGGTCGAGTCGGGAGCCTTGATGCCCGAGCCGTGTTGCAGGTGGTACAGCAACTTGAAGCTATCGATACCTTGCTTGGCCGTCTGGGTACCTTTGCTTTTCTCAACTTTATCACCCAAACCGGTGACGCTGCAGCCTCGGCTGTGCTCCAGCAGGTTGAGGAACTGGAGTCTGCTGTGGGCAAGCGGACCCTGTTTTTTCGCCTGGAGTGGAACACAATGGTTGCCTCGGTTGCAGAACAATTGCTGGCGCAACCAGAACTTGCACCGTATCGACATTACCTTGAGAGTATGCGCCGTTTTGCCCCCCATCAGCTCAGTGCCAAGGAAGAGGAATTGTTGCAGGATCTGCGCCCGGTCGGGCGAAGTGCCTGGAACCTGCTTTTTGAAAAAGTGCTGGGTCAACTCCGCTTTGGGGAGCTGGGGCGCAGTGAAGAGGAGGTGCTGAGTGATCTCTATAGCCCCGAACGGTCGATTCGTCAAAAGGGGGCAGAAGAGTTAACCCAAGGGCTCAACGGACACCTGCACATTCTCACCCACATTTTCAATACCTTGGCCGCGGAAAAAATGATCGACGATCGTCTGCGAAAGTACCCGGCCTGGGACAGTGCCATGCACCTGGCCAATGAACTCGAGGGGCAAACCGTTGAGACCCTGGTGCGGGAGGTAACGGCCCGATACGATATTGTCCATCGCTATTATCGGGTGAAAAAAACACTGCTCGGCTTGGACACCCTCTATGATTACGATCGCTACGCACCGGTTCCCGGTGGCGAGGAGACCGATATAACCTGGCACGAGTGTCGAAATATCGTTGTTGACGCCTTTGCGGGTTTTTGCCCTGAGATGGCCGATATTGCAAATGAATTTTTCAGCAAAGGATGGATCCATGCGCCACTCGTTGCCGGAAAACGCGGCGGCGCCTTTGCCCATCCCTGCGTTCCCGAGGCGCATCCCTATATCCTGGTCAACTACACCGGCAATATGCGGGATGTCTCCACGGTAGCCCATGAACTCGGTCACGGTGTTCATCAGGTCCTCGCTGCCAAGCAGGGATATTACAACAGCGATACCCCTCTGGTTTTGGCCGAGACGGCCTCGGTGTTTGCCGAACTGTTGGTGTTCAAGGCCCAGGTGGAGATGATTACCGATAAACAGGCAAGACGGGCCTTTGTCTGCCAAAAACTGGAATCCATCTTTGCCACCGTTTTTCGCCAGGTATCAATGAACCGTTTTGAAGACCGCCTCCATAGAGGTCGTCGCGAACAGGGAGAACTTGCACCCGAACAGATCTCGGCTTTGTGGATGGAGACCCAGCGGCCAATGTTTGCTGACTCGGTAACCCTTCGTGATGAGTACGGTATCTGGTGGAGCTATATTTCCCATTTCCTGGCTACACCCGGATATGTGTATTCCTATGCCTTTGGTGAATTGCTGGTGCTGGCTTTGTATGCCCGCTACCTGGAAGAGGGCAAAGCATTTGTTGCCAAGTATCTCCACTTGCTCCGCGCCGGCGGTAACGGTTCGCCTGAGGCACTGCTGCGCCCCTTTGGCATTGATTTGAGTGACGCGGCTTTCTGGCGTGGTGGTTTAGGAATTATCGAGACAATGTTGGCGGAGATTGAATAGCCGCCATCATCGGCAGAGCACGAACCTTGGATCAGGCTTTTTTGGCGGCGGCGCCTTGTTGCACAATCACCATCGCCGGTAGAATGATCAGGATACCGGTGAGCGTGGAGGGCGGGGGAAAGTTCCGATGCAGGCCCCATTCGAGCACCACCAGCAGTGGCGGGTAGAGGTACGAGTAGGCCATAACCCGAGTCGGCCCCAGGTGTAGGGTGGCCCATTGGGAGATGAAAAAAGTAATAAGGGTCGTGAAAAATGCCAGATAAGCGATGCCTATCCAGGTCATCAGGGGGATGGCGCTCCAGAAAATGCCTGAAAATCTAGGCAGGGAGAATCCGAGCAACCAGAGTGTGCCGGTTACCAGGATCCATAGGGTCATGACTGCCATGGGTTCTCCCCGGTGAAACAGTTTGACCAAGGGCATGTATAGGGCCATCATCAAACAGCCGCCAAAGAAGATCAGGTCGCCATGGTTGAGCTGCAGGCTGAAGAGTCGCTTCATATCTCCTGCAAAAATCACCCAAAGTGCCCCGCTCATAGCCAGGACAAGGGCGAACAAGCGATATGTTCCCAATCGTTCACGGAGCAGGAACCAGCTGAACACGCCCGAAATTCCAGGAACAGTGGTAAAGATAACCCCAGTGTTCATGGGTTCGGTAGAGCGCAGGGAAAGAAACATCAACCAGAAAAAACCGACTAATGCACCGCTGATGAGACTGTAGCGGCCAAAAGCCCGCCAGCCCGGAAAGGTGAGGCCAAAGGCCTTGTGGACATAAGGGGTGAAGAGCAGGGTCGCCAGCAAAAAGCGCAGCAGCGTTAGGACCACCGGGTCCAGGGTCGGCGTGATAGCTTTCCCCACGGTGAATGAGGTGGACACAAGAAAGGCGGAAAAAAGCATGGCGCAGTGCACCAGTGATCGTGCGGGCGCGCGATGAGCAACATGGAGGCACATCATTGCAGCAGTTTCAGCAGGTCAGTATGAAGCAGACCGTTTGTTGCCAGGGTTTGGGGAACAAAAGGGGAGTAGGGGGCACCACCGAAATCGCTGAGCTGGCCCCCGGCTTCCTCCACCAGCAACCATCCGGCAGCGGTGTCCCAGGGCTGAAGATTGATCTCATAGAAGCCATCGAGTCGGCCGCAGGCAACGTACGCCAGGTCAAGGGCAGCGGCACCGGCCCGGCGTATGTCGCGAACCATCGGCAAAATCCGTTGCAATTGCCCGATAACCTCGGGCAGGGTTTGATCGATGTTATAAGGGAATCCTGTGGCCACCAGAGCTCGGATCAACGCATCTGTCTGGGTGACACGTATTTTTTGCTCGTTGAGCCAGGCACCTCCGTTGCGGCTTGCACAGTACAGTTCATCGAGCATGGGATGGTAGATTGCGCCCACGCAAGGTTTGTCATCTTCCATCAAAGCGATAGAGACCGCAAAATGGGGTACCCCGTGGGCGAAATTAGTGGTTCCGTCCAGAGGATCCACGACCCAATAGCAAGGCGCAGAACGACCCGAAAGTGATTGGGCCGACTCTTCGGCAATAACCGGAATATGAGGAGTCTCTTTGGCCAGGGATTTGAGAATCATAGCTTCTGCGGCTAGATCCGTCTCGGTGACAAGGTTGATCACCCCTTTCATGCGAATATCATGGGGCTGATGAAAGCGATCTTTGATCAATTGTCCGGCAGATAGCGCGGTTGCACAGGCCACTTTTAAGAGACGTTTGTGCTCCATGTTGGGACAGTGGGTCAGGACGTGTTCAATTCTAGCCATGATACGCATCTCTGTTGATGGAAATGAGGGGTCAGGTCGCATCCTGCCAAATTTGCAGCGCCTGTTTGTACACCTGTGAACGTGGAAGGTCAAGGTCACGGGCAATGTTGCCGACCGCATCCTTGAGAGTGGTTTTAATTTCGTCGCGGTACCATAAGAGCAGGGCGTCGAGGTTGTCCGGTTTTGGGGTTGAAGGTTCAGCGCCCTGAATAATGAGTACTAATTCTCCTTTAACACCTGATTCTACTCGTTCGTACAGCCCGAGCAGGGTATCCTCCAGGCTCTCTTCGTGGATTTTAGTCAGTTCTCGAATCAAAAGGGCACGGCGGTTACCCAGCAAGTTTGCCATATCTTGGAGTGAGGGCGCGATGCGATGGGGCGCTTCATAAAAGATGAGCGGGCAAGGGAGAAGGGCCAGTTGCCGCAGCCACTGTTTACGTTCGTTTTTATTGGCTGGGGGAAAGCCGCCAAAATAGAAGGCGGTTTGCTCCAAACCGGCAATGGACACAGCAGCTGCAAGGGCAGAAGGACCGGCAATGGCGATGATTTTAATCCCTGCATCACGGGCTTTGCGCACCAAGACCGCCCCTGGATCAGAGATCCCCGGGGTGCCTGCATCGGAAACCAGGGCGATATTTTTGCCGCCCTGCAGTTGCTCGAGCAGTTTATCGGATTTGCTTTGCTCTTTCTCGCGAAAATAACTGACCAGCGGTGTGGTAATATCGAAATGACGACAGAGATTTTTGGTATGGCGTGTATCTTCGCAGGCGATAAGATCAACAGTGCGCAGTGTTTCGATTGCCCGCAGACTGATATCTCCCAAGTTGCCGATCGGGGTGGCTACAACGTATAATCGGCCTATGTTGGGTGTGGCTTCTTGAATCTTTGTGCGGATGCTCATAGTTCAGTAATATTAACAGGTTGAGAAAAAATCAAAAAAGGGTAAGCGTGCATGTAAAAAGCACGTTACGCCGTCGGAAAGACTCGATTGGGCTATTGAACAGTAAGAGTGGTCGTTCTCGAAAAAAAGGCTTGAGGACGATGGTTCAAGTTTTTGAATATGCTGTATTTACGATTTGTACCATTTTAGATTTTTTACGAGTCCATCAGAAGTATGCCATCTACGTTCTAGGTCGTAAATGAGGCCAGCGTAAACCGATACGCCAAGCTACCTTGGTTCCACCAATCACAAAATAAAAAAGTTGTATGAACCTTAGCAGATCAAAGAACAACGAAGATTCAGCCGTTCTGTATAGAGAAGCGTTTTTACAAGCTGGCGTACCGGTAATTATCCTGGATATTACCGAAGCCGTGCAGAAATGTGCAGCTATGGAGCAGATCGATCTTGGCAATATAGATCAGTATTTAGAATCGGAGCTCTCTCTAAAAAATGAGCTGTTTTCCAGTGTGCAACTTTACTCGGTGAACCAAGCCGCTCTCGAACTCTTGGGGCTAAAAACAGCCCCTCTGAAAACGGGAATGAACACACAGATTTTTCAAGGAGTCTATGAAAGAATTCTTCAATTGCTTCCTAACTACCTCCTTAAGAGGAAACGACACTTTGTCACCAGGTGCGATGCGGTCAATAGTCTACAAGAAAAATATCATTTTAATATCTATGGAGATTTTGTCTATTCACAAGACAATGTATTTTTGTATGTGCATATAATTGATATTACAAAGAAAAAAAAATTTGAGAATGTTGCCACAAGCTTTATAGAAAAATATTATCTATTGTTAAAATCAATAGATGATTCAATATTATTAGTTGATGTGAATTCAGGGATGGTGATTGAGGCAAATGATGCCGCTCTCAACCTGCTTGATTTAAAATATTCAGTTTCATCATACAATCATGCTCGTTTTTTTCATAAAAATGATCGAGATTTATATTTGAATTTTTTTAAAAATAAACTTGTTAATAATAAAGATAATGAAATCCTTGAAGCAAATATTTTTGTCGATGGAAAGTATATCCCGGTAAATATCAAAATAAATACGTCCGTTGTTGATAATAATCTTGTTGCTCAAGTGGTTTTTACCGATATGAGTAACAAGTTCAAGCTGGAAGAGGGACGAAAATTGTTGGCAACAGCTGTTGACCAAGCTGCGGAATCCGTCATCATTACCGATGTACACGGAAACATAGAATATGTAAATCCCGCCTTTGAAGAGATTAGCGGCTATTGCTTTGCCGAGGTTTTAGGGAAAAAGCCAAACATTTTGAAAAGTGGCGAAACTCCCTCCTACCATTACAAACTCATGTGGGAAGATATAAGTCAGGGCAAGGTTTGGCGGGGTACTTTTACCAATAAAAAGAAAACTGGGGGCGTGTATTGTGAAGAGGCAACCGTAACACCGGTAAAAGATCATAACGGTAGGGTGATCAACTATGTAGCCGTTAAGCGGGATATCACCAAACATCTGATTTTAGAAAAACAGATTCGTCAGTCACAAAAGATGCAAGCCATCGGTATGCTTGCCGGTGGGATTGCTCATGATTTCAATAATATTTTGACGGCGATTCTCGGGTACGCTGAATTATGCCAACTGCAATGTGATAAAAATACCCTCCTTCACAGAAACATAGAGGAAATTATTCGTGCTGCTGACAGGGCAGGGCAGTTGGTCGATCAAATACTCAAATTTAGTCGAAGAGGCTCAAAAAAACTCACCAGTCTCAAGCTAAGCACCATTGTCAAAGAGGCGACCAAACTCCTTCGGGCTAGCTTTCCTGCCAACGTAGAATTGGAGTTAAGTATTTCCTCTGATCTTTATGTGAAAGCTGACCCTACCCAAATTCATCAGATTGTAATGAACTTGTGTACCAACTCCTATCAGGCATTGAAAGGGGAGGTTGGTAAAATTGACATTCGCCTATTTAGAAAAAGTCTTTCCCCTACTGAAGGTGTAGAAGTAGGCAGGTTGCAACCCGGAAATTATGCATGTATGCAGGTTGAGGACACCGGGACAGGTATTCCCATTGAATATCTCCAACGCATATTTGAGCCGTATTTTACCACAAAAAAGATGGAGGAGGGGACAGGGCTTGGACTCTCAGTGGTTCATGGAATCGTGAACGACCATCGTGGGGCGATTACAGTCATTTCAACTCCAGGGAAGGGGAGCTGTTTTACTGTCTATTTACCCGAGGCGGAACAAAATTCTATTGAGAGCCGAGCGCAAATTATTAAGGAGGAGTACGCCTTCAGCGGTTGTGTGCTGGTTGTAGATGACGAGCAGCCAATATTAGATTTTTTTGTCCAGATTCTTGAACACTTGGGGTTTACCGTTAAGGCCTGCCCGTCCGCTCTAGAAGCCTATGAAATGTTTCTCCAAGAGTCAAAGGCTTTTGACTTGGTCATTACTGATATGGGAATGCCGGGTATGACCGGATTGAAATTAGCTCAAAAGTTGTGGCAAATACAACCTAATACTCCGATTATTCTTTGTACAGGATATAGCGAACAGGTGACGCAGGAGAATTACCAAGCTTTGGGATTAGCCGGATATATTGCAAAACCATTTACAGCCGAAAGTTTACTGAAAGAAGTCGGCCGGGTTTTGCAAGAGAGACGGGATTATTTGTAGGTGGCATCATCTGCAAAGAGCTTAGACAGAGGGTGCTTCGGGATTTTCACCGTCAGTTCGAAGCAAGAATGAATTGAGTGTAACGCAAACGCAAAAACCCCCAATCAGCGCAGCTGCTTGGGGGTTTTATATAAAGAATCGGCGGCGACCTACTCTCCCACATAGTCTCCCATGCAGTACCATCGGCGCTGAAGAGCTTAACTTCCGTGTTCGGAAAGGGAACGGGTGGAGCCTCTTC
>JAQUEZ010000518.1 GCA_028684915.1 Desulfobulbus sp.
GCCTTGAGCGGCATCATAATCTCTGCCCATGCGGCCAGCCATTTCCTTGCAAATTCCACTCGAAATGTCGAGGAGCCAGGCCCAACTTGAAGAACGCTATGGAGTTACCAGACTTGATATTTTTGGCTCGGTTGCCCGCGGGCAGATCACGGCGACAAGTGATGTGGATGGAGTGAAAACATTGCGGGCCCCGCATTTGTTCACCCTGGTGCAAATCAAGGAGACTCTGGAAAATGCGCTGCAGGAACATGTTGACATCGTTCATTACCGTGAAAATATGAATAAATTCCTCAAAGACCGCATCGACAAGGATGCCGTTTTATGTATGACATCGAGTTTTAATCATCTTATTGATTGCCGAGCACACGCCAATTAGCGACTAGCTATTACTGCATACGTTTTAACAGCGTCGAATATTCTATAATTTACGAACTAGTTAATAATCTGTGAGGTGCTGCGGCGATTCATGAAGCCGGGAAACGAATTGAACGCCGGTTTTCCGCGGTCCACACACGTGAAGAAGACTCGCACGGTTCAGGAAACCAGGGAACAAGGCCTCCGGAGCCCAGTGCTTGCTCTTCCAAAGCAAGTGGCCGCCTTCATGAAGGGTTGGACGGAACCCTGGGGAGATTGAATTTTTACCAAAAAATATCGATTTAATTTAATGAGTTGTATTCCATCTAACCTGGATAATTTCAGAAGTTTGTGAAAACCTTTACGCAAACCTCGTGCGTATTGGTTTCAAGTGCATAATGGGAACTGCTGTTGCAGTACGGATAATCAATGAAAATATTAATATATACAACCATACTCAATTTATTTTTTGCAGACTATTTTGCCTTTAAATTACATGTTATTCCTCGTTGGGTGACTTGGCTTCCAGAAGCAGCTTCCTTGCTAATATTAATCTATTTTTTCAGCTCCATAACTATTAAAAAGCAATTAAATGTCAATATAAAATACATATTTTGCATTATTATTTTTGTTTTTTTCATTTTTTCCGGGTTTATCCTGAATCAGGTAAGCGCAGGTGTTATGTTTTCCGGGATTCGCATATATTTTCGATATATTCCATTTTTTCTCTTACCGATCGTATGGAATGTTTCTGAAAAAGAATTAAATAATTTATTAATATTTATTTTTTCACTTTCATTAATGCAGCTTCCATTTGTATTGTATCAAAGATTTATTCAATATAGCAATTCTTTAACTGGAGATCCCATGGGCGGATCACTGGGAACTAACACCTCTGGCGTTCTTTCCGTATTTCTTTTGTTAGTCTTAGCTTTTTATATTGCTTGCTACCTGAATGGAAAAATTAATTTTTTTGTATTCTGTCTAGGTGCTGCTATTCTGGTTCTCCCAACCTCTATGAATGAAACCAAAATCACCTTTGCTCTTCTACCGACATGCTTCATCCTACCCTTAATATTCCGCGTGGTCGACAAGGATAAAATACAAAGAATAATAGCCCTTTTCCTCTTTGCTGGGGTTGCTTTCATTTGCCTGAAAACGATTTACGATTTTTTTATTGTCAAACGCTGGGGATATGGGATTGGTGAATTTGCACAGATGGAGGGTCGCCTGCAAGGTTATGCCGACTCGCGCATTGTGCCTATCATTAAGACCTTTGAACGATTGATCGATGACCCAATCTTCTTCTTTTTTGGGATCGGGGCTGGTAATGCCTCAGTTTCTTTCTCCACACAGATGACCGGAGAATATGTTCCGTTGCTTGCCTCGATAGGTATAGACCGACTGGGGATCACGACCCTGATTTGGGAACTTGGCATCGCCGGAATATCAGGCGTAATCCTGTTTTTGGCCTTTGTGTTCATCGATACCTTGAAACTGTGCAAAACTCAGTGTGGCTTAAGAAAAACCTTAGGCATCGCCATGGTGAGCATTATCCCTATCTATGTGGCAACAAGCGCTTATTTTAATGTTACGCAAATATTAATTATCAATGTGCCCTTCTGGTTGCTATGTGGATTTGTAGCTAAATATTCGTATATTACAAATGACACCCGCAAAACGTTCGCTGCGCATTAGATTTTTATTATTTGTGGATTTTTTCAAACAAATTACATGGCTCATTTTGCTCACCTCTTTATTTTGGTATCATTGCACGTTGCAATGACAAAAATTCAATATTATAACAACACGGAACTGATCATCAGGATCTCTATTTATTCATCGAATGAATGCACAAAACATAAACAGCTTCACATATTTAAGGCTCCTCGACATTTCGAGTGGAATTTGCAAGGAAATGGCTGGCCGCATGGGCAGAGATTATGATGCCGCTCAAGGCGCAATATCTCAGCGGCGCTATCTATCACTCTGTTCTTGCAATGCGCAGAGGGCTGCCTCCTGGGGAATTGGTCTTTTCGCTATATTTGCAGCCATCTTGAGCCAACGAACTGTTTTGTTGTTATTTTTGTCGTTTTGTGTGGGTTTGATCCCTCGAAAAATCAAATCCACACAAAACGACGAGGAGCCCTTTATTTCAGGCGTGAAGACCCATTTTGCCAACAGCTCGCACACCGTGGACTGGTTCTATGTGGTGCGACTGTTCACCAAAGCCCTGGATGATGTCCGCCGGGCGGAAGCCAAGGAGGCGAAGCTGCCCAAGGCCACCCGTTGGGCCACGTTGAAAAGAGCCAATGGTCCATTGACGGAGAAGCAGATCGACGCGCTGGCAGAACTGATGAGCATGGATCTGCACACCTCCAAGGCGTGGCGAATCAAGGAAATGCTCCGCTGGGTGCGCCAAGCGCCTACCGTCAGAGG
>JAQUEZ010000192.1 GCA_028684915.1 Desulfobulbus sp.
ATTTGCGCACTCTTGCGGATATTTTGGGGCACAGCACGATGCAAATGGTGCAAAGATACACCCACCTTCTCGATGACCATAAATTAAAAGCGATTGACCGAATCGAACAGTTAGGTCGATAATTTTAAATGGCTCTGTATCAATCTCCGCATAATGCTTATATTTCATAACAAGATCAAATTGATAAGCCAAATGAGGTCTTATTATGAAGATGCCTGGAATACCTTGCTTGAATGGCAAAAACAGTATGGCAGCGAAAAGTCCTGCGCAAAGACCTTAATCAAGGTGAGATGGCCCAATGGGTTTCAATGTCCTGCTTGCGGATCCACGAAGGCCTACTTTATTGAATCGCGTAAACTGTACCAATGTTCTCATTGTCGCCACCAAGTGTCGTTGACCGCTGACACCTTGTTTCATTCGACCAAAGTCCCTCTTGTGAAATGGTTTTGGGCCATTTATCTGATGGCTTCTGACAAAGGTGGTGTTTCGGCTCTCCGTATCGCCAAAAATGTCGGAGTTTCCTGGGTTACAGCACGTAACATGCTGCGCAAAATCAGGAAAGCGATGGCTGACCGAGACAGCATTTACCGGCTTGCCAACTTGATTGAGTTTGACGACACCCTTGTCGGTGGGAAACGTGCCGGCAAAAGAGGTCGAGGGGCTGCTGGAAAGCGACCTGTTCTTGTGGCTGTGGAAACTCGCGAGAAAGGCGCTGGTTTTGTTGCCATGCAAGCGGTCGACAGTGTGAACAAAGGAACTGTTCGCCAATTTCTTGCCAAACACCTGAAGATGGCCAGACGGTAAAAACAGATGCCCTGCCCGCGCTTAACGCTGTCGGAGAGACGCAAGAGCATCAAAAAAAGGTGACCCTTCCTGAACAGGCATCGGTGTGGTTGCCTATGGTTCACATCATGATCGGCAACCTGAAAACATTTATCAACGGCACCTTCCACGGTGTTTCTTCCAATTGCCTCCAAGAATACCTCGACGAATTTTGCTACCGTTTTAATCGGAGGTTCTGGGAACCACAACTGCCGCTCCGTTTACTCAATGCATGCCTTGCTCATGTACCCGTCAGGGTTGCTGAGTTTCATGCATAGCCACGTAATTTGATGTGGCTCTAAATGAAACTCAGCCTGAAACGTTGCCCACTCGCCTTGTATCAGCATTTACGCCTGGGTGGGAAGATGCCATTAACTTTTTGTCGTAATGCCAAATCGGGCGCGGCTTCAATCAAATTGTGCTGAGTTTTATTCATAGCCATTTAATTTTATTTCACGCAATCGACCAACTTGCTCCCCGCCTTGAACTTCACCACCTTTTTGGCGGGGATGTTGATTGTCACTCCCGATTGCGGGTTGCGTCCTTCACGGGCAGCTCGCTCGGTAATGGAGAAGGTGCCGAATCCAACCAAAGTGACTTTGTCGCCGGTTTTCATCGCCTCTGCTATGGCTGAAAAGACGTTGTTGACCACCTGCTCAGCGGTGGACTTGCTCAGGGCGCTTTCTTTGGCGACCTTGTCGATCAACTCGGTTTTGTTCATAGCTGCTCCATGGAATGGGAAGTTGATAACACCTTGTCTGCCTTGCGAGATAGCAGACCTTACCCACCAAGGCAAGGAGCAATTGCGTTGGCGGGTCAACCATCGACCGAAGCCGAACTCTTTTCGCCTCCGGAATTCTCTTCGTTCTTCTCTTGGGCTTTGAGCAACTCCAGATAATCTTTGATTTCATTGGGGGCATAGTAGCGGAAATTGACCTTCCGGCTGAGCCGTGCGGTGAAATCAGAAAAGGCCATTACTATCTCCCGTCCTTCTTCCATCAAGGCCGCGCCTTCTTCATAGGTGATGCCGCCCATCTCTCCCAGCCGGCCTTTGAAATTGGCATAGGCCATGTCAAATTGCCGCAGGATGCTGAACATGGTCGAGCCAATAGGCGAGTTGACCCGCATGACCCGGGAGCCTTTTTCCTTCACCAAATTGATCTTCTTCTCCTCAATCTCCTGCCAAGAGGGACGCTGTTTTTTTTCTTCGTGTTCCATGGTTGAACCTCCAGTGGTTGTTGATATGAAAGTTTTGGTGCCGGCGGCGATACAATGCCGGGGTACAGACCTTGTATTCGTTGTGGTCGGCCAAATTTGGTCCAGCCATGCTGGTTAGGCAGAAATACGTTGTATGTTGCGCTTGATCCGGTGGCGATGCCAGCAGTCAAGCAGATAGACCGATCCATAGGGAAACACCGCTGCTAACACCATGAGCAGGCTGCTCTTGGTGGCCAGCGGCACAAGGTGCGGTTTGATGGCAAAGAAGCCGTGGTAGATTTCGTGAGCTTTTGCGCCAAACTGGCTGGCTAGCCGACCAATGTTCTCCGGGGTGCTCAAACGAAATAGGACTAGGTAGATGATATAGGCCAGAAAGGCCTTGAGCAGCAGTGAGAGCGCCCGGCCGGAGAGCAGGGAATTGACCGCCTTGCGGGTGATGTTGCCGACAAAGTAGCGACTGATGTAGCTGCACATGAGGGTATTAATGATCAGGGGCAGATAGGGGATGCAGCCAAAGAGCAGATGGCTGAACCAGTCGAGTTGGAGAAAGACAAAAGGGAAGAGGTAGAAGTGGAACACCGGAAAGAGCAGCACCAGGGCAATGCCCTCGTTGAACCCACTTTTCAAACCGATCTTGAAAAAATCGATGGTCCGCTCCAGGGTGAGAAACTCGGCTGGAATGTTCTGCCCCTTGCTCTCGATCACATAGAACTGCTGAATTTCGGAGATGGCGCTGAGCAGGTTGACCGGTTTGTAGATCCGGCCGCTATCAGTGGTGATAATCTGGGCATTGGTGTCGTTTGCCCCTTTGATATCCCGTTCCTTGGCCATCAGCTCACCTGATCACTGCCGATATAAGGACTGACATTGAGGATATCACGGAGCAAATCTGGTTTGGCCCGTTCCATTTCAGCGATGGAACCAAAGGGTTCGGCATGGAAGGGGGTATAGTAGCCCCGCATTTCCTTGCTGTGCTTCCTGGTCACCATGAAATACCCGCCGAAATAGGTCGCCTTGATCAAATGGGTGGCAATCACTTCATGCTCCCGGCGCAGGAGCTGAACAACACTGAACAGCACCTGGCGCATGGTGGAATCACCCTGGGCCATGGTGGCGATCTCCATGCAGCCGGCCTCTTGTGCCTGTTTGCGGACCACCTCCTCCAGGGCCTTGACCTGGAAATAGACCAGGCCATCGGCCATGGAGAAGGCCAGAAAGCGCCGGCCATCAACCCGGTTGATGTAGGGTTTGAGCATGGCCAGATAGCCAGCGGCATCGAACCAGGCTGAGATGTCCATCCGTTGAGGCGGCGCGATCTCTTCCCGGCTTGGCGCGGGATTGACGGTTTCCCCGTAGATATCCGCCTGCACCCGCTGCACTGCTTCCCGGGATGACGGTTGCGGCGGTTTTTCTGGTGCTTCCTCTTCATTCGACTCCTTGGTTTCCTCCAATTCCTCCACTCTCACCCAGCGCTCCAGTTCCCGCTGTCGAGCCTGCTGATCAGCCTTCTTGAGGGTCTTGCCCAGCAGACCCTCGGGCATCTTGTGGTGCATCCTGATGGCCCGAAGGATGTCTTCCTTGCGGGAGAGTTCTTTGAACCCGGGAATGCCGGAGATAATGGCGCCGGCGGCCAGGGGATGCTCGCCCAGGGCATAGAGCGAACCCCGTGCTGATTTAAGCTTACCCAGGTCATGGCCCAAGGCGGCCACTATGGTATCGGGGATCACATGCCAGGCCTGATTGTCCGAGAGCAGCTTGACCACCTGCTCGGCCACGTTGAGGCTATGATCCAGGAGGGTGGTCTTGGCCAGGATCCGGTAGGTGTTCTGCTCCCAGGCGGCTTCCACATCACCTTGGGCATCGACCACCGAAGGGCACTGCCCTTCACGGTCAAGGAGGCGAACAATCTCCAAACATACAGCCCGCTGTCCGGGGGCCTGCTTGAAGAAGGACCAGGTCCGCAACTGGCTGGCAAAGGAGCGGGAGCGTGGATGCACCAGTTCCGACTTCTCGATCCCTTCGGCAATCACCAACTCGTTGCGCCAGAGGTGAGCCAACTCCGAGATATGCTTCACCCCCTCTATCCGGGTGGAGGATTTGGGCCTGACCCACCGCTGCGAGAGCGTGCTCAACGCCATCTGTTCAAGGAGCGAGGGAGCCTGCTCCTCACTCCGCAGCACTAATACGCCGGCGAGGCCCACCAACACTAAGGCCACTCCCAGGATGACTGTCGGCCAGATGCTCAGCATCAACCGCTCTTCACTAGCTTTTTGATGATCGTCTCACCGGCCAGATCCGGAAAGACCACCTTGAGCCTGCCCTCCTCAACCGTGGCCGTCACCCCCTTGTAAGTCCCGGAGTAGGTGATGAGGAAAAGTTCGCGAGGTTTCATTTTGAGGATCTCGCTCGGCTTGATTCGCACCTCTTCGGTCTCGCGGATGGCGATGTTGCCACCCAGGGAGATGATGGGGGAAAATCGTTTCTCTTCCCCCAGATGTTCGGAGACGTAGTTGGCGGTGCTGGGATCCGGCACCCGCATGAACAGCTTGGTGTTGCAGTTGTCGAGGATGGTGTTGGCCCGATCCTCGCCCACCTCGGCATACAACTGGCTGATCGATTGACAATAGCCGTGGATGAACACCCCGGCGCCACCGGCCTTGGCAAAGAGGTCCTCGATCCCCTGGTAGAGCACCGATTGGGCCTCATCGATATGGAGCACCAACGAGGGAGTCACATTCCTGCCCGAGGAATAGACTCTCCCGACAAAGGCCTGGATCATGGAGATGATCACCTTGCCGGCGGTATAGGCCGCTCGCTTGGTCAACAGCGATCCCAACTGCACCACCAGAATGATGCCCTTACCTTCCTCCAACCGTTGAATGAAGCGGTTCTCGTCGGCCTTGCCGATGATTTTGCCGACATTGCCCGAGGTCAGTTCGGTGAGCGCCACCCGCAGCGAACTGGCCACCTTGGAGTAGTAGTCCGCCGGCGTAGAGAGGATCTTCTGGATGTCCAGGGAGAGCTGTTTGGCCTCTGAGCTGTCGATGTAATCGATCTTCTCCTTGAGCTGTTCCAGGTCCTGGTGGCTGATGTGGTTCTTGATGTCGTTGAGGTTGAACGAAGGTTTTACTCCGGCCTGCTCAGCCAGCATGATCAGAGCTTGAACCACCACCAGGCTGACCTCGTAGGCTACCCCGAAAAAGTACGGTTCCCGGCCGATGGCCACCCCGGCGGTGATATGGGCCACCAACTCCTCGGGCATGTAGTAGGAGGACAAGGGATCAAGGATGGCGCTGTACTGGGGAAAGATCGGCGTGATCAACATCAGGTCGTCGAGTCGGTCGGTCTCATGGGCCAGTTGGGTGATCTTGGAGAACAGATCGATGTCACCCTTGGGATCAATGGCTACCACCGAATACCCTTTGCAGATATCCTGCTCGATAATGTGCTCCATAATTCGCGTCTTGCCGACCCGGGTGGTGCCGAAACACCAGAAATGGCCCTTGCGGTGGCTGTCGGGAAAACCCAGTTCCATGACCGTTTTGGGATGATCGAGATGCACCCCTGTGCCGATATGGGTCCAGGGTGCCTTCGGCTCTGCCTGTTCTGGTGACTTCATGGCAAGGCCTTGACGACCCGAACCTCGATCCGTTCCTGGAGCTCCCGGTCAACGGCGATGATCACCTCTCTCGGCAGCCTTCGTGTGGTCAGGACAATACTCTTGTGGCCGACGTAGCGTTTCAGGCAGTGGAAGTGAAACCGGTCTGCCACATCGCCCAGATGATGGCGGAGCAGATTCTCGGCAAGGGTCTTGGAGACCCTGTCCAGGACGACTTTGGTGCGAGGAGTGCCGTTCACCAGCACCGGTTCAATCCGGCGCAGATGGAAGGCCCGACGTTGGCCAGGCTGAAACCGGCCGGCATGTCGTTCATGCAGGCCGATCCGGTTGAGGGGACAGATGGCGATGATTGGTTCGTCTGAGATGATCTCGGTCTCAACCAGGAGATGGTCGCCGGTCCTGTTGCGGACGACCTCGCCCCAGAGCAGTCGCCGCTCAAACGATTTGAGCAGGCGGGTCTGCTTGATAACTGCGGCCGTAGCCAAGTGGTTTTCAAGAATATCCTTGAATTGCCTGCGGGAGAGAACGGCGGGAAGATGGAGAATGCGCTGAACAGGGAGTCCGTTCAGTTTGCTATAGGCGATAATCTCCAGACGCATCTCCTCCCGAAGGAAGACCATGACCTCCTGCTGGCACCACTGGGAAAGGAACTGGGCAAATGCAGATTCGATTTCTTGGATGACTTCGGCTGTGGAAAGAGCGTGCCGGCTGGCTAATGACAGAATGATGGATTGCATGCGTGATCATCTCCCTGAACTGTATGAAAAAGGTGACCGATACAATCGGCCTCTCTTCTTTTTTCAGGGGTGATGACCTTCAAAAACGATTGGATGCGTGATCGCTGATTGACAGCAAATTACTCAAAAATAGAATTAACCAGCCTGTCTCCCTCGTCTTTGCTTGAGAAAAGCCAGGAAATATCCATTCACTTTACCTATTAAATCTAGTGTTTCTGGATACTCCGGAGGCTTTCCATTGAATATCGATCCCTGACCGGCGTTCCAGGCCGCGACCACCAGATCCAGCCTGCTGTCGTAGGCTTTGTTGTATTTGGAGATCAGATAGCAGGTGAGCAGGATATTCACTGCCGGGTCAAACAGATCGTCGGGCTGGAGACGACGTAACCGCTCAACGGAAACATGGTCAAATCGCAAGCCCTTGGCCAACAGTTCCCTGGCGGCGACCTTAGCGGTGGGGTACAGGAGTTGACAGAGGCCGAGGGCGTTTTTTTCGGACACGGCAAACGTGTCTCCTCCGGATTCAGCCAGCATCAGGTAATGTCATCATATCATTGACACGAAACCGGATGGGTCAGCAGTTCCGTAAACGTCCACAGATGATCGGTAACGCTCGCTGCCATGGCCGGCGTTTTGGGACGAAAGAGCCGATCTTTGCCTCGACTGAGTGTTGCGTGGGGCCGTATCAAGTTATAACAAGCCGCACAGATGGCGAATTTGGCTTTTAGCCAGCGCAGTGAACGGGCAGCCGTTGGGGCTTTTCTTGCTAGATGTGCATCCCACAACCTCCAGTCCAGATTCGAGCGCTCAACATAGGCTGTATTGATCACCTGGCTGGGTGACTTCTCCAATCGTTTTAGGTTACGCGGCTCGCTTCCATGCACCACATTGCGCTCAACCTTGATCACTTTGCCACTATGGCGGGTCTTATGCACTGTGGCATAATCCAAATCGGCATCAATAACCTTGTGCGGATTCCGAGGGCGACCAGGCTTGCCTGTCGGTTTAGCCGGGATCATCTCGTGAAACAGTTCCCCCATGACGGTGCCGTAGTGGGAAAGCTCATCCGAGACAAACAGTGGTTTGTCGACGCAACGGCCAGTCAAGTCTTTCAACATTTGCCGGGCATCCTCGAGTTCGCGGCCACCAATCCAGTACGTAATGATCAAACGGGTGAGGGCGTCGATGGCCGTCCGGATCCAGGTTCGCCCGTACTGGTGCTCGAGGTCTTTGGCTGAGCCAGAACTTTTCTTTTTTTTACAAAAGTCCAGAGCTCATCAAGCTGGGCCTCGGTCATATGCAAGGAGGTCAAAAGGCTGGAGAGCACGTGGGCGCAATGCTGACCTGCGCGAAGAATGACCCTGTTCACCGTATCCTTGTCCAGTTCCAGCAGACGTGCCGTGGCTCGAACCCCTACCCCTTCCGCTGCGTGATGGATGATCTGACGAATTGTCTCAGCCGGTAGATGAACACCGAACAAAGCACTGCCGTGTGTGGCTGCAAAACGTTTGCCGCAGGTTCGGCAGTAGAGCAGATCACGACTCTTGTCTTTTCCGTACTTGCCACGTATCGAAATGTTGCCTTGCCCTCGCAGGCCATGATCTTTGCATTGTACGTTCGGGCAAAAAGACTGCTCAAGTATATCCACTGGCCACCTCCTTGTAGATAGGCTGTGGAGATCGTACTTGAGGGAAAATTGCATGTCAACTAATTGGTGACATTGCCAGGAAATGGGCAAGGAGGGTAACTATATCTGGACAACTGAGGAGCGGGTACTCGTTTTTGTGGGCAAGCCGTGTTTCTAGCATGAAGAGGGTCGCCATCATCACCATGGCCATGTGGTGATGCCATGCTCGCCAACCCCGGGCCTGGTAATGATCCAGGCCAACCGTGCCTTTGGCGTCCTGAAAAGAACGTTCGACAAAATAGCGCTGCCCCTGCATGTATGCGAGCCGCTCGGCCGTGGTTTCGGCGGGGGCGTTCGAAAGGCTGTATTTGATGGTCTGCTTGGCAGCGACTTCTCGCCTGACGATCAGGCGCCACTGCCGAACATCACTCTGGTCATCAAGCCAAACCCAGACCCGCTGGGTGAGGATGTCCACTTCCAGTCGCCCCTTGGTTGCATTGCGCACCGATATGCGCTGCCATGCTTGCTCTGGCTGGTTGGCGGCCCACTGAGCCACGGTCAGCTTTGGAATATTGGTTGTTGAGCGTGTGGGTGTTCTGCCTCGGGTTGAACAACGCGGCGGAATAGACGGTGCAGGATCTTCAAGGTAAATAACCTGACTCTTGTGGGCATCGGCAACAAACAGCTCGCCCTCGTTATCAAACGTTCGCAGTAATTGTGGATCCTTGCCGTAGCCGCCGTCAACTCCGATCCAGGCGAATCGTAGCCCAAGAGCGCGGGCGTGATGAACAATATCAAGGCCAAGTTGACCTTTGGTTTCGAACCGCACGTCGTCTGGAACGCCGGCACGTTTGCACCGCGCCTGATCGTCCGTCCACTCTTTTGGAAGGTAGAGCCGGGCATCGATGAGCGCAGCAGATGCGCCGCGGACCAACGAGGCAAACACACCAACCTGACAGTTGTCGACCTTGCCAAGGCGCCCACACCATTGCCGGGCGACACCGACAGACTTCTTCCCTTTTTTAGGGATGCTTGTCTCGTCAATAATCAGGGCAGTGTCCGGACTTCCTCCGAGATGACGGTCGCAGTCCAGGGCGACTTGGTCCATTACCGGCCGGTGGTCCCAGGGAGATGTTGAGGCGAAGTGATGCAATGCCTGATAGTCCGTGTCCGGAACCACCTCGATCATCCGTTCGACATTTTTGGAGACGGCTTGCATGAGGCCGCTCAGATAGTGCAATGACTGGGCAAGAACGGAACGAGTCCGGGTGACAAACAAATGCTGGTAACGCGCGTGAAAGGCGCAAAACGATTTCGCCACCGCCTCAAGTGGTCGTTGGCGTGTGACATTTTTGTTCCTATTTTGGATTTTTGGGGTACGGTCTGCGGCTCATTGTGACCTCAGAGAAATATTGGTTCCAACGCCTCCTCCATGTCGAATATTGTACAAAATTTCAACATTTTAATTCGTTGAGCAATGTGACAAAGTAGAAATTAGGTGATTAGGGGAAACTTGCCCGCATCTGGTTGCGGCCGTTTTGTTTAGCCACGTAGAGTAGCCGGTCGGCTTGCTCAAGCATCACCTCGGGGGCGTAAGGCTGGCAGAGGCGGTAGGACACCGCACCGATGCTAACCGTGTTCATGTGGCTGATTCCCCCTCGGCGAACCGGCTGGGTCCGGCACTGCAGCAGAATGCGTTCGGCGAGGATGCAGGACTCGCGCAGATCGATCCGCGGCAGCAGCACGACGAACTCCTCCCCTCCATACCGGCAGGCTAGGTCGCAGTCGCGGATCGTTTTTTGAAGTCGGCCGGCGAACTCCTGCAGAACTAGATCGCCGAAGGTGTGTCCGTAGGTGTCGTTAACCCGCTTGAAGTAGTCGAGGTCGAGCAGCAACAGGGAAAAATCGGTGTCATAGCGCTTGCATTGACAAAATTCATTAGCCAAGGCGCGCTGGAGATGCCGTCGGTTGTAGAGGCCGGTAAGAGGATCGGTCATGCTCAGCGCTTCAAGGCGCCGTTCGTTGTTCGTTTTGTGGGTCAATGACTCTCGTAGGGTGCTAACCTTCTCATCTTCCTGGTCACGCCACCGTACAAGGGCAATGGCCTCGGCGATCATGGCGTGGAATTGCCGATCATCAAGCGGCTTGGTGATAAAGCGGAAGATTTCGCCCCTATTGATGCAAGGCAGTATCTGGTCGGCCTGAGTGTACGCGCTCAGCACCAGGCGGAGGATGTGCGGGTAGTTTTGTTTGATATGAGTAAGCAGGGTCAGTCCGTCGATGCCCGGCATCTTCATGTCCGTGATGACGATATCGATCTGCTGGCCGGCGAGCAGGTCCAAGGCCTCCCGGCCGCTGCCGGCGAAAAGCTTCCCGTAGTCGCTACGTGTCAGCAGCCTTCGCAGGGAATGGAGGATGAAAACCTCGTCATCGACAAACAGAATGTTGATCTGCCTCATCCGTCCTCCTCCGGGGAGATTGACATCGGCCACGTCGCGCATGCTGTGAGAATGCAAGAAGCAGCTGCCCGTGGTTTCATCGCAGGAGCTCTACAGCGGCACGTGGTTATCCTTTTGTGGCCGCCTCGCATGTGGCCATTGGCGGCGATCCGTTACGCGTTCAATATATATGCCGAAGCATTCATCCTGACCAACAGTGCGGGGAGTATGCAAAGGGCAAACCAATTTTGAATGATTGCCGCTGCCGGAACAACATGTCGAGTTCGCCGGGAGTTGCCAAAGAGTCCCATAGTCCCTGAACATTGAACAACGCCTGTCTGCAGTCGAGCTGACTTATTATAGTAATTTAGGTGTCCTATAGAAAATTTTGTATCAAGCAATGTCCGAAAATTAATGACCGGATTAATACAGTGGAGTGGCGGGGCAGGACGCCAGCAGAGGGCACTTGCCCACCTGGGCGATCCTGCTGTTCGATAGGGGCAGAGGATGCCCACCTGCGAGACTTGTGTCACCGGATGTGCAGGAGGGAATGTTCGGACATTGTAAGTTAGATAATTTACGAATAATTTTTATGAGTTAATCGACACTCGTTTGGCGATGTTAGTGGGAAGTCATGTGGAGTGCCTCTGTAAACGTGGGCACTGCAGAGGGCAATAAAATATGGCCCTGCCATATGGAACAGATCGTGGGCTTGTTGATTTTGTCCGAGGTGAGGGCGTACGCTGTTCAGGTATCAAACTGAGAGAGTTGAGGCAAGGTTCATGCAGAATGAGAGATATTCCCATAGAAAAATACCCCGATCCGAATGTTGAAAAATTTGTTTCAGGAGAAAAAATCTAAAAATTAATAAGTTGAGAAGTCATGGCTAATGTGGTCCTGATCTTGCTTTGTCCGAGTCGAACCAGTTTCACCCGGCCCTGATGCATCCCCGGGCGGTCGTCCTAGTCGCAGGCGGCGAGCGCGACCATTCGGCGTGGAACATGTGCTGCGCGAGACCAAATGCCGCAGGATACGCATGCGCTCCGCAGAGAGACTTTACCGGTAGGTGATTCCAATTTGCATTCAAGATGACACTTTGGCAAGTTCTAGCCATGGAGGTGAGCCATGGCCAGAACAGTACACATTCATCCCGATGAAGTGCTAAAAGCCAAGCTGTTGCGTGATCAAGCGTCC
>JAQUEZ010000193.1 GCA_028684915.1 Desulfobulbus sp.
ATCTGTAACCGATATGGGTTCATGGGGCCAAGCTATGCGGTCACCGCAGCCTGCGCGACCTCTCTTGTCGCCCTGTACAGCGCCGTCCAGATGATCAACAACGGCGTCATCGATGCGGCTATTGTCGGTGGCGGTGAGGAGCATCTCACCCATTTGCATTTCCTCGAATTCTCCGCCCTGGGCGCACTGTACGGGCTATCCGGGCGAGAAAGGCCCGCGCATGAGACATCTCGTCCCTTTGATGGCGAACGGGACGGGATGGTCCTGGGCGAAGGCGGGGGCATGATTATCATTGAACGGGAAAATATGGCCCGCGCACGAGGCGCACGTGTTCACGCCGTCGTCACCGGTATGGGCGCGAGCAACAACCATTTGGGTATGGTCGAGTCGGCCAGCGTCACTCAGGAAATCGCTATCCGTTCCTCTTTCCAGACCGTACCCTATGGGCCTGAGGCCGTCGACCTGGTGGAATGCCATGGCACCAGTACGCGGCAAGGCGATGTCGAGGAGGTCCGTGCCCTCAAGTCCTTCTTTAATGCCTCCAAGCGCACCGTGCTCTCCTCCTTCAAATCCCAGATCGGCCATACACTGGGGGCCTCGGGCATCAACAGCCTCATCCGAGGCGTTATGGCCATGAAGGAAGGCATTTTTCCGCCGACGCTCAACTATCACCAACCAGATCCGGAAATGGATCTGAAAGGCGCAGGCCTCTTTATCGCTCCCGAGCCGTTTGACTGGGAAGCCAAAAACGGCAGGCTTAGAAGGCTTCAGGTCAATGCGTTTGGGTTTGGAGGTTCGAACTATGTTGTGCAACTGGAGCAGGCCAGGGATGAAGCAGGCACGGTCCTTGTTCTGCCGAAGAGGATGCCCGGTCTTGATCGAGACAAGGCCGAGATCGCTGCAGATTTGCCGGAAACCCAGAGTTCGGTGCGTAAGGCACGTTGCGGCCTTCCCGGATTGCAGGGCGTTTCTTTTTTTCGAGCCCCAATGAATGACCGCAGCTACCGGCTGGCTGTGGTGGCGGAATCCGAACAAGAGGCGCTCACTCTCATCGAGAGTTCACACCCTCTTACCGAGGGCGGCGTTGCCGAACCCAAGACCCCGCGATCCCTGGAGCAGCAGGGGATCTTCATGGGTATCGAGGATTTGACCACACCACCGCTGGCCTTGGTGTTTCCGGGGCAAGGGGCCCACTATGAAGGAATGGGACGCGAGCTCTATGAGTCGTTTCCCCTTATCAGAAAGGAAATGGATCGGGCGGCAGCAGTGGCGGACTTTGATCTCCTTCACCTGCTGTTCCACGATCAAGTGAAAAACTTGCAAAAGACCAGGTGGCAGCAGCCGGCCCTATTCGTCTTGGAATATGCCATGGCTCGCTATCTCACCACGCTGGGCATACATCCGGTCGCCATGGCAGGGCATAGCCTGGGTGAACTGACCGCCTTGTGCCTTGCTGGTGTCTATTCCCTGGAGGATGGGTTTGGCATCGTCAATAGGCGGGCGCTGTGCATGGACCGGGCAGCGACCCTGCAGGATATGGACCCCGGCGTCATGGCTGCGGTGGATATCCCTCTGGACCAACTCAAAGAGATCATTCAGGGGATGGATGCTGAAATCCATATCAGCAATATCAATTCACCACGACAGGTCGTTGTCAGTGGCAAAACTGGGGCGATCAAGGATTTTTGCGACAAAATAAAGACGATGGGGCATAGGGCGACTCCTTTGCGCGTCAGCATGGCCTTCCACTCCCCGATCATGCGGGTCATTCATGATGAGTTGGAGACCTACATTGGTTCCATCCCCTTTCATTCTCCCCGGATACCCGTCATCTCCAACACCACCATGAGGCCATATCCAGCGGATCCCGCCGAGATCCGGCGCATCCTGATGGCCCACTTGGAATCCCCCGTCTATTGGATGCAGAACGTCCAGACCCTGTGGGATGAATACGGGGCCAGGCTCTTTGTCGAAGTCGGTCCCGGCGATATATTAAGCAATCTCATCGCAGACACGCTCCCGGACCCGGTATGCATCCAGACCTGCCTTCCCGCCGCCGAAAGTCTGACCTACAGGGCGGCATTGGCGCAGCTCTTCGTGCAGGGGGGCTTGAAGGTTCCAGGGGAGCCGAAGTGTATAGCCCTCCCAGCAGCGAGTCCTGACAAAACGCACCCCATCGCCAATGGGTCCCCGTTGAAACCCAATTTTACAGGCGCCAACCCGGTGGAGATCATCATTCAAAGGGAAATCAACCGATTTGTGCTTGAGACCTTCGGTGGCCTCATCAAACCCAAGATCCTGGACGCTGTGCGCACGATTCACCCGCACTTTGAGGAAGACGACCTCTCCCCTACGCTCCAATCCATTCTCGGAGCTTCCGGGCCTATTGCAGACCAAATGCAGATCGCTCCCGGAAAACCGGCAGCCTCTCTGCCAGCGCTCGAACTTCCCCCGGTATTACCGGAGCCGCCTTCACCTCCCCGTGCTGAGGTTTCTGGAGACCAAGTACTGATGGAGCGGCTCATTCAAATCATCATGGATGCGACCGGATTTACGAGAGACGAGATTCAACCGGATATGGATCTCCGCAAGGATCTGTCCATCCGTTCCAGCCGACTCCCCATCATCATGGATGCGGCGGAACGCCAATTCGCGATTACCATCGAAATGGAGGATTTTATCGGTGTCCGTACGGTGAAAGATATTGCCGGGCGGATTACCAAAATTCTCGCTGGCCAGGAAGGTACCGACCGCCAGTCGGATGCCACATCCGGCGACAGCCCGCAGGTCCAGGATGAAGGTTTAAAGCCTTTAGAGGCTGAGGCACGTATAAAACGGCTCGTTTTTCATCGCGTTGCCGTCGAGCCAGCGCCCTCTGTTCCCATGGCCTTGCGTCCAGGGGAGGCCGTGCTCCTTCTCTCGCCTAATAGCAATGACAGCCGCGCGGGAAGGATAGAAGATATTCTTCGGCAGGATTTCAAGGTTGCCCCCTTGCCCATGCTCTTTATGTCGGACTCTCCCGCTGGTGGCGAGCAGGGCCATGATATTCGTACCGAGGAAGGGGCAACTCGCGGAGCCGCCAGGATCGAGGGTCTGCCCTCCCTTGCCGGGATGGTCATTGTCTTGCCTCAAGGTGTGGCGAAAAGTTCAGCAAGTATGGTGGACGTTTCTCATATGCTCCGGGGGTTTTTTATCCTGATGCAAGCATTTCTCAAGGAGCCGGGCAAACAATTCGTCGTCCTGATCCACTCCGGGGATACAAACGATACGCCTGCTCAGCTTGAGGCGGAGGGAATGCTGGGGCTCTTTCTGAGTGCGGCGCAGGAATATCCGGAAGTCCAGTTCCGGACCCTGGCCATTGACGATGAAACGAATCTCAGCTCTGCCTTGCGCGATGCCCTGGACAGAGGCTACAGCACGATCGAGATGATGCATCAAGGCGGTAGCATTTATACCTCAGAGGGACAACTCGCCCCGTTGCGCTGTAACAATACCGCAGCTCTCGATCTACGCCCCGGAGACGTGGTCGTCATCTCCGGTGGTGCCACCGGGATCGGCGCCCACCTGGCCCGTAGTCTTGCGCCCTTTCAGCCCCGCCTGGTTTTGCTGGGCAGGACGCGTCTTGAACATCAATCGGTAGGGTCTGGTGCCAACGATAACAAGGTCGTGGAAATTGCCCGGACCCTGGCAGAGCTGCACGCTGCGGGGATCGAAGCCTCCTACCATGTCTGCGATGTCGCTAATCCCGAGGTGGTCCGTGCCGTCATGGCCGAAGTAATCGATCAATATGGCCCGATCCGGGGGATCATCCACGGCGCCGGCCTCCTCAGGGACAATTTTCTCAGCCAAATGTCGGCAGATGATTTCTCTCTGGTCATGGACAGCAAATTTCTCGGGGCGTGGAATCTTTTCCAGGCTGCCGAGACGACCGGCTTGCGTTTTTTCGTGGCCCTGTCTTCGGCGGCGGCTCTCCAAGGGAATCCCGGCCAAACAAACTATGCGGCAGCCAACCGGATGATGTCGGCGCTGCTCCAAATTCTCCGATCAAAAAATACTACCATCCGCATCAAAGCCTTGATGCTGCCTCCCATCGAGGGGGCGGGCATGGCCGAGGATCCCCATGTACGCGAACTGATGCGGCGGATGGGGGCAGCCTACGTGCATGTCAATGAGCTGGCCGGGCTGTTCTGTCGGGAGTTGTTCGTCTCACCGGCCGAAGACGATTGGGTTCTGTTCATGCGGACACTCCCCGCCCTCAAGACCTCAAGGCTCAATCTTCTGCCAAACCCCTTGTCCACTGGTAATGCTGAAACGGGCATCGAGGCGTTCAGCCCCGAGGATTTCCCCTTGATTGAGGGAATCGCAAGCCTCGACCTCCGCCGGGAACAACTCGAGGGCTGCAAATCTTTTTCCCGCGAAAAAGATCTGTGGCTCACGGATCACCGGCCCTTGCCGTTCGTCGAGCATCCCCTGGTCTCGGCCGCCATGTTTCTCGAGACGTTTATGGAAGCTGCCCGGCTGCTGTATCCCTACTTACAGGTGCGTGGCGTTCGCCAGGTGCGGTTCATGGACATGATCCAATGTCCTCCTGGGGTTGCGCGACCTTCCAGGATATCCTGCCGCCGAATCGGTACCGATCTTGGTGAACTTGGTGAAGTTGTGTTCGAGGTCTCACTCGCGGCTCAGGAGATCTCCCCCGCAGGCAGGTTGACAGACCGCTTCACCCCGCACTGTGTGGGGCAGGTGATCATGAACGGCGTTGATGGAGGCGAAGTTGTCGATGAAAGATTCCGGGATTTTCCGGTCCGGCTCGAAGAATTACAGACCGAGCCCATGGAGAGCGCGGCGTTGCTTCAATGGTATGAAGACCACGGCGGGCTTACGGGCAGATATCGTGTGCTGGAGCACCTCGATGGAGCTGGTCCGGGAGTGGCCCGGGGACAAACCATCTACCGGCAGACCGTTGATTTTGCAGATCTGGCCAATGCGCAATACCAATACTCACCCTACCTGTTCGAAGCCCTCTTGCAGTTGACCGGCCTCTACTGCGTGGCGATGAAGATACCGGAACAACGATCCATGATTCCGCTCAACATCGGGGAGATGCGGTTTTCCCGAAAATGTCGAATGGGGGAACGGATTACCCTGGAAGCCCGCCTGCGGGAGCAGAACGAGCAAGGTTTGCATTGGGACGCCAGAGGATTGGACGAGCAAGGCCACGCCATTATACAGGTCGCTGCTTTGCAGATGCACTGGGTTTCCGACTGAGCCTGCAGGCTTTGCACGTCACACAAGATAGCGATTGGTTATCTTGCTCTTGTTTCGGCAAGTTATGCAAACATCCACGGCGCTGGTAAAAGAGGAGAAAGTGGCAATGGGATGCCAGGATCTAACCGTGCATACCGTGCATTTTGCCCATCAAGGTGGTCCCGTATTCTATACATCCTTGCCAGATGATGGCGAGGTCCAAGGGGGAAGCATGGCAAACCGGGGAACCGACAAGAAACATCTGATCGCCACCCTACTCGATCATGTTGGGGCAAAGGTTCCCCGCTGCTGTCAATACCAGCTTTTATGCAACAGTGCGGCTTCCCCCATTCACTTAACCCACGATTCACTTGGCAAGCCTCTTCTCCGGGCGGGAGACGTTCGCGGACCAGCGATTTCTTTGAGTAAAGGCGGCGGGAAGATATGGGCCGCTCTTTGCGCGGATGTATCCGATATCGGCATTGATGCGGCATCATCCAATGAATTCAAGGGAGAATACCCCGTGCACAGGGTTTTTCACGACCACGAGTTGCGCCATGCCTTGCAATTGACCGAGGGAGATGTGCCAAGGGCATCTGCCCTGCTCTGGTCGATCAAGGAAGCAGTGGTCAAGGCTCTTGGCTGCGCGTTCCACCTTGTGGAACCGCGGCACGTGCATGTCTCTCCACCAAGAGCTGGGAGCATTGGGGATGCGTTTACGGCGTGCTTATCGGCAAAGGCCCTGGCGCGATTTCCTTCAGCCGCAGGCCGATCCATACAGGTTCGTTCGTTTCCACAGGAGCAATTGTGGCTTTCCGTTGCTCTCTTGCACGGGCAAGTTTGATGAGGTTATGGGCAGGAAGTATCGAATCAAGGTTCTACGGAGGCAAAAGGTCGATTCATGAACAACAATACTGAATATGCCATCGATGTAGAACACTTGACCAAGCGGTACGGGAGTTTTCTGGCGGTGAATGCGCTCTCGTTCAAGGTCAGGAAGGGTGAGGTCTTTGCGCTATTGGGACCGAACGGCGCTGGCAAAACCACCACTGTCGAGATTATCGAAACCATCCGCAGACCTACCTCGGGGCGAGTGCGCCTTCTTGGGATGGATGTCACCAAGAAAAAACACGATGTTGTCCCTTGCATCGGGGTCCTGCCGCAGGGTTTTAGTTCTTTTGATAGAATAACGGTCAGAGAGACCATGCAGTATTACTCACGTCTCTTCGGCAGTCGGCACGTCGATATCGACGAGTTGATAGCACTCGTCAACCTCACGGATAAGGCCAAGGAACAATACACGACCCTCTCCGGTGGTTTGAAGCAGCGCCTCGGTATTGCCATTGCCCTGGTGAATGACCCCAAGGTCGTGTTTCTCGATGAGCCAACCACCGGGCTCGACCCCCGTGCCAGACGCGAAGTGTGGGATGTCCTGCTGGGCCTGAAGAAGAAAGGGAAGACGGTCTTCCTGACGACGCACTATATGGAAGAGGCCGAACTGCTTGCCGACACAGTGGCCATCATTTCCAATGGCACAACCATCGCCATGGGATCTCCCGATCAGCTCATCGAAAGCAACGCGGATTATCTGGCCCTCACCCTTCAATCCGCCGATGAAAAAGCTTTTGCCGTCATTAATCAGATGGGTTTCGAGCCGACCCGGAACAACGGCAATAATATCCAGCTGCGGGTGGCACACGCCGATGATATCCGGGAAATGCTGAACGCCATGCACAACGCCGGGGCATCGTTTCTCGGCATGGACGTTCGCAAGCCTAACCTTGAACAGGTTTTTCTCAAACTCACCGGCGAGGCCCTTCATCAAGGGAGCGATGGGGAGAAGGAGGCAAAATGAATTGTCGCGTCGTCTGGGCAAATCTTGTGGTGAGCATCAAAAGCTTTTACCGCGAGAAGACTGCCATGTTCTTTACAACCATGTTCCCGATCCTGCTGATCCTGGTGTTCGGCACCATTTTCATGGACGATGACAAATTGCACTTCAATTTATGTCTCCAGGATCTCGACCAAAGTCAAACCTCAGCGGAGATCGCCAAGGCCCTCGCGGCGACCGGCAAGCTCAAGATAACCACGGTCGAGTCCACCCAGGAAGCCGCACAATATGCCAAGGACAACAAGGTGAACCTGGTGCTCATTATCCCCAAAGGTTATGAAAAATCCTACACCCGATATCTGCAACTTGGTGACCTGAATGCGTTTGTTACCCTCAGGTATGTGTACGACCCCAGCTCCAGTTCAGTGATCGAAAAGATGCAAATCCTGGACGGGGTGTTTGCCACCATGAACCAGCGACTTTCCGCAAAACCGCCGTTCATCCGGACAACGGAAGCATCGATTCACACCCGAAAATACCGATTCCTTGAGTTCTTCATCCCCGGCATCATTGCGATGGCAATCATGACCGAGAGCCTGTTCGGCACGGTGCATGTGAACACGGAACTACGGCAGAAAGGGATTATCAGGAAGCTCGCCACCACCCCGATCACCCGTGCCGACTGGATACTGTCGAACATTCTCCACCAATGCATTCTCGCGGTCATCTCCACCACGTTAATGCTACTGGTCAGTTACGCCGTTTTTGGCGTTCAATTGAATATCAACGCCTGGTTACCGCTCTTCATCGTGCTTGATGTCTTTTCCTTTGTCGGCATTGGAATGATCCTCACCCGTCTCGTCAAGGAAGCGCAGAGCGCCTCGGCAGCGGCCAACGCTATCATGTTTCCGATGATGTTCCTCTCGGGGAGCTTCTTCCCGCTTGAAATGATGCCAGAATTTCTCCAGTCGTTCGCCAAAACACTACCGCTGTACTATCTTAACGAGGGCTTGCGAGCATCCATGGTGTTGCATGATAACGTAACCGCGCTGCATAACGCTACGATCATTGGTGCGTTCGCGGCCGTCGTCTTTATTTTGGGGATAACCGTCACGCAATGGGAGGAAGGACGGTGAGAAATTGAGCCTGGATTTCTCATCAGTCCAGTGGGGACAAAATGTTCACGGGGAATATGGCGTCGTCAGAACTTCGAACAACTGTGGCGCATATTGGGGGGCATTGCTACTCATCGTTTTCTGGCTTTTTCCGGCCTGTTTTTAACAGATGAGAGAGATTGGCAAAGGGGGTTTGGGTAATGGTTGGGCCCACCTTTCTATCTGGATTTTCAGTGGGAAGCCACTCGGCGTCGAGAGAGCGGGAATGTTCGTTATCGTGGCAGTAAATACATAACAGCTCCCAATTGCTGCCATCGGACGGGTTGTTTTTGTAATTATGGTCTTTGTGGTGAACCGTCAATTCACGCAGGTTTTTCCCGGAGAAATCACGGCCGCATTTTCCGCAAACCCATGGAAGGATCTTGAGTGCTTGGTTACGATAATCTACTTTTTTCATAAGCAGAAACAGGTTGACTTGAACGGCAATGGATAATGTGAGGGACGCGCAGATTATTAACGCCCCCCTCGAAACCTTGTGTTTTAAGCCGATTTTTTGCCAGGAGTTTGTTTTTTGGTTCGGGCGATAATGGCTTTTTGCAGGTTGGCCGGAATACCCCGCTCTTTCCCGGATGCTGAACGTGCATCAGACAGCGTTTTTGCACAAAGTGGCTGCCGGGCAGAGAAGCCATATTTCTTGCGGTATTCCTTCCCGGTCAGACCGTGGGACTTCAAATGCTTTGCCGAAAGCATTTTGAATTCTTGACCGCATTCAAGGCAAACCACCTTATTCTTTTGGATGGATTTCTTTGGGTCCAGAGTTATCGGCTGCGCTTCAGCCTCCGTCTCGACCACCTCGGAGGATTCAGTATCCTGCAGGGTTTTGAGAGTTTGGAAGGTTTCGTTCAAGGCAGATTTGATTTCATCGGTGGTCATTTGTTTGCGGCCGATTTGAGATTGGATAATCTCAGCCGTCATTTCTACAAGAGTTTTGCTCATTGTGTTCCTTTTTCGCTCGTCATTTTTGGAAATTTTACACGTTCAGGCGTTCTCGTCACTGTTGATGGACTCGTAAAAAGTCCATCACACTCTAAAAGGGGGCTAGGTAAAAACACTGATATACAAGGAGCAGTATTTTTTCCGCCGATAAGGCATACATCAGGTGTGTCGAGCGTCGGAAAAAACACTGCGACGCTGCAGATCGAAGTTTTTACGCCGCCATCACTGTTGGCTTGGCCGGAAGGTACTCATTTTCCTTTTAGTAATCATCATTGATGCGCCTGTCTTTGGATTAGTGACTGAAGTACGGAAAAATTTGCACAAGTGGGCGGCATTCACTTGACTCGAAGCCCCCCCATATCTTCATAGAAACAGAAAATTTCAAACATATTTTGCAGGTAATTGAAGAAGCGTTCGTCTGTCAAGTTACTCGACAGGGTTGACTCTTTTCAGAAAGAACTACCAGCGATTAATTGAAGAGGTGTTGTTTAATGGTTAGCAAAAATTTTTCACCCGGAAGCAATGCTGAATTGCGCCAAAAAGCCGAAGAGATGGCCAATGGGAGCGCAGCAAGGCCACCCGAAGACTCTGGCTCAATGTCACCGGAGCAATCGCAAAAGTTGATCCATGAACTCAGGGTGCACCAAATAGAACTGGAGTTGCAAAACGAGGAACTCCGTCAGGCGCAGGTGGAACTGGATGCGGCGAGAGCCCGATATTTCGACCTCTACGATCTTGCCCCAGTTGGTTATTGCACCATCTCAGCGAAAGGAATCATTACCGAGGCTAACCTCACCGCGAGCACTATGCTGGGTGTTGCCAGGGGTTCTTTAATCGGACAACCGATGAGCGGTTTTATTGTTTCCGAAGATCAAGATATCTATTACCGCCATCGTCAGCAGTTGTTCGCAACCAAAGAGCCACAGGTGTGCAGGTTGCGCGTGTTGCGGAGCCTCAGCACGCCATTTTGGGCACGACTAGAGTCGGTGGTTGCCCAGGACGTAGAGAACGGAGTATTGCTTTGTCGAGTCGTGCTTAGCGACATTTCCGAAAATAAACAGGCTGAAATTTTACTTGCTGAAAGTGAACTTAAATACCGCACCTTGGCCGATTCCGGCCAGGCCCTCATCTGGGCAGCCGGGACGGACAAACAATATAACTATTTTAACCAGCCGTGGTTCGATTTTACTGGTCGAACCCTGGAACAAGAACGTGGCGAGGGATGGGCTCAAGGTGTCCATCTGAATGATGTTGACCGTTGTCTGCGTACCTATAACATCGCCTTTGACAATCGTGAAAAATTCAGCATGGAGTTTCGCCTGTTTCACACTAGCGGTGATTACCGTTGGATCCAAGACGACGGTACTCCCCGTTTTGATGGCCTGGGGAATTTTCTCGGATATATCGGCCACTGCCTGGATATCACCAAACGCAAGCAAGCGGAGTTGTCTCTCAAATCGACAGAATTCAGACAGCGCAGAATTGTGGATATACTGCAACATCCCGCAGATAATACGCGCGATTTTCTTGATTTCACCTTGGACCAAGTCATCGAACTAACCGGGAGCAAGATTGGATATATTTATCACTACAATGAAGATCGCCGACAATTTGTTTTAAACGCCTGGTCCAAAGATGTCCTGCCAGCGTGTCAGGTTGCCCAACCGCAAACTTGTTATCAGTTGGATAAAACAGGGCTTTGGGGTGAAGCGATCCGGCAACGACGGCCGATTGTTGTCAATAATTTCCAAGACACTCACCCCTTAAAACGAGGCTACCCAGAGGGGCACGTTCAACTGCAGAAATATTTAACAATCCCAATTTTTAGAGATGGTCAAATTGTTAGTGTTGTCGGCGTTGCGAACAAGGAAACAGATTACGACGAAACGGATATTTTACACGTTTCGCTCATGATGGAAAGCATTTGGAATGTCGTTGAACGCAAACTTGTTGATGAGAAAAGGATGCAACTCGAAGCACAGTTGGTCCAATTCAAGAAAATGGAGGCAATTGGTACCCTCGCCGGTGGCATAGCTCATGATTTCAACAATATTCTCAGTGCAATTCTTGGCTACGCTGAGCTTACTCGAGAAATTTTACCGCCAAATTCAACAGCAGGCCAAAATTTAAACAAGGTTCTGGATGCAGGACAGAGAGCAGCGGCTCTAGTGAGGCAGATTCTTGCATTCAGCCGACAGGAAACTCATGAGCGCGTTCCATTAACGCCTTCACTGATAGTCAATGAGGTCACCAAACTTCTCCGCCCAAGCCTGCCGTCCACCATCGCGATACGCAAACAGATAGTCGCTACTCGCCCGGTACTTGCTGACCCTACGCAACTGAATCAAATTTTGATGAATCTCTGCACCAATGCCTTTCATGCCCTGGAGCACAATGGAGGTATTCTTGAGATTTCTCTTCACGACCAAACGTTAGGTCCGTCTGA
>JAQUEZ010000519.1 GCA_028684915.1 Desulfobulbus sp.
CTGGTCCGGCTGCTGGCCAGGGACCCACGCCGCCTGCATGTCGGGAACTGGGACGTGCGAGATTTGTAATCCGGAAACTTCACTCTGGGCGCTGCACAGGCCGCAGTAGATGATTGCCTGACGAATTAAGCCGAATCTCGCCGGCGAACCATTTTCAAGCACCCAGGTGAGCGCGTTAAGATTCCGCTCTAAACTGGACCAATTGTTTCTCAATAAATAAGATACCGATCGCAGCGAAGCGACGCTGGCAAATTGACTATAAGCATTAGGATTCAATGTATCTCCTGTTTACCTTGACCCACAGAGGTGGCTCCTTCGGCCTCAACTATCAAAAAAATGCCCGTCACAGTGAGTTATTATGTTGGGCTCTTCAGCGATCCATGTCACTGCGTGCATTATCCTGCAGAAACATTTTTGATCTTTTTCCGATCCGAACCACATCGAGTTCGGACAGCTGGCGCACGCTGTTTTGATGGTTTTGTTGAGCGCGATCAATGTAAGGCTGGTGAGTTCTTGATCGGGGGGGGTCGGTTCCTTTACCGTTTTTTCGTTCAATGGTGTTTCCTTTCAAAAGAATGTCTTTTCCAAACCTTGCCAGTCCATACAGAACAGCTGCACGTTCCGTGGCTTCGTCACAAGAAAAATAGAGTTTGCTGCCGGTATCTCGGATAGAGCCTCCGCTTGGTAATGAAAAAATCACGACGCCGTTGTTGTCGATAGTGTGGTGCGTGCCAGAAAAAATCCTTGGCTTGCATGCATCGGTTGGCCGACTAATTTCTTCTTGAGCTTTTAAGAGTTCCATTTTGGTGACGGCCATCAATCTTGACCGATACTTTCCAGAAATGTCCGCTGTCGCAATTTGCTTTTCACTTTGAGCAATTGAGGCGTTGGTTTTGGCATGTGTCGCCGCCAAATTTTCTGGTGGCCTTTCATCGGTGCTTTCAATAGTCAATTTCTGGAGCCTTGATCGGAGTACATTCAAAGCGGCTTCATCCCCTTGATTTGCCTTCCATTTCAAATACCCGTTCCAGTTGTTGAACGGGGTCGCTTCTCGAATTTTTAGGATTTTTTCTTCATAGGAGGCATTGGTGTCAGCCAGGGTTGACCGTTTCTCAAGATAGAGAAGCTGCACCAGCTTTCTTTTTGTTTTGCGTGGAAGAATGCGTGCTTCAATCGCCTTGAGCTGACGGCTGAACAAGCAAAGAATCTGTTTTTTCCCGAGGAGATATTCATGCCGAGATTCTTGAAGCCAGATCTGCCGCTCGGCCCTGAGGCGTTCATACTGATGAAACAAGGCCTCGCGAGCTTGATTCTTTGGTTGGATTGGTTCGCGTTCATACCTATTCTTTTGGGGAGCAGGTTGACTTGGCGGCGAATAGTTTCCTAAACGCTGTATCATTCGAGCTTTGGCAAAATTTCGGCCAAGGGCACTTGCCTTGATGGCGCCCCGTCCGTCGATACTGACGACCGCCAGCCCGTTTCCTCTTGGAACAATTTTCACTCCAATCCTAGCCAGGACCGAATGCGCCTCAGTCCAGCTCCTGGAGTCTGCTAAAGCCTTTTCGATTTCATCTTTATGGTCGATAGCGAATGATTGGAAAGACTTCTCGCCGCTGTGGGCTTCCATGCTGGCCGCACGTTGATTTATTCGCGGTTGTTTTCCTGGTTCGTGCGTGACGCCGTTGTCAACCGCCAGCTTATATCGCTGCTCCATCTCTCGGCAGACTTCAGATAATCGGTAAAAATCGCGAAACGGTTCGTGTTTGGTGAATCGTTCGGGATGGATCATGTTGTAGGCGATATGCAAATGCAGGTTGTTGGTGTTCTTGTGGACGCCACACACCCGCTGATGATCGCCAAATCCAAGGGCCTCTGCAAAAGCCTTTTCGATATTTGTGATATTTTCTTGAGTCAGCGAGGGTTCGTCTTCAGGCCTAAAACTGATCATTAAATGATACGTTTTGCTTCCCTGACACCTCGTGTTCAGTCCTTGGGTCGCCTCGATCTCAAAAAGGGCGGCATCATAGGTTTCGGCTTGGCACCCGGAATGCCAGGCAAACAATAATTTTTCTCCTGCATGGCTGGCGTCGGCGATGTACCGACCGAGCCGACCGGGATTATCGTTGCCCTTATCAATATTGATCCGTTTGGCGATCATTGCTCAGCACCATTTGTTTGAGTTTGTTGCAGGCCGTTTCAAGCAGGATAATGATACCTGCCAACATGAGAGTGATTAACCAGAAGAAGCAGCGGCCAATCCAAATGGTTGCCCAGATTGCGATAGCCGCAGTAGCCAAGATCACCATCACTTTTCCTGCTCCACTGAAACCGCGAGTATGCCAGGACAATGCCAAGAGGGTGCAAATGATCAAACTTCCGGCGAGATAAAGAAAATTATGGAAAATTTTCATCTGTAGGTTTCCTTGGTTGTCTCATGGAGAATCCCTCGATCAGTGCGTTGAATCGACGCACCATATGTTCCTTCGACAATTCAATATTTTTCAAAATGCTACGAATCTCAGGAGAGCTATTGCCGGCTGAGCCTTCGGATAATGACATTTTGAAAAGGCCCCCAAGCCGGCCAAGGTCGGCGTTGGCTTTGGTCAGCGCGAGAACCGCTTGGTAATCGACAGTGCTTGTGACGGAGTGTCCTAAACAAACCCGTTTGACGTATTTTGAAACCGACAGGCCAGTCTGAGCTGCTGCTCGGGTCATGCATTGGTATTCTTCGTCCGTAAGATAGGTGGTGATCCGTTTCTTCGTGCTGGGCATGATTTCAATGGGCTGT
>JAQUEZ010000520.1 GCA_028684915.1 Desulfobulbus sp.
CGAAAAGGTCTCACTATACCTCTCACAGCCTGCCGCCTTCTGCCTCCTCTGAAGGCGATGGACTGCTCTGGATTTTGGTTGCCGGCAAGCAGCCGGTAGCCTCTGTGACCATCCACAACCAGCAGTCGAGCGCATCCCTCGAATTCGAGATTGATCGAATTGCACAGGATAAAACCTACAAACCCTATTATTTGCCCCTGTCCTTCAAGGAACAGTGGTCCGGATACAAGACAATTGCCAAGCCTTCGCCACCTGTATCAATCGCCGGCGCAATCCTCCAGGAATGACGAATAAAAAGGAAGCACCCAACAAAGAAAAACACCACTATACTCTACATTTTTTTCAACTGTTCCCGCACCTAAAGTCGAAGTCTTGAGAGAGTCTATTTTGATTGATGCATCTTTCCTCTTGCGTCTTGCCGACTGCAGGTGCGCAAAACAAAATAACAAGGAGACATGCTATGCCATTGCTACAATTAGTCATTGTTTTGGTTGTCGTTGGAGTGGTCCTCTGGGTGATTAACAGCTACATCCCGATGCAGTCCACCATCAAGAAAGTTCTCAACGCCGTCGTCATTATTGCCGTGATCATTTGGCTCTTGAATGTCTTCGGGCTCATGGGAGACATTTCCTCGATTCGTATTGGCAAGTGATAGGCATAAGCAACTCTTCAATGGAGGATGAAGGCGCAACTGCTTCTGAAAAGGGAAAGACGGCAACGATCTGAACATCATCTCGTCAGCCCAGCCTGCCAGTTCTCAAGGATCGGGTTTTCGGCCGAGTTTGTTGCATCCGGAGCACCTTTCTTCAATGCTGAGGTTTTGTTTCGGGCTTAACGCAACAGCCTGCTTTTGCAGCATATATCCATCGTCTTTGTCTACAGAGAGTCACACGGCGTGAAATCGCACAATGGAGTCGGCATGAAAAACAGATTCATCTGTATTCACGGGCATTTTTATCAACCCCCCAGGGAAAACCCCTGGCTGGAAGCCATTGAGATCCAGGATTCCGCGTTCCCGTACCACGACTGGAACGAGCGGATTACAGCCGAATGCTACGCTGCCAACGCCGTGTCGAGAATCTGGGACACGAAAGGGCGAATAGCCCAATTGGTCAACAATTACGACAGCATAAGCTTCAACTTCGGTCCGACGGTTTTGCTCTGGATGGAGAAGTTTGCCCTCGACGTCTACGAGGCCATCCGCGAGGCGGACAGGCAGAGCCTGGAAAAATTCTCCGGCCACGGATCGGCATTAGCCCAAGCCTACAACCACATGATCCTGCCGCTGGCTAACACCCGTGACAAGCAAACCCAGATTATCTGGGGCATCAAGGATTTCGAATACCGCTTTGGACGCAAGCCCGAAGGATTGTGGCTCCCGGAGACAGCGGTTGATCTCGCCTCTCTGGAGGTTCTGGCCGAGCACGAAATCGCCTTTGCGATCCTTTCCCCCAGTCAGGCGCAGCAGGTTCGCCCCCTTGACGAAAAAGCATGGCACGATGTGCGTGGTGGAAAAATCGACCCCGGCATGGCCTACAGGATCTCGCTGCCTTCAGGTCGGACAATGAATCTGTTCTTTTACGACGGCCCCATTTCGCAGGCTCTGGCCTTTGAAGGATTGCTCGATAACGGCGAGGCTTTTGCCGACAGGCTGCTGTCCGCGTTCCCGGAAGACCAATCATCCCCTCGCCTGGTCCACATCGCAACGGATGGCGAAAGCTATGGGCATCACCATCGCGGCGGCGACATGGCTCTGGCGCATGCGCTCAATCACATCGAATCCAATGAGCTGGCGCAGTTGACCAACTATGGCCAGTACCTGGAAAATCATCCACCGACGCACGAAGTGGAGATCTTTGATAACAGCTCGTGGAGCTGCATGCATGGGATCGAACGTTGGCGGTCGGATTGCGGCTGTAACAGCGGCGGCAATCCGGGCTGGAATCAAGCCTGGCGAGCCCCCTTGCGTGCAGCCTTGGATTGGCTCAGAGATGCGGTGAACCCGGCTTATGAACAATTGGCCGGAAAACTTCTGAACGACCCATGGGCGGCTCGGGATGCCTACATCGACATCATAATGAACCGTTCACCCGAACGAATTGAAGCGTTTCTCAACTGCCACGCGGCCCGCCCTTTGAGCTATGAGGACGAAATCACCGTCCTGAAGCTCATGGAACTCCAACGCCACGCCATGCTCATGTACACCAGCTGTGGCTGGTTTTTTGACGAACTTTCCGGAATCGAAACGGTTCAGGTTATCCAATATGCAGGCAGAGTACTGCAATTAGCCGATCAGCTTTTCACCGAGGCCTTCGAACCAGGTTTCCTCGAACGTCTTGAATGTGCCAAGAGCAACCTTCCTGAACACGGGAACGGCCGGGCTATTTACGAGAAATTCGTCAGGCCGGCCATGCTCGGCTTGACTGCCGTGGGGGCACACTATGCCATAAGCTCGCTGTTTCAAGGCGACGATGAGCGAAAATCGATCTATGCCTATTCTGCCGACATGGAGGATTGCCGCAATTTTCAGGCGGGGGGGACTAAACTTGCTATTGGGCGGGCAAAGGTCACTTCACAGATTACGCGGATATCCACCAGTTTATGTTTTGGCGTCCTGCACCTCGGGGATCACAACATCGCTTGCGGCACCGGTGAATACCAGGGAGCAAAGAAATATGAAGCCTTTGTCAAAGAGATTTCAGACGCCTTCGCCGGCGCAGACTTCCCCAAGACCATACTGTTGCTGGGGAAGCACTTCGGCACATCCACCTA
>JAQUEZ010000194.1 GCA_028684915.1 Desulfobulbus sp.
AACCCGCACGTCCGGTTCGACGAGGGGGCGCTGATGCCACCAGGAAATCTTCTGATATGGAATAGCCGCGTGCGGCAAAACATAATCGTTGGTTCTTGGTGCTCTCATCAGCGCTCTACTCTACACGTTATTTCGGTATGATTTTGAATCAAGGCCACGAGATACCAAGTATGTTACTCATAACGCCCTTTTTTTCGATAATCGACGCGTAAATCGTACCCGTACAATTTTTCCCGCAACTTTCGACTCGGAAGGAAGATTATCATCTAAGGCTCAATAATCATCAGACGCTTTCCTGTCTGCGGATTTCTTCTTCGACACGATAATTTTATCCGATCAACGAGGTGGGCCAACCAATAAAAAAGGCGCCGCAGCAACTGCGACGCCTTTTTTATTTTTAGCGGTTAATCGACTTCAAGCCTTCTTCACCTTAGGAATGAAAATTTCATCCGGGTCGAGCACGTCGTGGATGATATGCAACTCCTCACGGGTGGGCGGGACAGTCTCGCCGTTGACCCGGGAGACATCAAGGTCGAACTGGCAGAGTTCCTTAATTTCTTCTGCGGTCTTGCCGGGATGGCAGGTATCGAGGTACATGTGGCCATCAACCTCGTCGAAGCGGAACACACCGGCGGTGCTAATGATCCCCGAAGGGCCACCACGGAAGGCGGCTCCATAGAGTTCGCGGCGATGGACCCATTCACCGCCCGGCCATTTTTTTACCCGCCAGCCGGGGCTGGTGATATAGCTTACGTTTTCGACAAAGCGCCGTTTTTCATGGACCATGATGAAGACGGTGCGTTTGGCAAAGGAATTGATGTCCGGATTGCCGCCGCTGCCGGTGAGGCGGAGGTCGGGATCCAGGTAGTTGCCGATACAGGTGGTGTTGACGTTGCCGTACTTATCCACTTCGGCCCCGCCGAGATAGCCCAGATCGACATACCCACGTTGGGCAATGGAGAAGGCGTCGTACAGCCCCGAGGAGCGCGATGCCCCGGACTCGCAGCGGGCGTCACCCACAGAAGTCGGCAGCTCCGGCGGTCGTCCGTCCAGAGTACCGGCCTCAAAGATCAGTTTCAGGTTAGGCGCATGGGTCTTCTGTGCGAGCATGATGGCCACCATGGGAAGACCAGTGCCGGCAAAGACGATTTCGTTATCCTGGACCTCGCGCGAGGCGGCGCAGCACAGCAGGTCCGCCAGATTGTACTCTTCGGGCGATGCGTAATTGCTCATTATTCTCTCCCTTCTATTTGCGAGGTTTGTAGTTAAGGGCAGTGTTGGCCTTGAGGTTCAGCATCCGCGGCCAGCCGAGTTTTTCCAGGTAGCTGATGTGGTCCTGACCGAAAATCCATTCCTTTGCAAAGGCATCAAAGCCTTCCTGGGTGCGGGTTTTGGAATAGAAATCCTTGAGATAGGCACCGTCTACGTCATACTTGCCAAACATTCCGGTGGGATGGGCACCAAAGGGGCATTCGAGGATATGATCGACCTCAAAGCTGGCAATGGTGTTGTGGTAGGCATCGCGGCGTAGGTATTCCTCAGGCACGATCTCTTCGGCAATGGCGATGGTGATGTCCGCAGCGCGGCAGGCTTCTGGATCTGAGTAGAGCTGGCCTGCTACCCGCACCGTGCCTTCCTCACCCACCTGCTGCACGCAGAGGACAGCGACATCGACCTTGACCGCCGGAATCAGCACCTGGGGACCGGCATCAAAGAAAGGATCATCGGCAAAGATGTATTTCTGCTTGGCAATACGCTTGCCGTCGCGTTTTCCGGCCCGGCCGAGCATATCGAATTCCGGATTGTGGATATCGGTGCCGAGCGAGGTTTGGGTGACCGCATAGGGCGCACCCTGGGAGGCTGCGGCGAAACGAAACATCATTTCCGCATGGCTGTAATCCTCGACAATAATCTCTTTGGTGCCCACCTTGCGCGAGAGGTTGGCGCCGTATTTGCCGTAGAGCTCATGGCCGACCCAGCATGACTCCCAGATATCGACGCAACCGGCGCCGACGAGGAATTCGGTCTGAGGACCGCCGTTGACCTCGATCAGGTGCAGACCCCGCCTTTGCTGGCGGATCAGCTCATAGATCAGGGCAAAGGGGCGCCGCCAGATGGTAAATCCGGAAAATGTCAGGCTGGAGCCGTTTTTGACGATCTCGGCTGCCTGCTGCAGGGTAATGCGTTTATCCGTACTCATACTGTTCTCCTTAAAAAGTGGTCGCACTTGCCGAAAGCTGCAGAAGCGACGTTCCTGTATTCCTGAACTTCAGTTTCTTTGTTCGAGAATTTCTTGTGCAGGGTCTATGCTGCTCTTTTTGTTTCAAGCGGCAATTCCGCGCAGGATCTCGCGGGAGATGATCAGCCGCTGGATTTCACTGGTGCCTTCGTAAATGGTGGTGATCCGGGCATCGCGGGCAAAACGCTCAATGGGGAAATCCTGGGTGTAACCGTAACCGCCGAGTATCTGCAGGGCGTTATAGCAGGCGCGGTTGGCGCTCTCTGTGGCGTAGACTTTTGCCATGGACGCCTCTTTGGCAAAGGAGCGGCCCTGTTCCTTACGGAAGGCGGCATTCATTAGCAGCAGGCGGGCTGCCTCGAGCTCGGTATAGGAATCGGCGATCATCCATTGGATTGCCTGGAAACTACTGATCTTTTTCCCAAATTGTTGCCGCTCGTTGGCATACTTGGTTGCATAGTCCATGGCCGCGAGGCCTAGCCCCAGACCAAGCGATCCAATACCGATCCGGCCACCGGCCAACTCGGCCACGGCTATGCGGAAACCGTCGTTGGGTTTGCCCATCATTGCCGATGCCGGGACGCGGCAGTTGTCAAAGATGAGCTCATTGGTGGCCGAGGCGTGCTGGCCCATCTTGTGCTCTTCCTTGCCGATAGTCAGACCAGGGGTTCCGGCTTCTATCAAAAAGCAGCTGATACCCTTGCCTTGGGGTGCTTCCTTGTCGGTGACGGCCCAGACCACGAATACGCCTGCATAGGGAGCGCTGGTGATAAAAATTTTGGAGCCGTTGATCACATAGGAATCCCCATCTTTCACTGCAGTGGTACCCATGCCCGAAGGGTCGGAACCGGCGCAGTTCTCGGTGAGGCCGAAGCTGCCGGCAGCAAATTCACCAGAACAAATCTTGGGAATATAGGCGTTTTTCTGTTCTTCACTGCCGATGGCCTGGATAACCTCGCAGACCATGTTGTTCACCGAAACCGTGACTGCGGTTGAGGCACAGGCCCGGGCGATTTCGGTCATGGCAACACTGAAGGAAACTACACCAGCCTCGGAGCCGCCGTATTCCTCCTTGATATTAAGGCCCATGAATCCAAGCTCAGCCAGCTTTTTCAGGTTGGTCAGCAGGGTGGAGCGATCCTTCTCCGCATCGAGCTTGGCCGCCACCGGTTCGAGTTCGGTTTTGGCAAAGTCACGGGCGGTATCTTGGATCAGTTTTTGTTCTTCATTTAAATCAAGGTTCATCGCGTTTCTCCTTTTTGCTCTGTATCGATCAAAAACTCCATCAGTACAATCAAACTGGTCAATCGACGCCAAGTAGTGGGCCGATGGTGGAACTAACGAACAGCAACATCCGAGATCTATTTGTATTTATCACGGCTCAAATAACCACCGATCTGCGGCGGCAGGAGGGTACAGCGTTTTTTACGATTATCGTTTGACGATCATAGCCACGGCCTCACCACCACCGAGGCAGAGAGAAACCAGACCGCGTTTTTTGTTCTGGCGAACCATCTCGTGCAGCAGGGTTACCAGCAGGCGGCAACCGCTCGCACCGATGGGATGGCCCAAGGCTACGGAGCCGCCGTTGACGTTGACCTTGGCCGGATCAAGTTCCAGGGTCTTGAGCGCAGCCACGGTGGAGCCGCTGAAGGCCTCATTGATCTCGTAGAGGTCGATCTCTTCTTTGGAGATCCCCTCCTTGGCCAAACATTTAGGCACTGCCCAGATAGGGGCGACCAGGACGTATTTCATATCAATGCCGTAGGAGGCCTGGGCACCGATGGTGGCCATAATGGTGCAGCCCAGGGCCTCGGCCTTTTCCCGGCTCATAACCACCACTGCCGCGGCTCCGTCGGAGATGATCGAGGCATTGCCGGCGGTAGTGACGCCGCCTTTTTGGAAGGCCGGTTTCATTTTGGCGAGTTGCTCGTAACTGGTCTCCTGGGGGCATTCATCCTTCCAGAATACCTTGGGATCGCCTTTGCGCTGAGGGATTTCGACCGCCATGATCTCATCGTCGAATTTCCCTGCGGCCTGGGCAACTAGGGTGCGGCGGTAGGACTCAGCTGCATAGCGATCTTGATCTTCACGGCTGACCTGGTAGCGCTCGGAGCAGAGCTCGTTGGAAATGCCCATATGGAAGTCGTTGACGATATCCCACAGCCCATCGTGGACCATGTGGTCGTGCATGGTTGCATCACCCATGCGATAGCCGGAGCGGGCCTTATCGAGGTAAAAGGGGGCCATCGTCATATTTTCCATGCCGCCAGCGACAACCACATCGGCATCACCTAATTGGATAGCCTGGGCGGCCAGCATCACCGCCTTGAGACCGGAACCGCAGACTTTGTTGACGGTTATCGCTTCAACTTCCCAGGGAAGTCCGGCCTGGATGGCCGCCTGTTTGGCCGGGTTCTGCCCGTAGCCGCAGGGCAGGACCATGCCCATGATTGTCTCGTTGACTTCTTCTTTGGCGATACCGGCACGGCGAATCGCTTCATCGATAATCAGTCCACCAAGTTTGGTCGCGCCAAGTTGGGACAACGTGCCGTTAAAACTGCCAAGTGGGGTTCGAACCGCACTGACAATGACTGCTTCTCGCATTGTTTTCTCCTTGTGTGATCCAGCAGGGAATAAAAATGGGGCAGACAATCTCCAGCGAGAGAACGGGAGGTCGGTTGCCTCTAAGGCTTGTCCGTACATCAAGCCTTGGTCGAAAAAAAATTGGATGATAGGCTTTCAATCAGTTAGGGAAATTAGTGTAAGGATCCAATAAGCAAAGCACATGCTGTGCCAGGAAAGGGCGTGCCGTTTATGTGAATGATAATACGTGGTAATGTGGGAAACCCTTTCGAAAAGGGGCTGTGCCCCCAGTGGAGCATATGCTACAGAGGGGGCGCGGACATGGGCACTTCCAAGGAGGGAAAAGAGATAAGAGCCGGTGGCGCAAGCGATTTGGGGGAATGAAGCATTTGCTACATCCGTTGGCCAGGGTGTGCAGCAAATCCGCTATAAGGCGGTTTGATTGAGGAGAAGAGAATAGAGCGGCTTAGGTGGACAGGCCGTGTTTCTCAATTCGATAAATCAGGGTCGGTCTGGAAATAGCTAAAAGTTTTGCCGCTTTGCTCTTGTTTCCTCCGCTTAGCTCCAATGCCTGGATAATGAGATCCCGGTTCAGTTTTTCTAGGTCGAGCCCCTCGGGAGGGATGCGGATAGACTGCGTATTGCGCGGTAGTGGTGCATGGAGGACAACACCGAGAAAGGCGAGATGTTCGGGAAGAATGGTGTCGCCGTCTTCCATGAGGACCACCCGTTCCACTGCATTTTTCAACTCGCGGATATTGCCCCGCCAGCTGTGCTCGATCAGCATGTTCCTTGCCTGGAGGTCAAAGCGGCGAAAATTCTTGGCGAATTTCTGGTTGAACTGGTGCATGAAAACCAGCGCCAGGGGGATGATGTCCGCACGCCTCTGGGCAAGAGGCGGCACCGTGACCCTGGCCACATTGAGGCGGTAGTAGAGGTCTTCACGGAAACTGCCAGCCTGTACCAGGGTTTCAAGGCTTTTGTTGGTCGCGGCAATGATGCGCACATCCACCTTGATTTTACGCGAATCACCCACGGGGTAAAATTCACGTTCCTCAAGAAAGCGGAGCAACTTCACCTGGGCCTCGGGCAGCAGTTCGCCGATCTCATCCAGCAAAAGGGTGCCGCCATCAGCCAGCTCGATCTTGCCCTGTTTGCCCTCCGGCAGCCCGCCAGTGAAGGCCCCTTTGCCGTAGCCAAAGAGTTCGCTTTCAAGTAACTCCTTGTTGATGGCCCCGCAGTTGATACCGATAAAGGATTTATCGAAGCGGCTGGAGCGGTGGTGGATGGTCCGCGCTACCACCTCCTTACCCACACCGCTCTGCCCCTCGATCAACACCGTGGTGTCGTCGCTCTTGGCCACTTTGGCGGCAAAGTCGAACACGGCCTGGATTTCCTCGCTCTCAGCCACCACCTCTTCGATATGAAACTGACTTAGATATCCATGACGCAGTTTTTCGACCTCTTTTTTCAGCCACACTGTTTCCAGGGCTTTGGTCACCACCAGCTCGAGCACCTCCATTTCCAGGGGTTTGACCAGATAATCGTAAGCGCCCTGGCGCATGGAGGTGATAACGGTTTGGATATCCTCGTAGGCGGTCATCATGATCACCAGCAAGTCCTGCTCACAAGCCTTGATGGCCTCAAGGGTCTCCATGCCGTCCATCCCAGGCAGACGGATATCAAGCAGAACTAAATCCACCGTCTTGTTCTCGATCAAAGCAAGCGCCTCTTCGCCGCTGCCGGCAATGAGGGTGTGATACTGCTCGCCGAGGATGTTATTGAGTGCGTTCTGCAGCAGCCGATCGTCGTCGACGATCAGAATTGTGTAGCGGTCCATGGGGTCTCCGTGTGCGGATAAACCGGAAAACTGAGGGTGAACGTGGTGCCATTGCCTTCCTCGCTGACCACGTCGACTTGAGCCTTATGTTGCTCCAGGATTTTGTGGACAATAGAAAGCCCCAGGCCGGTACCGTCGGCCTTGGTGGTGAAAAAAGGGTTGAAAATGGTCGGTAGGTGATCGAAACGGATGCCCACCCCCTGGTCGCGGCACTGAAGGACAACCTGTTCACTAGCGGGCGAACCTTCTCGCGTGGACCGGGCTGTCAGTTCGATAACTCCGCCCCCGGGCAGGGCCTCCATGGCATTTAACAACAGATTGACCACCACCTGCTGGATTTGGTGTGCATCACAGACGATATCCGGCAGGTGGTCGGCGATAGTGCAGCATACCTCGACCTTGTTCTTTTTGAGCTGCGAGTCGATGAGGGCGATGGACTCTTGGAGGATGGCGGGCAAGGGATTGTGTTTGAGCTGGGGGCGCGAGGGTTTGGCAAAATCGAGCATCCCTTTTACCAGGGTGCGGATACGGTTGACGCCCTCTTGAATGTCGTTGATCAGGCTGCGGGCGGGATCGGTTTCCGGGAGTTTTTTGGCAAGCAGCTGGACATTGAAATAGATGCTGGCCAAGGGGTTGCGAATTTCATGGGCGATACCGGCGGAAAGCTGCCCCAGGGAGGTCAGTCGATCGATTCGCCGCATCAGCGATTCATTCTTCTTCTCCTCGGTCAGGTCGCGGACAATGAGCATGGCACCGATGAGTGCCCCCTGATGGTTGCGCAGCAGGGAAGAGGTGATCCCGAGGATAACGGTGGTGTTTTCCTGTGCCTGCCAGTGAATCTCCTTGCGGTTGACCACCGCGAGATCCTGGAGTGCCAGATCGGCAATGCGTTTGATCTCTTGGCCGAAAATGGTCCCCAGCTGCCCCCCCATGACCTCGGTGCGGCGGATGTGAAATATTTCTTCCGTGCGCCGATTGAGCGAGGTGATTTCCTGGCGGAGATTAATCGAAATCATGGAGTTGGGTGAACTCTCCAGGATATTTTCGCGGAAGTTGCGTTCGGTCATTACCTGGTCATAGAGACGCAGGTTGCGGATTAACCCCGCGCTGTGACCGGCAAAGATCATCAATAGTTTCTGGTCGTCTTCGGTAAAGGCTGCTGGCTGTTCGCCGTCGATCTGGAGCACGCCCATGACCTGTTTTTCATTGATCAGCGGTACAGCCAAAAGGGGGGCTGTAATCTCAGCTGAAAAAGGGTAGTGCTCGGCTGCTGCGTTAGTGTTGAGAAACAGTGGCTGACCCTTTTGGGCAACCCAGCCCACAACCCCGTCACCGAGCGCAAATCGCATCCAGCTGTTTTTAGGACTACTCTGCCCCTGCTGGGCGGAAAGCGTCAGCTCCCTTCCTTCTTCATCCATAAGAAAGAGCCGGGCACTGTTCCCCCTGGTCAGTTTGACCGCACTGGTACAGATAATCTGCAGTAGTTTGCCCAGGTGAAAGGTGGAACTGGCTTTGTGGCTGATATCCTGGAGGGTGAGGAGTTGGCTGATCTTCTGCTTGTTCTGCTCCTGGAGTCGGGCATTCTCGATGATGATGCTCGCCTGGTTGACAAAGGTGGTAAAGGCATTGATATCCTTGCGGCTCAGCTTGAGGGCCACGGCGTCCTTGTCGGCTGCGATCAGACCGATGACATCTTTTTTGATCTTGAGGGGCACGGCAATGGTGGAGACCCGCTCCATGAGTTTGCTCACCGTCAGATCAATGGGGCTCAGTCCGGCGTCGCTTTGATAATTACGGATATAAACGGTACGGCCGAAGCGGACCACCCGGGTCTCGACGCAGTCCTGGTCGGCGATGCGGTAGGGGTAGCGAACAGCCCGCTTGGAGGCCTGACTGTTGAATCCGTGGATGTACTTACACTCGAGCAACCCGCGGTGTTTGTCGGTGAGAAATATGGCCATGCGGGTAAAGCCGAACACCTGGCAGGTCTCCTTGACGATCGAAGTGAGAATGCGATCCAGGGAGATCGGACGGGTCAGCAGGCTGCTGATTTTGTGGATTGCGGTGAGCAGAATTTCCGTGGTCTGTTCATTGGCACTGAGGCGTTGACCGCCCCGGCCCGAGGTTGCAGTGGCCATGGTCTCTCAAAGATATGGTTATCGGCAACTGATTCGTAAAAATACACGTGGAAGCCGTTGAAATTCATGTAATGAAATCGTAGACTGTTTTTCGTCTGATCGGGGTCTTATACCCCGGTTCCCCATTGTTCGTCAAACGAAGGAGACCTTCATGGATCGAGCTCTACGGTTCCTCTGTCTTTTGTTGGCTGCCGGCCTAGGATTACTTGCGCTTGCCGCCCCGGCCTGGTCCCTGGAGGATAGGGCGGAGATTATGGTTGGCCGCATCAGTTTTATCGAAGGCGACCTGCTCCGCTATGTTCCAGAGGAAAAGGATTGGACCCAGACCGTTGCCGATGCGCCTTTTGGTCTGGAAGACACCCTCTATAGCAGTGATAACGGACGGTCCGAGTTGATTATGCCTAATGGGACCTGGATGCGGATCGGTCAAAATACCCAGGTGCAGATGATTGATCTTGTTGCCGATGCCACCACCATAGACGTGGCATCGGGACAGGCCCGGTTTGAAAATAAGAGTAGCGACACCCTCATCAAGGCCACTACGCCCTTTGGTTCGGTGGTTGCCCCAGCCGGGGCAGCCTTTGACCTTTATGTCGGGGATGAGTCGCTCGAGGTGATTGCGGTTCGCGGTGAGGTCGAGTTTCTCCATGACGTAACCGGCCAGCGGTATCCGGTCCGGGAAGGCAGTGATTCGGTCATTGCCGATAAGCAGACGGTTACCAGCGGCAACGGAACAGTGGATGGCGATTGGGACGATTGGAACAATCAACGGGAATCGCTCTGGGCGCAGCGGCGGCAAGCCGGCAGCACCACCGCCAACCTGTTGCCGGCGCCAATTCGGCCTGAAGCCTATACCCTGGAGGAAAACGGTCGTTGGGAGCGGGTTTATTACGACGGCGCCGAACGCGACATGTGGCGGCCTACTCGTGTTGCCGCTGGCTGGCAGCCGTTTACCGTCGGTCGCTGGGTTGACTATTACGGCGATAACTGCTGGATTCCGGCTGAACCCTTTGGTTACATGACCCACCACTACGGTTCTTGGGCCTATGTCGATGCCGCCCATGCCTGGTACTGGATGCCGCCGGTGGTTCGTCGTTACCCCTCAACTCCGAGTGCCCACCTTGGGTTTGGCTGGTACCCGGGCCGGGTGGGTTGGTTCAGTCGTGGCAGCGAGATCGGCTGGGTACCGCTGGCACCCAAGGAAGATTATTACGGCTATCGCCACTGGGGGCATCGGACCAAGGTGATTCGTCATCAAGTGCCCATGATAAACCTTTCCCGCTACCGTTATTTGGGGCATGCCAGTGTAATCGGCCGGGATCATTTTTATAGTCGCCACCGTTATTCGGATGACATTCGGCGGGATTTCAGGCGTGATCAGTCGTTCCGCCAATTTAAGCCTATGACTTCCTGGGATTCGTTTAGAGGGGACAAGCGGCGTTTTGATTTCGGCGATCGAGAGGCCAGACGTAAACCCCACACCATGACCTCTGAGCGGATTCGCCATAATCAGGAGCGCTTCCAGGCTGGTGGCCGCCATGATCGGCAGCGGATTGCGCAGGATATGGGCCGCGCGAAAGCAGGGCGGGAATTGCAACGGCGAGAGGAACGCCATTCTCCCTTTGTCAGCAATAAGATGGTGGATGCCGATCAACGTTCACGGCCCCTTGACCGCTCCACTCTGCCACGAAAAGAGTTTAAATCCCAGGATCGTGAGCGGCGTCCTTCACGCGATAACCAATTTGGTGGAGGGCGGAATCCCGAAAGAGGGCCGGATCGTCCATCCAATATTGAGGATCGAAGGGATCGGTTGCAACATCAGCCCGGCAGGGGAGAAGAACGTGGGCAAGGTCCTGTCTCTCCTAGGGACCGGAAGAATCGTCAAGTTGATACCCAGGGCCAAGCTGGATCGGATCGGAGCGAAGGACGACAGCACGGGCCACGAGATCCGCAGGAAGTGAAAGATCGTCGCAATCAGGATCGCCCGAATATGGAGCGTAATCGGGACCGCCAGCAGACTGAGCTGGACCGCCAAAATGGTGGAATACGGACCCCGCAGCCCAATGATCGGAGCGAGGCAAGTGCAGGTCGTGAGAGAATTCAGCAAGGGCCGCGTGCCCCACGGGAGATCCGGGATCGCCGCAATCAGGATCGCGAGCAGGTGGACGGCAAGGGGGCAAATGATCGGTCGCCGTCGGATCGGGAGCAACGCTTTAATCGTCAACAGACAACAGAGGACCGTGGTAATCAGCTGAGAAATACTCCCCAGGATTCTCGTCCGGATCGCAGGGAAAACGCGCAGGGTCGTCGTTTGCAAACGCGGCAGGAACAGGATCGGCCACAACAGGTTGACCGAGGGGATCAAGATCGTCGCCAACAGAAGACGGGGCGCCAGGCTATGGAGCAACGCCGACAGACAAACGAGCTGGGGGATCAACGCCAGCAACAAGAGAATCAGGGGCGATTGGAACGTCAACAACAGTTGCAGCGGCAACAACAAAACGACCAGCGACGTCAGCAGCAACAGGAGATGCAGCGTCGGCAGCAAGATGACCAGCGGCGTCAGCAGCAACAGGAGATGCAGCGTCGGCAGCAGGATGACCAGCGGCGTCAGCAGCAACAGGAGATGCAGCGTCGGCAGCAGGATGACCAGCGGCGTCAACAGCAACAGGAGCTGCAGCGTCGGCAGCAAGATGACCAGCGGCGTCAGCAGCAACAACAACAGCTGCAGCGTCAACAACAAAACGACCAGCGA